>NZ_JAMYNR010000013.1:0-202603 GCF_040319155.1 Mesorhizobium sp. M0954 | reverse complement strand
TTTGGGGCCACCCCCGCCGCCCCCGCGGCGGGGGGGGGGGGGGGGGGCGGCCGCCCCCCCCGGGGGGCGGCGGGGGGGGGGGGGCCGCGGGCCTGGGCCGCGGGGGGCCCGGGCCCGCCGGTCTGGGTCCATGGCGACGTCGCCTCGGGCAATCTGCTCGTCGAAGATGGCAAGCTCTACGCGGTCGTCGATTTCGGTAGTTCGGCTATCGGCGATCCTGCCTGTGATCTGGTGATCGCGTGGACGGAATTTTACGGCGAGAGCCGTCAGGCGTTCCGCGACGCCATTGCCCTTGACGAGCACAGCTGGGCGCGCGCACGGGGCTGGGCGTTGTGGAAGGCGCTGATCGTCGCTTCGGGACATGACGGCAACCAGCGCGAGGCGGAAAAATCGTGGCGGGTCATCGATGAGGTGCTGGCGGATCACACAAACAGTCGAAGCGGGAAGGCTAATTCAGTCTGAACGCGTCCCGCTCGAATAACGAAAGCATTACTGCCCGCCCATCTCCTTCCTGAACGTATCGAAATCGACCTGCATGCCGTTGAAGATGGTGCTCCAATGGCGGGTCAGCGCTGAAACGGCGACCGCCTCCTGGATCTCCTCGTCGGTGGCGCCGGCGCGCTTGGCGTCCTGCGTGTCCGACCAGATACAGTAGTTGCACGGGATTTGCGCCGCTACTGCCAGCGAGATCAGCGACTTGACCTTCGGCGGCAGCGCCGTCTTGTCGCTGAGCTGGATGGCCTTGACCTCGGCCCATGCACCAGGCAGACCGACTTTCGGGAACTGCATTACGAAACTCGGTACGCCGCCCATGGTCGACTGGATGTCCTTGACGGTCGCGTCATACTCATCGGCATAAGAAGGAGCTGCAGCCAGGGTCAGCACACAGGTGGCGGCGAGCAGGCAGGCGCGGCGGATGGAAGAATGCGTTGATGAAAGAGTACGATAGGCAGACATGACATTCTCCTCTGGCGTTTGTTGGCCTTACGGTGTAAGGTAACGTCGAAAATGAACCTTACATCGTAAGTTGTCAAGCGGCACCATGGACACATCGATCAAAAAAAAGCGACCGCGCGGCCGGCTGTCTCGCGAGATGATCGAGAATGCCGCTTTGAAGGTGATCGAGAGCGAGGGCCTCGCCGGGTTTTCGATGCGCAAGCTGGCGGCAGAACTCGGCTGCGAAGCCATGAGCATCTATCACCACTTTCCTTCGGTGGCGCATCTCTTCGAAGCCTTGGTGGATCGGCTGATCGGCTCCCTCGAAATGCCCGACGCGGACCTCCCTTGGCGACAAAGGTTACGCATTGCCGTGCAGGATTTCCGCCGCGTCGCGCGTGAGCACCCGGCCTTTGCCACGTTCCTTGTAACCTACCGGATGAATTCGCCGACGTGTCTCACTTGGCTGAACGGCATCCTTGGCCTGTTCGAGGCCGGCGGCTTCGGACCGGAACTGGGTGCGCGGCTGTTCCGCACCACTGGCTATTATCTGATGGGTGCCATCCTCGACGAGACTGCCGGCTATGCAAAGGGGCCTTCGGCCGTGACCATCGTCAGCGACGAGCAACTGGCGCAGGATTTTCCAAAAATAGCTGCGGCCGGGCGTTATTTCGGCACCGCCGACTTCGACCGGACGTTTGATCTTGGCCTTGACATGCTCCTGGACGAAATGGAGAACGCCCGCGACCGCGCCATCGCGCCGAACACCGGGTCTTGATGTCATGCGCTCCCTGTTCGCCCTGATACTGCTCATCGGTACCGGCATCGGCGTCGTCTATCCCTGGGCGATGACCAATTTCTCCGGCCGTGAGATCGGCACCTGGCGAGTTTACGACCAGGGCCGGTTCAAGCCGGTGACCGTGCCCCTGAGCGCACGCGACGGGCCGCTACGCCTGCTGGTCGACCTTACGGCAAGAGCCGAGCGCATCGTCTCGCAGCAGCGCACTGTGTTGACCCTCACTGCCGCCACCGGCGGCAGGACGGTGCTCGCCTCGACGCTGCAGTTCAACCATTCCGACAATCCGCGCCAGGTCAGCCCGCAACTGCCGGACAGGATCTTTCGCGACGAGGCTGGCCTGATCCCGACCGTTACCCCTGGTTCCTACATCTTCACCGTCGGTCCGGGCGACGCCGAAGGCATTCCGATGCGGGCCGTCGATCTCGTCCTGCGCTCGGGGGCCGGCGAGGTCGACCGCCGGGCGCGCCCGGTTGGTTTTTCCCTGATGGCGGCGGGCCTGGTCGGGCTGGTGCTGGCATTCCGTTTCGGCGGCCGCCGGCCGGAAAATCCGAACTCGCAGCCGCCACCGCCGCGCTGGGGCAGGGGCTCCAATTGAACTATCGCCATGCCTACCATGCCGGGAACTTCGCCGACGTCGTCAAGCATGTCGTGCTCAGCCGGCTGATTGAATATCTGAAACAGAAGGACAAGGCGTTTCGGGTCATCGACACCCATGCCGGGATCGGCCGTTACGATCTGTCCTCGACCGAAGCGCAAAAGACCGGCGAATGGCAAGGCGGCATCGGCCGGCTCGTCGATGCGGCCCTCGATGCGCCGGCGGCAGCACTGCTGGCGCCGTATCTTGAAGCCGTCCGCTCGCTCAATCCGGACGGCGGCGTGAAAAAATATCCGGGTTCGCCGTTGATCGCCCGGCACCTGATGCGCAAGCAGGACCGGCTGTCGGCGGTCGAACTGCACCCTAAGGATGCCGCCAGGCTGAAGGCGCTGTTCGACGGCGACTTCCAGACCCGGGTGATCGAGCTCGACGGTTGGCTGGCCCTCGGCGCGCATCTGCCGCCAAAGGAAAAGCGCGGCCTCGTGCTCATCGATCCGCCTTTCGAGGAAGAGGGCGAGTTCGGTCGCTTGGTCGACGGGCTGCAAAGAGCCCATCGGCGCTGGCCAGGAGGGATTTACGCGCTGTGGTATCCGCTCAAGGACCGCAGGGCGGTCGCCGCCTTCCGCAAGGCGCTGAAGCAGACGGGCATTTCGAAGCTGCTCGACATCGGTTTTGAGATCAGGCCGGACGCCGTCGAGCCGAGCCTCGACGGCTGCGGCATGGTGGTGGTCAATCCGCCCTTCACGCTGGAAGGCGAGTTACGGACGCTGCTGCCGGCGCTGCACCGGCTGCTTGCACTTGAGCAGCCGTCGCATTGGACGCTGGACTGGCTGGCGGGAGAGTAGTTTGAGGGCGCGGCCCTGCCGTTCCGTCAGCGCAACCATCGTCACCACAACCACGGTCGCTACAACCGCTTGACCGCGCGTCAGCGAATCCGCACAGTGCGCGCAGTCGACCTTGAGAGGCTGCCATGACTCGCTTCGCCCAATCCGCCCTTGCCGCACTGCTCGCCTTTTGCACGCCGCTGGCCGCGCCTCTTGGCGTCACCCAGGCAGTCCAGGCGGCCGACCTTGCAATCTATACCGACGAGGATAGCGGCGTCTGCGGCGAGGCCTGGGTGCTGAACAAGATCACCGACCGCTTCTCCTATCAGGTGCATCACGTGCCGCATCTGCCGGATGTGCAGATCGTCGACTTCCAGCGCATCCACCAGCATCGCTATCTGCCGGCCGACGACACCTGGCCGATCGGCCGCCGTTATTGCGGCGCCACCGTCAGCCTCTCCGACGGCGGCGCTCGCACCATCTGGTACCTGATCGAGGAAGGCCAGGGCTTTGCCTCGATCGGCGACAATGTCGAATTCTGCGTCTCGGGCTTCGACCGCTGGATGGTCTACAACGGCCGGTGCCGCGTCCTGCGCTGACCAGCGCCTTCCGATCCCGACGGATTGTTGCGTCACTTAGGTGGTCGAGAAAAGGAACACCTGACGGCCATCAGGATCACGGACGATCACACGTCTGCCCATAGCCGTCGCCTTGACGTCCGCAATGATTCCAAAGCCGTTGGCCTTGGCGGCAGAAGCAGCTTCATCTGCGTTGGCGACTTCGAAGCCGATCATCGTTCCCGCTCCTTCCGGCGTCGTTGCTTCTGCCGGGTAGAGTTCGATCGCAAGCCCTTCACCTTGGAACGCGAAATGTATCGGACCGGAGCCATGCTGCTCTTGCCTGAAGACAATTCCAAAATTCGCGTAGAAAGCCGCGGCTGATCTGGGATCAGCCGAAAACCATGTGACAAATGCCAAGCTCGGCAAGGAGGACATTCATACCTCTCTGGTGTTGAGGGTCCAAGGTCGGACGAGGTTGCGAAAATCGGAGACTTCCATGCATGTCAACGCCAACCGACCACATCGATCATTTTGCGGGGGAAACAGCACCACATGGATTCGCTTGTTTATACTGTTACTCTCGGCGCGGTCGTTGCAGGCTTCGTCCAGGGGCTTTCCGGGTTCGCTTTCAGCCTGGTTGCCATGTCCATTTGGGTTTGGACCGTGGAGCCCCAGCTTGCTGCCGCCATGGCGGTCTTTGGGGCGCTCACCGGCCAGATCATCGCCGCCGTCACCGTCCGCCGGGGCTTCGACCTCAAGCTTCTGCTGCCATTCCTGATCGGGGGGATCATCGGGATTCCGGTCGGTGTCGCCATCCTGCCTTTGCTGGATGTGCAGTTGTTCAAGTTGGTCTTCGGAGCGCTGCTGGTCGTTTGGTGTCCCTTGATGCTCTTTGCGCCTCGCCTCCCTCCCATCACGGTCGGGGGTCCTGTTGCAGACGGTGCAATAGGTCTGGTCGGCGGCATCATGGGTGGACTTGGCGGCTTCACCGGCCCGGTTCCAACGCTGTGGTGCGTGCTGCGCCAATGGGAAAAGGACAGGCAGCGTATTGTCATCCAGAATTTCAACCTTGTGACCCTCTCCATGACGATGGCTGCCTATCTTGCGGCCGGAAAGATCAAGCTCGAAATGCTGCCGATGTTTGCCCTCGTCGCGCCGGCGATGTTGATACCGACACTCCTTGGCGCGAGACTCTACATCGGCGTTAGCGAGGCGACTTTTCGAACGATCGTCCTCACACTCTTGGCCGCATCAGGTGCGGCATTGTTGGCATCGTCCTTGCCGCACCTCGTAAGCCGGGTTTGAACGACACACAGAAATCCCGACTTCCGCCGTGCCATGCGCTATCGACCGATGCGGCCTGCTCCCGATAGGTAGGCGCAGATCAGTTCGACGAGTTGCTTTTGCAGCTCCGGCGCGGCGAGCATGTTCCGGCGTGCCGCGTTATGGATCACACCTTCGATCGCTGACGACAGCACGCGCGCCACGGCCTCCGTGTCGGCGCCTTTCCTTGGCTTGCGATAAGTGGCGACAGCAGTCGCATAGTGATTGAGGTATTGTGCCTGGAACGAAGCATGGGCGGCCCTGGAGCCGCGATCGCCCGGCGCCTCGTCGAGCAGCACCTGATGTAGTGTCGGGTGAATGCTGTGCGCAGCGATCATGCCGCGCACCAGCTCCTGCGCGAATTTCCTGAGCGGCTTTTGGTCTTCCGCCGAATCGCGAATGACCGACAGCACATGATCGAAGTGACGGCGCCGGACGGCAGCGAGCAGGGAAAGCTTGTCGGGAAAATACTGGTAGAGCGTGCCGATGCTTACACCTGCTGTCTCGGCAACCTTGTTGGTGGTGAAGCCGGCCCACCCCAGCCCGCTCAGAACATGAGCCGCCGCCTCGATGATCGCCTCGACGGTTGCCCTGGAACGCGCCTGGCGCGGCTGTTTGCGCATGCGCGGATGCGGTTTTGCAATGCGAGTAGACACGTTCGCCCATTCTCCTGAAAATATAAACAACATACTCGCATTTCCGAAAAAGGACACCGACCATGAATGCGCTCGCTCTGCTTCGCAGCCTGTTTGCCTATCAGGCCTGGGCCAACGACGAACTGCTGGAAAAGCTCGCGAGTCTCGACCCGCATGTTCACGGCAAGGAACGGCAGGCCGTGATAGGGCTCATCGATCACAGCCATGTGGTGTCGCGGATATTCTCGGCGCACCTGGTTGACGCAAGCCATGGCTACTCCGCCGATAGCACCGAGGACACGCCGGCGTTCGACGAACTTCGCGCCGCAGTCGCAGCGACCGATCGCTGGTATCTCGATTATCTCGAAACCGTCTCGTCGCGGCAGCTGTCCGAGCCCGTCGCATTCGTGTTCACCGACGGGGATAAGGCATTGATGTCGCGACAGGAAATGCTGACCCACGTCGTACTGCACGGCGGCTATCATCGCGGTGAAGCGGGGCGCATCCTGGCGCAGATTTCGGTCATGCCGCCATGGGATACCTTCGCCGTCCATCTCCACAGGGCCGAGCCTTCGCGCCGGCTGCAGATAAGCCGTGAGCCGCTCGGCGCCTGAACGGCCAAGCGCTTTCGATCACGCGGTCGCCTCGACCGGATCTATCGAACGATATCCTGTCCTTCAGAAATGCGAGCTGTCTGCTTACTTTCATCGCGTCGTGCAAGATAGTGCAGCGGCGTGCTCGTCGCGTTGCTTCCTACTTACCTGTAGTTTATCTTTTCGAACAAGACGAGGCGGGCGACCGCCTTCGTTCTTGACAATGTTCGCGCTGAGCGTCGGACGTTGAAGCGCAAAGCTGGTCGAAAAGGTCCTGAGCTTGACGAGAAGACCGGTCGAGATAGAACGACCAGAATTTCTGTCGCAGAACTTCGCTGCGGGACACAAAGATTCGCAGCCGGTTTTTGCGCGGGTAAAATGGTCGCGCGCTCGCCGTAACCGAAACTTAAGCTGCAAAAATCATTCTAATGCTTCGCTGGCTAGCAAGCCGCGAGTCAGATATGCAATGCGCGCCGGGTCAATAACGGCCGTCGGCACAACGGAAGGGGCATGATATGGCTAAGCAGTCATCCAAAGCGCCGGCATCCAAGGCACCGGCAAAGTCACCGGCAAAGAAAGCACCGGCAAAAGCAGCCGCGGCAAAGGCCGCAACTGCTGTGAAGAAAGCAGCACCCGCGGCCAAAGCGAAGGCCGCTGCGCCTAAGGCAAAAGCAGCGCCGGCCAAAAAGCCGGCCGCCAAGGCCGCGGCAAAACCGGCCGTGAAGAAAGCAGCACCGGCCAAGGCCAAGGCTGCACCGGCCAAGAAGCCGGCTGCAAAGGCCGTGGCGAAGCCCGCTGCGAAGAAGGCAGCACCGGCAAAGGCCGCCGCTGCGAAATCTTCCGCAGCAGTGAAGAAAGCAGCGCCCGCGGCCAAGCCGAAGGCAGCGCCCGCAAAGGCGAAGGCCAAGAAGTAGTCGCCGTTCTCCGATCGCCGGGGACAGTACTCAAGACAGCCATGGCGGGATGCCTAATAGGCGCCTCGCTTGCTGGCTGACGGTCGGGCAGGACGAGAAAGAGGCGGGAGGAAGACATCTTTTCGCAGCTCCCAGGACTTCGCCGTGCGGCGAAGTCCGGTGGGATTTTCGTGGCTGCCAAAACCAAACCTTCGGTGCAAGGCCTAGTTGGTAGTTGCTCGGATCTGGATTGTCCGACGCGCTCGCGTCTGCCGACGCACCTCCGATTCATCGCATCCGAACGCGAGACAATGGTTGTACGCTGGCGGCGCGGTTTTCCGCCTCTGGCCGTTGATGAACCCTGCATGATCGGTCAACGGTGCCCATGCACGAGCCCCTGTCGGAATCGATTTTCGGTGAGGGTCATGCACGAAGTCACAATGCTACCGCATCCTTTGCGCGTCCAATGGGGCATATGGAGCTGTAGCCGGCAAACAGGAATCGACAATGCCCAGACTGCTCTACGCGTCTACTTCTCCCTACAGTTCCAAGGTGCGCATGGCAGCACTTCATGCCGGCATCGCCGTCGATCTCGTGCCGATAAAGACCGAGGAAAGACCGGCCGCGCTGATCGGCGCCAATCCGCTCGGCAAGATCCCGGTGCTGGTGCTCGACGACGGCCGCTCGGTCCATGACAGCCGCGCCATCACCCAGCATCTCAACCGGATGTCGAAGAACGCATTGTTTCCGCGCAATCCCGACAAGCGCCTCGAGGCGGAGGTGCTGGAGGCATTGGCCGACGGCATCTGCGACTGCGCGCTGTCGATGGTCTACGAGCGGCGCACACGGCCGGAAGAGATGGTCTACCAGCCTTGGCTCGAGCGCCAGTGGACGAAGATTTCGGACGCGCTCGATCTGCTCAACGCAAACCCGCCGAAGCTGCCGAAGAAAATCACCCTCGGCCAGATCGCATTGCGCGCCTGCCTCGGCTATCTCTCGCTGCGCTTCGCTGGAAAATGGGAAAAGGGCCGCGGCCGGCTGACGCGCTGGGCGGCACGCTTCGACGAGAAATTCCCGGAGCTGAAGCCCGCCATCCCGGCTTGAGGGCGGGCGGCCCCAACCGGTGCCACAAAAAAAGCCGGGCGCGAGGCCCGGCTTTTTCGTGTCGTGGCTTGGACGACTTAGAACTTCATACCGACGCCGAAAGTGACGCGATTGTCGGTCGACTTGACCTTGCCGATACCGTCGAAGTCCTTCCTGCCGAAGTCCGTGTAACGATACTCGACACGGCCGAACACATTGTCGGTGATCTTGATGTCGGTACCGACGCCGGCTGTCCAGCCAAACTGCGTGTTGGTGTCGCTTACGCCGGCAGCTTCAATCTTCTGGTTCTTCAGCGCGCCACCGGCGGTGCCGTAGAGCAGGATGTCCGGGGTGACAGCGTAGCCGAGGCGGGCACGCAGCGAGCCCTCGAAGCCACCCTTGGCCTCGATGCCGGCATCGTCGCCCTTGACGCCGTTGTAGCCGATATCGGCTTCGGCACCGTAGACGAAGTTCTCCTGCTGCCAGTTATAGCCGCCGAAGACGCCGCCGACAAAACCCTTGGTGTCGACGTCGACGCCAATGTCTTTGGCTTTGGCGTGGCCAGCGAAGCCGTAGCCGACGCTCACACCGGCATAGGGACCGGCCCAGGATGCGACCGGAAGTTCTGCGATCGGGGCAGGTGCCGGCGGCTCTTCCTGAACCACGTCCGCGGCATAGGCGGTTCCGCCGAGGGCGAACAGCCCAAACGCCACCGCGAGCGGTCGCGCAAATTTAAGATTGGCTTGCATTGTTCTTTACTCCTTAAGCCACAGGACACAGGCTTGTTGTTTATGAGCGCCCTCAACCCGTCCGGGGGATGAAACGGATCCGGCGTTCAACGGTTCCAAATGTCGTGTCGAAATGCGGCTGAAGCGAACCTGAACTTGGGTCATTCCCTGGCACGAATGAGGCAGAACCTTGACGTTGCATCTTCGCAACAGCGAATGTCAGCAGGTTCGCCGTGCTGCACTGCACACGGCTTGGTGTAAGGGCTCCAGAGCCCTATATTGCGGGCGGGCTGGCCCGAATTCCGGTCGAACCAAAACGCCCACCGGGCACTTTGCCACAATCCTGCCCCAGGTGGAAATGGGATTTAACGCTTGGCGGGCCATAATTTGCCGGCGCGATCCCGGCAGGCCGGAATCGGCATCGGATTAAGGATTGACAGATGAGCAAGGTCGCCGCGACGGCACTGGTGACGGGCGGTGCGAAACGGATCGGCAGGGCGATCGTCGAAGATCTTGCCGCGCATGGTTTTGCCGTCGCCATTCACTGCAATCGCTCGCTGGCCGAGGCGGAGGCACTGGCGGCCGAAATCAACAGTGGTCATTTTGGTCGACATGGCCGGGCCGCAGTGATTGCTGCCGACCTGACCGAGATGGACGCCGTCAGCAACCTGGTCGGTCGCGCGGCGGCGGCGCTCGGGCCGGTGTCGCTGCTGGTCAACAACGCCTCGCTGTTCGAGCACGACAGCGTTGAGGATTTCGACTGGCCGGCCTGGGATCGCCATTTCGCCATGCATGTCAAGGCGCCGGCGCTGTTGGCACAGACTTTCGCCCGGGCCTTGCCGCAGAACAGTGAGGGGCTGATCGTCAACATGATCGATCAGCGCGTCTGGCGACCGACGCCGCGTTATTTCTCCTATGCGCTGTCGAAGTCGACCTTGTGGGCGGCGACCGAGATGATGGCGCAGGCGCTGGGTCCCCGCATCCGTGTCAACGCCATTGGTCCTGGCCCGACCTTGAAGAACACGCGCCAGCACGACAGCGATTTCGATGCCCAGATTGCCGGGCTGATCCTGAAACGCGGCCCGGAATTGCCGGAATTCGGTGCCACTATCCGTTATCTCTGGGCGGCACGCTCGGTCACCGGCCAGATGATCGCGCTTGACGGCGGCCAGCATCTTGCATGGCAGACGCCCGATGTGACAGGCATGACGGAATGAGCCCCATGGACCAGAAACAAAAAACGCGCGGTGGCGCCGACGACCTGCCGCCCGAAATCGACCTCGAGGACGAGGCGGCCGAGGAAGTCGTCGAGCCTGCAGCCAGCGGTCCGGACGTTACCTTCACCGCCATCGACTGGACCCCGCATGCCGGCGACGCCGACGGTATGGTCGGCGCCGAGGTGATCCAGACGCTGGTAAAGCGGCTGCCCAATGCGCCCGGCGTCTACCGCATGATGAATGCCGCCGGCGACGTGCTCTATGTCGGCAAGGCACGCAGCCTGAAGAAGCGGGTCACCAGCTACGCGCAAGGCCGGTTCCACACCAGCCGTATCGGCCGCATGGTGCGCGAGACATCGACCATGGAGTTCGTCGTCACCCGCACCGAGATCGAAGCGCTGCTGCTTGAAGCCAACCTCATCAAGCGCTTGCGGCCACGCTTCAACGTGCTGATGCGCGACGACAAGTCGTTCCCCTATATCCTGTTGACCGGCGACCATGTCTCGCCCGGTATTTACAAGCACCGCGGCGCGCGCTCGCGCAAGGGCGACTATTTCGGCCCCTTCGCCTCGGCCGGCGCAGTTGGCCGTACCATCAACTCGCTGCAGCGCGCCTTCCTGCTCAGGAGCTGCACCGACTCCTTCTACGAGAACCGCACCCGGCCTTGCCTTTTGTTCCAGATCAAGCGCTGCGCCGGCCCGTGCACCGGCGAAATCTCGCACGGCGACTATGCAAGGCTTGTCGCCGAGGCGAAGGATTTTCTCTCCGGCCGCAGCCAGAAGGTGAAGACGGAGATCTCCGCCGCCATGCAGCAGGCTTCGGAGAACCTCGATTTCGAACGCGCCGCCATCTATCGCGATCGGCTGGCGGCGCTGTCGCATGTGCAGAGCCATCAAGGCATCAATCCGCAGACCGTCGACGAGGCCGATGTCTTCGCCATCCATCAGGAGGGCGGCCAGGTCTGCATCCAGGTGTTCTTCTTCCGCACCGGCCAGAACTGGGGCAACCGCGCCTATTTTCCCAAGGCCGATCCGGCGCTCGAAGCCGGCGAGGTGCTGGGATCGTTCCTGGCGCAGTTCTACGACGACAAGCCGACGCCACGCACCATCCTGTTGTCGCATGGCGTCGAGGACCAGGAATTGCTGGCGGAGGCCCTCTCCACCCGCGCCGGCCGCAAGGTGTCGATCTCCGTGCCGCAGCGCGGCGAGAAGAAGGACCTGACCGACAACGCGCTGCAGAACGCGCGCGAGGCGCTCGGCCGGCGGCTCGCCGAAACCTCGACCCAGGCGCGGCTGCTCACTGGCTTTGCCGAGACCTTCGGCCTGGAAAAGCCGCCGGTGCGCATCGAGGTCTATGACAACTCGCACATCATGGGCACCAACGCGGTCGGCGCCATGGTCGTCGCCGGGCCGGAAGGTTTTGTGAAGAACCAGTATCGAAAGTTCAACATCCGCTCGACCGAGATCACGCCGGGCGACGATTTCGGCATGATGCGCGAGGTGATGCAGCGGCGCTTCTCGCGGCTGTTGAAGGAACATGGTGACGCCCCGCAAACCGAGGGCGCGGACGAGGCGAGCCCTACCGAACCGGGCGACGATATCGAGGACGCGGGCGCCTTCCCCGCCTGGCCCGACGTCATCCTCATCGACGGCGGCCAGGGCCAGATGACGGCGGTGCGCAAGATTCTCGCCGATCTCGGCATCGAGGACCGCGTCGTGGCCATCGGCATCGCCAAGGGTCAGGACCGCGATGCCGGCCGCGAACGCTTCTTCGTCAAGGGCAAGGCCCCATTCTCGCTGCCCGTTCGCGATCCGGTGCTCTATTTCGTCCAGCGGCTGCGCGACGAGGTCCATCGCTTCGCCATCGGTTCGCACCGCGCCCGCCGCAAGAAGGAGATGGTCAAGAGCCCGCTCGACGAGATCAGCGGCATCGGCCCCGGCCGCAAGCGCGCGCTGCTGATGCATTTCGGTACGGCCAAGGCGGTCAGCCGTGCCGCCGTCGAGGACCTGGTCAAGGTCGACGGCATTTCGGAGCAGGTGGCGAAATTGGTCTACAATCATTTTCACGAGAGCTAAGACCTATTGCCGATATTTCGGCTGGCTAATCGATTCTGGCCTGTTGACCCCCCACATTCGCTTCTGATTTGACTAAGCAGGCAGAAAGAGTTCCCAAAACATGTCCCAGCGCGCGTTCAACCTGCCCAACATGCTCACCTACGCCCGCATCCTGGCGGTGCCGCTGGTGGTGCTGTGCTTCTTCCTGGAAGGCCATCTGAAATCGAGCGACTTCGCGCGCTGGTCGGCGCTCATCATTTTCCTGCTCGCCTCGATCACCGATTACTTCGACGGCTATCTGGCGCGCGCCTGGCAGCAGACCTCCAACATCGGCAAGATGCTCGACCCGATCGCCGACAAGCTGCTGGTCGCCACTTGCCTGCTGCTGCTTGCCGCCGACACCGACCGCCATGCCGGCATCGCCGGCTGGTCGCTATGGGCGGCGATCATCATCCTGTGCCGCGAGATCCTGGTCTCGGGCCTGCGCGAATATCTGGCGGCCTTGAAGGTCTCGGTGCCGGTGACGCAGCTCGCCAAATGGAAGACCACCATCCAGATGATCGCCATCGCCTTCCTGCTTGCAGGTCCCGCCGGCGACAAGATCTTCCCGCTGACCACCCAGACCGGGCTGGTGCTGCTGTGGATCGCAGCCCTGGTGACGCTCTACACCGGCTACGACTATTTCCGCGCCGGCCTCAAGCACATCATGGATGAATAAAATGTCGACGAAGCTCATCTATTTCGCCTGGGTGCGCGAGCGGATCGGCAGACCGGAGGAAGAGGTCGAACTGCCGGCCGGCATCGAAACGGTCGCCGACCTGTTGCGCTGGCTGAAATCGCGCGGCGAGGAGTACGAGAACGCGCTGCAATATCCTGACGTGATCCGCGTCGCCATCAACCAGGAACATGTCGAGCACCGCGAGAAGATCGCCGGCGCGCGCGAGATCGCGCTGTTCCCGCCGATGACCGGTGGCTGAACCATGTCCGCGGTGGTGCCGGTCGTGCGCATCCAGGCGGAGGATTTCGACGTCGCCGCCGAGATCGCCAGGCTGACCAGGGGTCGCAACGATATCGGCGCTGTGGTGACCTTCTCCGGCCTTTGCCGCGACGAGCAAGGCAGGCTCTCGGCGCTCGAGCTCGAACATTATCCCGGCATGGCGGAAGCCGAGATATCCCGCATCGCCGGCGAGGCAATCGAGCGCTGGCCGCTGCAGGGGCTCACCGCGATCCATCGCCACGGCAAGATCGCGCCCGGCGAAAACATCGTGCTGGTAGTGGCGGCTTCCGCCCACCGGCAGGCGGCGTTCGAGGCCGCGAATTTCCTGATGGACTATTTGAAATCACGGGCGCCGTTCTGGAAAAAGGAACACCATAGCGACGGTTCCGAGGGCGGCTGGGTCGATGCCAAGGATGCCGACGACAAGGCGGCGAGCCGCTGGAAGCAGCCGCCGTCCGAATAAATCCCGCGACAGCCATTCATTGACCGTAATCCTGCGAGACCCTTTGCCGGAAGGGGAGCAGGATCATGCTGGACAGGATCGCCGAGTTCTTCATCTTCGGACTGGTGCCGCTGGCCGTCGGCATCCTGGCCGTCCCGGATCGTTCTGCGGCTGCCGAAAAGACCCTCAAGGGCGAGGTGATGTATCGCGAGCGCATCGCGCTGCCGCCCAATGCCGTGCTTTCCGTGCAGCTTGCCGACGTGTCGCTGGCCGACGCGCCGGTCGCAATCATCGGTGAGCGCAAGGTGGTGCCGGCCGGCCAGGTGCCGATCAAGTTCGAGATCAGCTTCGATCCGCGGGTGATCCGGCCTGATATGACCTACGCGCTGCAGGCGCGCATCACTGTCGATGACCGGCTGCTATTCGTCACCGATACGCGCCTCCAGGTCGACCCGCTCAGCGACGCGCCACAGACCATCATGCTGAAAATGGCGGCGCCGGGCGACGAGCCGGCGGCAGCCTCCGTGTTCGGCCAAAGTTGGCTGGTCGAATATATCGACGGCATCGGCGTGATTGCCGAGCCACGGGCGACATTCCGCATCAGCGAAGCCGGCAAGGCCGGCGGCAGCGGCCCTTGCAACGTCTATTTCGCCACCGCCAGGATAAACGGCTCGACGATCGCTGTCAGCGACATCGGCTCGACCTTCAAGGCCTGCGCGCCTCAGGTCATGGCCGAGGAAAAGGCGCTGTTCGAGGCGCTGGCCAAAGCAGCATCCTACCACGTCGACGCCGGCAAGCTTGTCATCGCCGACAGAGACGGCCGCGACATCCTGCGCTTCAACGCCGCGAGCTAGCGCTTAGTCCGCGCCGATTGGCCCGCGCGGCAGCCGCATGCCGATCACGTTGTGTTTCAGCGGGAATAGGCCGGGCAGAGGGCGCGTTAGTTCCACATAAAAATGGCGGGTAAGGCAAAAGGGACGTTGTCCCTTCGTTGAAGCCGCCAGAATGGCTGCGGCTCGTTCTGGCCTTAACTCAAAGGAGTCCAGACATGAAAACGCACACGCTTATCCTTGCCGCAACCGGTGCATCGCTCCTTGCCTTTACCGGCCTTGCCAAAGCGGACGACCATCTCGTCAATGCTCTTGACCACGGTCTCAAAGCGGACAGCCAACCGTTCCAGACCAACAAGGCCGGCCATAGCGGCGATCTCGCACCGGGGCAGGGCAGCCCGTTTTCAGGTGAAGAGACCAAGACCCCGTCCACCGACACGGAAGCGGCGAACGAACATGCGAACGTGAAGGAACGCGAGGCGAAATAGACTGGCAGAACCCGCCGCTAGGGGGCGGCGGGCGACATGTATCGGGCGACGATGCCGCATCTCATGCGATATTTCTCAATTCGTCGCGAGTTTGAATACCGCGCCATAGTGATAGGGCGGCACATCAACCAGCTCGGCGAGCTTGAACCCGCTCGCTTCCACCGACGCGGTGGTCTGTTCGGGTGACAGCCTGAGCTCGGTCTTTGGCCCGCGCGGCTCGCCCAGGACCGTGGTCTGCTCGCGCGGATACTGGTGCCAGTTGACGATGGCAAAACGACCGGCAGGGCCAAGCGTCGCGCGCACGGCGCGGGCAAGCCGCGGCCGATCCGGAACGCCGTGGAAAGCGTTGGCGATAAAGACGAAGTCGACGGTTTGAGGCACCAGCCTGGCAAGTTCATAGGCGTCGCCCGCCAAAAACTCGCAATTGCTCGCGCCTCCTTCGGCCAGCCGCCGCCTGGCGACTTCGAGCAGATCGGCATCAATGTCGATAGCGATTACATGACGGGCGACCCTGGCGATTGGCAGCGTGAACCAGCCGTCGCCGCAGCAGAGATCGACCACGTCCGTGCCGGGCTTCATGCCGACTGCCGCCAGAACACTGGCAGGCTCGGGCCACAGCGCTTCCCACCAGCCGCCGGTTGGCATTTCGGTGCCTTGGAAGAAACCGGGAATGGTGCTGGTCATGGCCTGGTCGGCTCCATTGTCGGGACCGCGTTTGATCCGCCCCTCCGAGCTTAACGCACCCGTGACCCGTCGAGGAGCCTGAAGCTGAAATGTCCGCTACTGCATGTCGCGCAAAACTGTGCAGCGGTTTTGCGATAACGACATGCATCAAGACAAGAAACCTGAAACGCGTCGCATGAGACCGGTCGAACGCGACGCGCTTTAGCAAAAAAGGCCGACGTTGCGCCGGCCTCTTTGATGGGGTTCGGGATGCCGGCTCAGCCGACGATCTCGGTGTCCGAGAACCAGTATTTGATCTCCTGCGCGGCGGTTTCCGTCGCGTCGGAACCATGCACGGAATTCTCGCCGATCGACAGCGCGTGCAGCTTGCGGATGGTGCCTTCGGCGGCGCTTGCCGGATTGGTGGCGCCCATCACTTCGCGGTTCTTGGCAATGGCGTTCTCGCCTTCCAGTACCTGCACGACTGTCGGGCCCGACGACATGGACTCGACCAGCTCGCCGAAGAACGGACGCTCCTTGTGGACGGCATAGAAACCTTCCGCCTCGCGGCGGCTCATCCACACCCGGCGCGAAGCGACGACGCGCAGGCCGGCATCTTCCAGTATCTTGGTGATAGCGCCGGTGAGATTGCGACGGGTCGCGTCGGGCTTGATCATGGAAAAGGTGCGTTCGAGCGCCATGGGATCGTCCTTGTGATGGAGAGTGGAATTGAGGGTGGCGGGCTCTATACAAGCCGCCCGCCGCCTTGCCAAGGGGAGGCCGGTGCAGCGCGCATTTCTGCGCTGGGGCGGCGGACTTTCAAGTCGAACCATGCCGCCGCTCATCTTTTTGTTGAGCATCGGATTTTCCGACAACCGGTACCCACTTTGGATCCGACCGACTGGGCTATAGCGCGTCGTCGTCAGCCTGACCCAACGTCGTCATAACTGCATCTCGATCGTCAGGTTGGCCGTGTCGCCAGCCCCGAGGCCTTCGCGAACCCGCACCGCGGTCTTGATCGGCAAGAGCAGGCTGCCGGATTTCTTGTCGGGAAACAGCGATGTCCGCCATCTGGTCTGGCCGACGACGGCTTCCACGCCAAGCGAGCCCCAGGGCCTTGCCATCCCCACCATCGCCGTCTTGATCCGGGCTCCAAGCTCCGGCGGCAGCGTCACGAAATGCCAGCCGCCCTTGCCCGGATAGACCCAGATCTCGGCCTGCATGTCGAAGCGAAACATTCTATGCCCTTCCTCAGGTCAAGCCCGTCACTACTGGCTTTGCCATGGTGTCTCGCTGGCAATGCTGACGATCGGCGAAACCATCCATGACATCCACAGCCCTGCAGGGAGGAGTCATTCTTCCCCGCGCAGCGCCGCCATTCCACTACCGCCTTGTCACGATAGACGGCCGCCGGGTTTCCCAGCCTTCCCGCTCCAGTTCCGACACGCTGTGGTTCTCGCTGGGGTAGCCGATGCAGAAGTAACCGATCAGTGTCCACTCCGGCGGCACGTCCAGGATCGTCGCCATCTCGGCCGGATCGAGGATCGAGACCCAGCCCATGCCTATTTCTTCGGCTCGCGCCGCCAGCCACATCGTGTGGACCGCCATGACAGCCGAATAGTCTATGGTGGCTGGCATGGTCTGGCGGCCGAGCCCATGCCCTTGCTCGGTTGCGCGGTCGGCGAAAACCGCAAGCTGGCAGGGCGCCTCATTCAGGCCGGCAAGCTTCAGGCGCGAATACAGGGCGGCGCGTTCACCGCAAAAGGTTTGGAGTGCCTCCGCGTTGCAGCGCTCGAAGCAGGCCCTGACGGCGGCGCGGCATGCTTCGCTCTCGGCGACGACGAAGCGCCAGGGCTGGCTCAGCCCGACGGACGGCGCGGCGCTGGCAAGCTCGAGCAGCCGCTCCAGCGCTCCATCGGGGAGCGGCGTCGGCTTGAACCGCCTGACGTCGCGCCGCCACAGGAAAAGGTTGGCGAGCGCAGCGCGAAAATCGGCCGGGAACTCTGGGTTTGCCGTCATGGCGCGTTGCCTTTGTTGTGATTGCCCGGTTCGCCGGATGTTCGTCTTGTTTGCTTCGATCCAGGCGCTGATGAGGCGCTTCGAGCGACACTTCGTCTACCCGCATTGTCGCATTTCGCCGGCTGGCAACTTTCAGCTAAGGCCGGACGACATCGCCGCGATCTACGCCGTTGGACCTCGATCGGCAAAACAAAACCCGCCTCGGCAGGCCGGGCGGGCGTCGGTGCGAATCATCACCATATCGAGATTAGTAGCATAGCTTCCGGCACAAAGCAAGAACAAAATGTGGCGCCTCCGATAAAAACTGCCGATTTCAACTCTCGAGCGGGGCGATCGCTGCCGCCGCGACGTTGCGGCCGAGGCCGCCATGCAGATCGAGGCATCGTTCGAACCATTGCGCCACGACATCGCTGTCGTCGAGCAGCCGGTAGGGCGTGGCGATGCGCGCCCATTGCAGCGCGCCGAAGACGATGTAGTCGGCAAATAGCGGCGACCGGCCTCCGATGAAGGGCTGATAGCCAAGCATCGAGCGCAGCGGCTCCAGCGAGGCGCGGAAGCCGGCGAGCCCAGCGTCGCGGGTGGCGTAAACCGCCTCCAGGCGCTTGCCGAAGCGCTGCTCGCGGTTCTGCCGGAAATAGGCGGCGTTCGCCTCATCCTGCATAGCGTGCAGGTCCAGTATCGCAGCGGTGGTGACGTAGGGATGGATGGTCAGCTGCGACCAGCGTTCGATGAAGCGCGTCGTCGCCTTGCCGCCGTCGCCGGAAAACAACGTCGGCCGCTCGGGATAGGTCTCCTCGAGATAGAGCGCGATGGCGAAGGAATCGGCGACCACCGTCTCGCCGTCGCGGATCACCGGAACGAGCTTCGAGACGCCGCCTTCCACCTTCGGCACTTCGACGAAACGGGTCGGCACGCTGGTGATGTCGAGCCCTTTGTGGGCCAGCGCCATCGCCGCCTTCCAGCAATGTGGGCTGAATGGGCGGGCGGCATCGCGTCCGACAAGGTCATAGAGCAGAATGGTCATTGGCGGCAGCGTCCTTGCAGTCTAACTATGCCCGAAACGGACCCGCGCAGGGGGTCTCGCAGGTCGGGAGAAAATGAAACAGCATTTCAGGATGTTTGCGGCCTACAATCAATGGGCCAACGGCCGCATCTACGATGCCGCCGCCGATCTCGACGAGGAAGAGTTCGACCGCAATGTCGGCGTCTTCTTCGGTTCTATGATGGGAACGCTCAACCACCTCCTGGCAGCCGACCGTATCTGGATGAAACGCTTCACCGGCGAGGGCGACGCGCCGGCAAGGCTCGACACGGTCCTGCACCGCGCCTTGCCAGGCTTGCGGCTGGCGCGCGAGGCCGAGGACAAACGGATCATCGACTGGGTCGACGGCCTGAGCGACAAGGCGCTGTCGGGCCGCTTCTCCTACATGACCGTCTCGGATATGCGCACCGTCTCGCAGCGGCTGGCGCCGGCGCTCGACCACTTCTTCAACCACCAGACCCACCACCGCGGCCAGGCGCATGCGATCCTGACCATTCTGGGCAAGCCAAGCCTCGGACTGGACCTGACGATGTTCCAGCGCAGCGAGGAGGGCAGGGCTTTCGCCTGAACCTGGGGCGGCTGGTGAAGCGGACGGTGGATAGAGGGCGATCTGCCGAGATTGCAAAACGCGCCAAAACATTTTATGGAGCGGATGGTCGTGAGGGCGGCCGCTTCAGCAGCATTCAGCAGCAACAGCGAGAATTGGCACGCATGCCCAATGAACCCTTGCGCCTCGTGGCGTTCTTCGCCGTGGTCCTGGCGCTTCTCAACTCCGGTTATTATTTCCACCAGGGCGACATTGTCGCGACCATCTATTTCATGATCGGCGCCATTCTTGTGACCGCGGTAACGCGGATGAGCATCAGACGGCAGCTGATTTAGGACCGATCTTCTTATCTGGCCGCCATCTCGACGGCTGGTTCGCTTCGACTGCGATCGAATTGAAAGCAAAGTCTTAGGACTTCGTTTGCGCTGTTGCTTCAAGGTAGCCTGCTGAAGCAGGAGCAAAAGCATGCAGATCGATTTGTCCCCAACGAGCTGGGGCAGGGTCGTGGCCGTTACCGTCGCGGGCACGGCGGTCTGCATTGCAGCCGCATTCCTCGTCGATTCCTTTAATTTCCCATATTTGTCGCCGGAAGCGCTGTGGCGGGCGCAGCTCACAGACCTGCTGCTGCCGCTTGTCCTGGCCAGCTCGTTCTTCTTCTTCCTCATGTGGAAAATGCGCCAGCTGGCGATCGCGCAGAAGGTACTGGCCGTCGTCGCGGCGACCGACAGCCTGACGGCGGTATTCAACCGGGGTGCATTTTCCATGCTCGTCGAGGCCTATCTCGAACAGGCCCGCAGCCATTCCGTCGTCAATGCCGGAGCCTTGCTGATCGTCGATGCCGATCATTTCAAATCCGTCAACGACCGCCTCGGCCACGACTGCGGAGACCAGGCGCTCAAGCTGATCGCCAAGACAATCCAGGGCCAGCTACGCGGCGCCGACATCGTCGGCCGGATCGGCGGCGAGGAATTTGCGGTCTTCCTTCCCGGCGCAGATCCTTCGCAGTCCTGGCTGGTGGCGGAGACAATTCGCCGGCGCGTCCGTGAGGCGGAGTTCTCGCCTGGCGGCCGGCCCTGTCCTCTCTCGGTCAGCATCGGCGGCGTCGCCTTCAGCGGGCCGACCACCTACGCCGAGATGTTCGTGGTGGCGGACAAGCACCTTTACAGGGCCAAATCGAACGGCCGCGATCAGGTCAGTTTCGAAACCGCGGCAGCGGGCGACCCGCCGGGCGGCGGCCCGATGACGGTCCATTGATGGTCGTTTCTGTCAGGCGGCGTAGCCGCCGAGGCCCCGGGCGACCGGCTTGACCGAGACCGCCGGCTGGGCGGCCGGCCAGAGGATGCCTGCCGTTACGGCAAAGGTGATCAGGGCGTCGCGTGCCGCTTCGGCCGAGATATCGCCGGCACGTGCCGCCTCGCAGGCCTTCACCGCGGCGCCATAGCTCAGCCGGCGGCGCGAAGGCGGGAACTCGGTCAGGAATTCGTGCATCTCGGAGAACGAAGCGATCGTACGCTTGTAGCCGGCGCCAACGGTTAGGGCGACCGGGGTGGAAAACGTCCTGTCGTGCATTCTGGCCTCTCGAATGGGCGGAGGTCACGGCGGACGCCGTTCTCCGGTCTGGGGGTCGGGCAGAAACGCGGATCACGGCGCGAGGTTCCATGTTGCCGGGATTGTTTTTTCGCCGGCTCCGGGAGCGGTCGCCGGGCGAGCAGCGCCGACGTCGAGGCAGGTGCCTATTTCCACATGCCGCGCATGCGGGCGCCGAGGTCGACACGTACCTGCGGCTGGCGGCGCGGATCGTCTCTGGCCTGGACGCTGGCCCAAGCCAGCTGTTCGAAGGCGCCTAGGATCGAGCGCGGGATGAAGCGCGTGCGCGAGGCATAGACATGGCGGTCGCCGCGCGCCGCCTGGCCGTGGACGAAAAAGCGATGCGGCATGACCATGTGCAGGCTGTCCTTGGCCCGCGTCATCGCCACGTAGAGCAGCCGCCGCTCCTCGTCGACGTCCTCCTTGCTGCCGACGCCGAGATCGATCGGGATGCAGCCGTCGACGGTGTTGAGCACGAAGACGTTCTTCCACTCCTGGCCCTTGGCCGAATGGATCGTCGACAGGATCAGATAATCCTCGTCGCGGTGCGGCGGGCCAGCCTCGTCGCTGGTCGCGTCCGGCGGATCGAGTGTCAGCTCGGTGAGGAAGCGCTCGCGCGACGCATAGCCGGAAGCGATCTGCTCGAGCTGCAGGAGGTCGGCCCGGCGCGTCGTTGCATCCTCGTGGATACGTTCCAGATGCGGCTCGTACCAGAGCCTGACCTGTTCGATGTCGGCCGGCCATTTTTGCGCGCCGGCGCGCAGGCCGCTATAGAGCGCGACAAAACCCGGCCAGTCGTCGGCGGCACGCTGCGGCGGCCGATAGCGGGCAAGCCCCATCGTCTCGTCGAGCGAATTTGCCATGGTCTCGACGATCGCATTGGCGGCCGAAGGGCCGATGCCCGGCAGAAGTTGCAGCACGCGAAAGCCGGCGACGCGGTCGCGCGGGTTTTCGGCAAAGCGCAGCACGGCCAGCAAGTCCTTGACGTGAGCTGCATCGAGAAATTTCAGCCCGCCGAACTTGACGAAGGGGATGTTGCGGCGCGTCAGCTCGATCTCCAGCGGGCCGCTATGGTGCGAGGCGCGAAACAGCACCGCCTGTGATTTGAGAACAGTGCCGGCCTCGCGTTCGGTCAGTATCGCCTGGCAGACATAGCTCGCCTGCTCGGTCTCGTCGCGCACGCTGACCAGCTTCGGCTTTTCCGCCGATTTGCGCTCGGTCCAGAGATTTTTGGTGAAACGCTCCGACGCTTCGCCGATCACCGCATTGGCCGCCGCCAGGATCGTCTCGGTCGAACGGTAGTTGCGCTCCAGCATGACGACCTCGGCCGGCTGCGCGAACTGCTTCGGAAAATCCAGGATATTGCGCACTTCCGCGGCGCGGAACGAATAGATCGACTGCGCGTCGTCGCCGACCACCGTCAGCCCCGATCCGTCGGGCTTGAGGGCCGTCAGGATCGAGGCCTGCAGCCGGTTGGTGTCCTGGTATTCATCGACCAGCACATGGTCGAAACGTGCACCCAGATGCGCGGCGATTTCCGGCTCGCCGGCCATCTGCGCCCAGTAGAGCAGCAGGTCATCGTAATCGAGCACGTTCTGCGCCTGCTTGGCCTCGACATATCGGGCGAACAATTGCTTCAGCTGTTCGGCCCAGCCGGCGCACCACGGGAACACCGAACCCAGCACCTCGCCGAGCGGCGCCTGTGCGTTGACGGCGCGCGAATAGATCGCCAGGCAGGTGCCCTTGGTCGGGAAGCGGGCTTCGGTCTTCGAAAACCCAAGCTCGTGGCGGGCGAGGTTCATCAGGTCGGCGGAATCCTCGCGATCGTGGATGGTGAAGGCCGGATCGAGACCGATCTCCAGCGCATAATCGCGCAGCAGCCTGGCGCCGATGCCGTGGAACGTGCCGGCCCAGCTCAGCGCATCGGTGATCACCGAGGCATCGCGCCCCAGCACCTCGCCGGCGATGCGCTCGACCCGCTTGGCCATTTCCGCCGCGGCACGGCGCGAAAATGTCATCAAAAGGATGCGGCGCGGGTCGGCACCCCTGACGATCAGATGCGCGACCCGGTGCGCCAGCGTGTTGGTCTTGCCGGAGCCGGCGCCGGCGATGACCAGCAACGGCCCGGCGATCTTGCCGTCGCCATGTTCGACGGCAAGCCGCTGCTCGGCGTTGAGCTTCGCCAGATAGGCCGGCTGGAAGGACGAATCACGGGCGGCGAGGTTCATCGCCCATCAAGCATCGTTTCTGCTTTGTTCGCAACGGTTTGCGGAGCCGGAATAGGGCTCGTGAACGAAGAAGCCTTGCGGGCAGGCCTGTCGACTAACGCTCGGGCTCGACGCCCATCCTTGCCGATTGCCGCCGCAGCGCCTCGCGATCGTCCTGTGGCGGCGGCAGCAGCAGCGGATCAAAATCGTCGGGCACCTCGTCGATCACTTTCTTGGCGACGCGATAGGCGACATAGACGATTGCCCCGGCGATGAGCAGACGGATCATGCCTTCCTCCATTGATTGTGCAGCAACCGGAGACGCGGCATTTTGTTCCCGGGCCCCCTGGCGAATGCAGGAACGACACCGGCCGCGCAACCAAATCGCCGACGCCTCGTTGTCGGGCGAGAGGAGACTGCGATGAAAAAGCGCTCAATCCTGCTGCTTATGGCAGCTCTGACTGTTGCGGGTTGCGACAACAACATCCAGCCGACCAAGGCCCCTGGCGACACGGTCGATCAGAACCCGCAGGTCGACAAGAATCCGGTGCCGAAGTCGACGACCGGCGGCGATCAGCCCGGCACGCCGCCGAAACAATGACCGCCTCAAATGGCGTCGGCGCCGGTCAAGGAAGGTGGCCGGCGCCGCTTGGGAGGAAGCTGATGGCGCCGGCCAGGCGGAGATCAGGCCCGCCGCACATCCAAGGATAGCCGAGTCTTTCCGCAGCGTCATGGTCGATAGCGTACAGACGGCACGCCCCTGTGGACAAACCTGCCGGCCACAGCAGCGTTTGTTCATCACATAGTTCATTCTTCCCATGGAACAAACCAAGCTGCTGCGTGTTTGGATGTCGATCGGACGCTCCCAAGGCCGCCGTTCACGAAAGAGCCCGCTCTCCTTGTCCCCCCTCAGGATAGCGGGTTCTTTTTGCGTTTTGCGGGAAGTCGCGGCGCGCGGGGTCGACATCACCAGCTTTGTCGGTTTTCGCGGCTTATGCGGCGAACCGGGGCTCAAGCCCTTGCGAAGCATGGTTGTCCCGTGCAAAAGCCCGGCCATGCTGATCATCAACGACCTTTCGCTCCGCATGGCCGGACGCCTGCTTCTCGACCATGCCTCACTGACCTTGCCGGCCGGTAGCAAGGCTGGCCTTGTCGGCCGCAACGGCACCGGCAAGACGACCCTGTTCAAGGCGATCACCGGCGACCTCGCCTCCGAGACCGGCTCGATCAGCCTGCCCAAGAACACGCGCATCGGCCAGGTGGCGCAGGAAGCGCCGGGCACCGAGGAGCCGCTGATCGAGATCGTGCTCAAGGCCGACCTCGAACGGAGTGCGCTGCTCGAAGAGGAAAAGACGGCGGCCGACCCGCACCGCATCGCCGACATCCACATGCGGCTGGCCGATATCGATGCGCACTCGGCCGAGTCACGCGCGGCCACCATTCTCGCCGGCCTCGGCTTCGACGATGCCGCGCAGCGGCGCCCGGCCTCGTCCTTCTCCGGTGGCTGGCGCATGCGCGTCGCGCTGGCCGCCGTGTTGTTTGCCGAGCCCGATCTGCTGCTGCTCGACGAGCCGACCAATTATCTCGACCTCGAAGGCACGCTGTGGCTGGAAAACTACGTGTCGAAATATCCGCATACCGTGCTGCTGATTTCGCACGATCGCGACCTGCTCAACCGCGCCGTTAATTCGATCGTTCATCTCGACCAGAAGAAGCTGACCTTCTGGCGCGGCGGCTACGACCAGTTCGAGCGCCAATACACCGAGCAGCGCGAATTGCAGGAGAAGGGCCGCGTCAAGCAGGAAGCCGCGCGAAAGCACATGGAATCCTTTGTCGAGCGCTTCCGCGCCAAGGCATCGAAGGCGAGGCAGGCGCAGTCGCGCATCAAGGCGCTGGAGAAGATGAAGCCGATCGCCGCGATCGTGAACGACACGGTGCGGCCGTTCTCCTTTCCGGAGCCGGTGAAGACGGTGGCCTCGCCGATCATTGCGCTGAACAACGTCAATGTCGGCTACGCCGAGGGTGCGCCGATCCTGAAGAAGATGACGCTGCGCATCGATGCCGACGACCGCATCGCGCTGCTCGGCGCCAACGGCAACGGCAAGTCGACCTTCGCCAAGCTTTTGGCCGGCCGGCTGAAGCCGGAGACCGGCTCCATGACTGTGGCGCCCGGGCTGAAGGTGGCAATCTTCGCCCAGCACCAGCTCGACGACCTCAGGCCCGATGAAAACGCCTATGAACACGTCCGCCGGCTGATGCCGGACGCGCCGGAATCCAAGGTGCGCGGCCGCGTCGCCCAGTTCGGCCTGACCACCGAAAAGATGAATACCGCGGCCAAGGATCTGTCCGGCGGCGAGAAGGCGCGGCTCCTGATGGGCCTGTCGGCCTTCGAGGGGCCGAACCTTTTCATCCTCGACGAGCCGACCAACCATCTTGATATCGACAGCCGTGAATCGCTGATCCATGCGCTGAACGATTTTCCCGGCGCGGTCATCCTGATCTCGCACGACCGCCATCTGCTCGAAGCGACCGCCGATCGGCTTTGGCTGGTCAAGGACGGCGCGGTTAATCCGTATGACGGCGATCTCGAGGATTACAAGACACTGGTCACCGGCGTCTCCGGCGACCGCCGCGGCAAGCGCGAGGCGGACAAAGCGTCGAAGGCCGACCGCCGCCGCGATGCGGCCGCGCGCCGCGCCGCCTTCGAGCCGCTGGCCAAGGAAATCCGCGCCACCGAAGCGCTGATGGACCGCCTCCGCAAGCGCATCGACCTGATCGAGGACGAACTCGCCAACCCGGCCGTCTACGAAAAGGACCCGTCGACCGCGACAAGGCTGGCCAAGGAGCGCTCACAACTTGCGCAACAGCTGGCCGGCCATGAGGAAAAATGGCTGTCGATGTCGGCGGAGTACGAGGAAGGCACGGCGGAGTAGGACGATGTCGACAAAACTTTGGATCGAAGTTGCCAAGGTTTTGGTTGTCAATTCCGAAGCTGTCGCAAAATGCCCTGAGTGTGGAGACGGCAATCTGCTGGTCATCGACGCCGGAGCCGGATCATCGCATGTCGAGCGCCACATACATTGCCCGAAATGCGGCGCCTACAACGCCTTGCTCAAGCGCATTGATGGCGGGTAACTGGCCCTACACGCCGCCGCCATAAACGACTAGTTTGCTCCCATGAATCAGCACGCGAAGCTCAGAATCGGCCATTCGGCCTGTCCGCATGATTGCCCGTCGACCTGCGCGCTCGAGGTCGAGCTGCTCGATGAAAAGCGCATCGGTCGCGTCCATGGCGCCAAGGCCAACAGCTATACGGCCGGCGTCATCTGCGCCAAGGTCGCCCGTTACGCTGATCGCGTCCATCATCCCGACCGCCTGCTGAAGCCGCTGATCCGAGCCGGCGGCAAGGGCGAGGGCGCCTGGAAGGAATCCAGCTGGGAGGCGGCGCTCGACCTCGTCGCCGAAAGGTTCATAGCCGCCGAGGCAAAATATGGCTCGGAGACGGTCTGGCCCTATTACTATGCCGGCACGATGGGTCTGGTGCAGCGCGACGGCATCGAGCGGCTCAGGCACGCCAAGAAATATTCCGGCTTCTTCGGCTCGATCTGCACCAATCTGGCCTGGACCGGCTGGATGATGGGCGCCGGCGCGCTGCGCGGCCCCGACCCGCGCGAAATGGCAAAGTCCGACTGCGTGGTGATCTGGGGCACCAACGCCGTGGTCACGCAGGTCAACGTCATGACCCACGCCATCAAGGCGCGCAAGGAACGCGGCGCCAAGATCGTCGTCATCGACGTCTACGAAAATGCAACGATGAAGCAGGCCGATCTCGGCCTGGTGCTGAAGCCCGGCACCGACGGCGCGCTGGCCTGCGCGGTGATGCACGTGCTGTTCCGTGACGGCATGGCCGACCGCGCCTATCTGGAACAATACACCGACGATCCTCACGGTCTGGAAGCGCATCTCAGCACAAAGACGCCGCAATGGGCGGCTGATATCACCGGGCTTTCTGTCGACGAAATCGAGGCCTTCGCCCGTCTCGTCGGCACGACGAAGAAGACCTACTTCCGCCTCGGCTACGGTTTTTCGCGGCAGCGCAACGGTTCGGTCAACATGCATGCCGCGGCCTCGATCGCCGCGGTTACCGGCTGCTGGCAATATGAGGGCGGCGGCGCCTTCCATTCCAACTCAGGCATCTTCAAGCTCAACCAGGAACTGCTGGAAGGCACGCGGATGCGCGATCCCTCGATCCGCCATCTCGATCATTCGCGCATCGGCCCGGTGCTGACCGGGGCTGAGGATGCGCTCTATGGCGGCCCGCCGGTGACGGCGCTGCTGATCCAGAACACCAATCCGGTGAATGTCGCGCCGGAGCAGCGGCTGGTGAAGCAAGGCTTCCTGCGCGACGATCTGTTTTCCTGCGTGCACGAGCAGTTCATGACCGACACCGCCAAGCTCGCTGATGTGGTGCTGCCGGGCACGATGTTTCTCGAGCATGACGACGTCTACAAGGGCGGCGGCAACCAGCACATCACGCTGGGGCCGAAGCTGATCGATCCGCCGGAAGGTCCGCGCACCAACCATTTCGTCATCGAGGAGCTCGGCAAAAGGCTCGGTGTCGCCGATCGTCCTGGCTTCGGCATGACCGAGCAGCAGCATATCGACATCATCCTGGGCAAGCGCGGGCTGGGCAGCTTTTCGAGCCTGAAAGAGCAGAAATGGGTCGATTTGCAGCCGGATTTCGAGGCCGCACATTTCCTGGACGGCTTCGGCCATGCCGACAAGAAATTCCATTTCCGCGCCGACTGGACGGGCCAGGCCGCACCCAACCGGCCGCCGAAAAGCATGGGCCTGTTCGGGCCGGTGGCGAACCTGCCGGAATTCCCCGACCACGTCGACCTGATCGAGGTGGCTGATGAGAAGCATCCGTTCCGGCTGACCACCTCGCCGGCGCGCAATTTCCTCAATTCGACCTTTGCCGAAACGCCGGTGTCGAAGGCGAAGGAGGGAAGGCCGGAGTTGCTCCTGCATCCCGATGATGCGGCGGCACTCGGCGTCGCCGACGGCGGCCGTGTCGAGGTCGGCAACCAGCGTGGCGAGGTGGTGCTGCACGCAAAGCTGTTCGACGGCATTAAGCGCGGCGTCGTCGTCGCCGAAGGCATCTGGCCGAACAGCGCCCATGAGCGCGGCGAGGGCATCAACGTGCTGACCGGCGCCGATGCGCCGGCGCCCTATGGCGGCGCCGCCTTCCACGACAACAAGGTCTGGCTGCGCCCGGCGGATTGAGCGTCGGAACGATATCTCCATCCGGCCGTTTTCGCGTGGCGGGTGGAGGCATTGTCATGGCAGAAGTGTTGCCGGCGCCGGATCCCATCGGAAGGACACTGTCGTCCGGCGAACTCGTGACCACGATGTCCCACTTTCATCGCGCCGAGATTGCGCGCATGGCTGGGTGGCGTGACCGCCTGGACCGGACGAGCAACTGGGCGATAACCGTTGTCGCAGCAATGCTGTCCGTTTCGCTTTCGACAGCCAGCGCTCACCATGGTGTGCTGCTGTTTGCCATGCTGCTTGTTCTGCTGCTGCTGTGGATAGAGGCCCGCCGATATCGCTTCTTCGACTTCTACCGGGCTCGCGTGCGCCAGTTCGAACGGCACTATTTCGCGCAGATATTCTCGCCGCAGCCGGACTTCGCGTCCGATTGGCTGTTGATCGTCGGCGAGAGCCTGCGCGCGCCGAAATTCCTGATTTCGCAACGCATGGCTTTGGCGCGCCGCCTGCGTCGCAATTACATCTACATGCTGCTGATCCTGCTGCTGGCCTGGATCCTCAAACTGTCGACCCCCAGTCTTCTGACCGAAGGTGTCCGCATCGGCTTCGTCGGGTCGATGCGTGAGGCCGTCGCCAGTGCTGCCTTGGGTCCAATTCCGGGCGCCGTCATCGTCGTGCTGGTCGCCGTCCTCTATGCGGGCCTGCTGGTGACAGCATTTCTGACAGAGAGCGACGACGGCGAACTCTCCTTCGGTGACGTCCACGTCTAGCAACGCAACGCCCTGTCTAGCAACGCAACGCCCTGTCGCGCGTTGTTGGACACGTGCATTGGGCGATGGGGGTTTCATGGCTTGGCAGGCTCCGACACGTTCCAGCCTGGCGCTGCTGGTTTGCGCTTTCGTCCCCGCGGGGGCGGCCTGGGCAGCGCAGACGCTCGTTGCCGGTACCCGGGCCTCCGGCATGGGTGGTTCGGGCGAAGGCGCTTTCGTCGCCGAGATCGTGCTTCTGCTGCTTGTCGGGCGCGGCCTGGGCGAAGTGCTGCAGCGTTATGGCCAGCCGGCGATCATGGGCCAACTGATCGGCGGCATCCTGCTCGGTCCTTCGCTGTTCGGCTGGCTGTGGCCGTCGGCCCAGCACCTGATCTTTCCCAGTGATCCTGCGCAAACGGGCATGATCGACGCCGTCTCGCAGCTCGGCATCCTGATGCTGCTTTTGCTGACCGGCATGGAGACGGACCTGCGGCTGGTGCGCCGGGTTGGCGCGGCCTGTTTTTCCATTTCGGCTACCGGCGTCGTGGTGCCCTTCATCTTCGGTTTTGCGCTGGCGCAGTTCCTGCCGGACGCATTGCTGGCTGACCCCACGCAGCGCACCGTCGCCGGGCTGTTCCTGGGCACGGCGCTGTCGATCTCGTCGGTCAAGGTCGTCGCCATGGTGGTGCGCGAGATGAACTTCATGCGCCGCAACCTCGGACAGGTGATTATTTCCTCGGCGATCATCGAGGACACGATCGGCTGGCTGGTCATCGCCGTAACCTTCGGCATCGCCACCAATGGCAAGCTACAGTTCGCGCCGCTGGTGACCACCATCGCTGCGGTGGCACTGTTCATGGTGTTCTCCTTCACCATTGGCCGCCGTCTTGTCTTCACCTTGATCCGCTGGACCAACGATCAATTCCGCAGCGAGTTTGCGGTGATCACCATGATCCTCATCATCATGGGAGCGATGGCGCTGATCACTAATCTGATAGGCGTCCATACCGTTCTGGGGGCGTTCGTCGCCGGCATCCTTGTTGGTGAATCACCCATCCTCTCCAGCCATATCGAAGGCCAGCTGCGCGGCGTCATCACCGCCCTGTTCATGCCGATCTTCTTCGGCATGGCGGGGCTTTCCGCCGATCTCACAGTGCTCGCCGATCCAACCCTTGCCATGCTGACGGGCGCTCTCGTGATCATCGCCAGCATCGGCAAGTTTGGCGGCGCGTTCATCGGCGCCAAGCTCGCCGCCATGTCGCTCAAGGAAGCAATCGCCGTCGGCAGTGCCATGAACGCACGCGGCTCGACCGAGGTGATCGTCGCCAGCATCGGCCTGTCGATGAACATCCTGTCGCACAATCTCTTCACCATGATCGTCACCATGGCCGTGATCACCACCTTGGCCATGCCGCCGATGCTGCGCTGGGCGCTCGGCCGGCTGCCGGTTGGGCACGACGAGCAGCAGCGTGTCGAGCGCGAGGCGTTGGACGAATACGGCTTCATTTCCAGGCTGGAGCGGCTGCTGGTGCTGGTCGACGACAGCAGGATCGGCAAGTTCACTGCATATCTCGCCGGACTGGTCGGCGGAGGCAGCGGCATGCCCACCACCTTGCTTCGCCTGCCCACCACCTTGCTTCAGCCGAAAGACGGCCGAGTTGACAGGCCGACCGACAGCAAGGGACAGGAGCGCGCCCTCCAGGAAATCAAAAAGGGCGCAAAAAAGAGCGCTCAGGCGGTGAAACGGACCGAAGATACGCTTGTCGACAAAGTCCATCTGACGGCCCGCACCGAATTGGAAGCCACGGGTGAGACGATCGCCGAAGAGGCCCGCAAGGGATACGGCCTGTTGCTGGTCGGCCTGGACAATGTGCTGACCGCCGATGGCGCCTTCGCGCCGGCCCTCAACGACATTGCCGCAGGATTTGACGGCCCGCTTTGCCTGGTCCTGAACGGCGGCAATGCTGGCGAAAAGATGCCGACGCTGAAGGCCGGCACCAGCATTCTCGTCCCCGTCAACGGTACCCAGGTGGCGCGTCGCGCCGCCGACCTGGCGCTGGCGCTGGCCCGTCCAAACCGGGCGCGGATCAAGGTTCTCTACGTCTCGCAAAAGGCAGCCAAGGGCCGCAGGTCGACATCGGTGTCACATAGCCGCGAAGAGGCCGTGCTGAAAGACATCGCCGATCTGGCGGGCCGCTACGGCCTGCATATCGACACAGCGTTCCATACCCGCGTCACACCCGACAAGGCGATCACCCGGGAGGCGGCCAAAGGAGCGGCGATCGTCGTGATGGGCGTCACCCAACGTCCGGGTGAGGACCTGTTCTTCGGTGAAACCGCCGGCGCTGTTTTAGCCGCCTGCAACTGCCCGGTCGTGCTTCTGGCCAGCGCGCGGCCCAAGCACGACGCCGCTGGCGCTGAGCTGGCAGCGTGAATTTCACCGCGCATTGATCGGTCGGCAGGAATGTCGATCGAGCCTCTGAAAGCGCTGATCAGCCAAGCGTAAAAGAACTCGAACCGAACGGCTCGGTTCCGTTAGCAGAGAGTACAGGAAAGGGTGAACGCCGGCTCAAAGAATGTTCGCGCGGCAAATCACCACTGACCGCATAACTAATTGAAAAGAAATCAGAAGATTGTGGCAGAAGGGACCTTATGCCGGATTTTCAAGCGGCCAATTTGGCGCACCCGTACAAAATTTTCGTGATTGGAAACGACAGGCTTGCCGACCCATCTCGGGGTGGTCCGAGCGACGCGAATTCCTCCCGAGGCACGCCACTTGACGGACAGACCAGAGAACTACCGGAGTACCGAAATGACCAAGCTCGCTCTTGCCGCCGCCGCCATCCTCGTTGCCACCGGCACTGCTTTTGCCGGCAGCGACCACTATGGCTCGGACAACGTCAACCAGCCGGCCGCTGCTGCTGCCAACGTCGACAACACCTTCACCGGTTCGATCCGCAAGCCGGTCACTTCCGAGCATACCGGTGCCAAGATAACCTCCGAGTCGGTGGCGCCTGAATCCGGCCAAGGCATCTGGGGCCGCTGATTATCACGGCCTGCAACACATAGAGCGGCGGGCTTGGCCCGCTACTCTTGCTTTCGCGTATCAACGGGCGTGTGCGCCGAATAGCATCCTGCGCCAATCGAATACTTTGATTTGCAGGTTTCATCTGTAGCCACAATCTCGGTTGCTGAAATCGTCCAGCAACGTGCACATCGGAAAAAGCCGGGTGCGTATTCGTCGGCGCGGACAGCGCTCTCATCTCGAATGCGTCGAAAGCAACGACAACTCACGAATGACCAGTACACTGGAGTACCTGAAATGACCAAGATTGCTCTTACCGTCGCCACCGTCGTCCTCGTCGCCACGGGCAGCGCCTTTGCAGGCAGTGATCACTATGGTTCGGACGGCGTCAACCAGCCGGCCGCGCCTGTTGGCAACGCGCCTGTCGGCAGCATCGACAGCGGGTTTACCGGTTCCATCCGCAAGCCGCTGACGACCGAGCACAACGCTGTCGACACCGAGGCGACGACCCGGTTCGGCGCGGATCAACCCGTAGTGCCCCAATCTGGCCGGGGCAACTGGGGCCGATAGTTCCTCAAACCCCGGAGCACGAAGAGCGGCGGGCTTGGCCCGCCGCTTTTGTTTGCGCGAAGCCGGGTTTGGTCGAAAGGTCGGCGATCCCCCGGCCTGTCAGGCAGTCGCTAGCGAAGATCCTTCGGCCAAATGCAGTGCGTCAGTCGGGCGCTGCCGAAGGTGAGACCGGTCCAATCGCCGTCGACGTCGAACCGAGCCAGGCCCGCGGTGGGGTATTTTTCCGCCAGCTTCTTCAGCGCCGCTTGGTCCGATCCAGCCCCGGCAACCCCGCGCGCGAACTCCTCCAGCCCGGGATTGTGGCCAAGCACCAGCAGCGTTCCAGTCCCCGCCTTTACTTGCCGCACCTTGGCGAGGATGTCCGCCGCCGCTGCCTCGTAGAGCGCCTGGGAAAATTTGGCCTGCACCTTCGCCGGCAATTCCGCCGAGACCAGCCGCCACGTGTCGCGGGTGCGCAGCGCCGGCGACACCAGCGCCAGCTCCGGCAGCCAGCCGCGCCGGGCCAGTTCGCGCCCGACCAGTGGTGCTGCCTTCAGCCCGCGCGCGGACAGCGGCCGGTCGAAGTCGATGAGGTCGGGATCGTCCCAACTCGACTTGGCGTGACGCAGGAGCAGCAGTTGCTTCATGGATTCAACTCAAGTCCAAGGGATGTCGGGCTGAAAGTCTTTCCCATATCCGCCGTCATGTCTTGCACCTGTGACGGTATCAAAACTCGCCCAAAGTGCACCAAAGATGAACAGGCCTACACGCCCTTCATCTTTATCCCAACTGACCGAAATGTCCGCTTCAGTGATGGCCCAATCGCCCGATCGAATGTGAATTGCATCGATGATGGGACCTACTCGTCCGTCCTCGATCCGACAGAGATAAAAACATGCCGTGCACTTTTCGGATCGTCCGCCTCGTCGTACTCGAAGACGCCGGCGAGATCACGCTTTTGCCGGATCGCGCTGTCGAAAACGTCCATTTGCTTGTCCGCAATCTATCAAAACAATGCCGAGACATCGCGTGCGCCATGCACGACGCGGACGATCTCGACCCGCTGTCCGGCCAGCTGATAAAGCACGAGATAATTGCCGATCGTCAACGCTCGCACATCGGCAGCGATGTCGGGCCTCTTGGGACCGGTTTCCGGGAATGTGCCCAATTGCACGATGCGCTCGGCAATAGCATCCAAAAAGCGGTCCGCGGCAAGCGGGTTGTCCCTTGCAATGCCAAACCAAATATCGATCAGGTCGTCTTCTGCCGCCGGGCTGCGGACAATGCGGATGTCAGCCATTCCGCCGGTTTTTGCTGGTGTTGCCCAACCGGCTGCGGGCTTTCTGTTTTATGTCCTCGATGTCGAACGGCGCAAACGGACCGCTCTCCAGCCCTTCCGTCCAGGCTTTCCGCAACCGCTCCGCTTCGGCCTCGCGCAAGGGCTGGCGAAGCCGCCATTCGCGCAGTGCCTCGCGGATCACTTCACTTGCCGAACCGTACTGCCCGCTGGCCACCGCGCCTTTGACCATGTCCAGCAGTTCCGGGGAAAGCGCTACGCTGACTTTTTCGACTGTCGCCATCAAGCCGTCTCCTCACGAAAACGGTAGCAAAATTTGCTACCAAATTCAAGAACTGACTCTTACGGCGTTATCCGCGCCAGGTGCTCGAGATCGGTCTCTTCGCGCAGCGGGTCGGGCGCGATCACCACCGACGTGGCGTTGTCGGCATCGTCGGCGAAGCGCGAAAACACCGTGCGGCCGCCTTCCATCCGCGCCTTGCCTTCGGCGACCAGCCCCAGCGCCAGCGGATAGAGCTGGTGCTCGGCCTTGAGCACGCGCGCGGCCAGCGTGTCCTCATTGTCGCCGACCATCACCGGCACGGCGGCCTGGGCGATGATCGGCCCGTCATCCATGTCGAGCGTGACGAAATGCACCGTGCAGCCATGGATGCGCATGCCTGCGCGGAGGGCCCGCGCATGCGTATCCAGCCCCTTGAAGGCAGGCAGCAGGGCAGGGTGGATATTGATCATGCGGCCCTGCCACTTCTCGACGAAGCGCGCGCCGAGGATGCGCATATAGCCGGCCAGCGCGACGATCTGGGCGCCGAACGACAAGAGGGCCGCATCGATCGCCTCGTCATGCGCTTGCTTGCTGGCATAGTCGGAGCGCGAAATCACTCTGGTGGCGATGCCGCGCGCCGCGGCGATGCCAAGGCCGGCGGCATTGGCGCGGTCGGAGATGACGCCGACGATCTCGGCCGGATAGGCCGGGTTGCTCGCCGCCGCAACCAGCGCCGTCATGTTGGAGCCGCGCCCCGAGATCAGTACGACCGTCCGTTTCCTGGTCATAGGCCAATCGAGCCCCGATAGATGACGCCGGCATCGCGGCGCGGCACGATCTGGCCGATCGGCGTCACCGTCTCGCCGGCCTCCTGCAGAACGGCGGCGACCTGCGCCGCCTGGCCGGAGGCGACGACCAGGATCATGCCGATGCCGCAATTGAAGGTCCGCATCATCTCTTCCGGCGCGACGCCGCCGGTCTTGGCCAGCCATGAGAACACCGGCGGCACCTCGATGGCGCCGAGATCGAGCTCGGCCGAAAAATCCTTGGGCAGAACGCGCGGGATATTTTCGGGAAAGCCGCCGCCGGTGATATGGGCCAGCGCCTTGATGCCATGCGTGTTGCGGATCGCCTTGAGGATCGACTTGACGTAGATGCGCGTCGGCTCGAGCAGCGCCTCGGCCAGCGTCGCTTCGTCATTGAACGGCGCCGGATCGTTCCAGCCAAGGCCGCTTACGGCGACGATGCGGCGGACCAGCGAATAGCCGTTCGAATGCAGGCCCGACGAGGCGAGGCCGAGCAGCACGTCGCCTTCGACGATGTCGTCGGTCGGCAGCAGCTGGCCGCGTTCGGCGGCACCGACGGCAAAGCCGGCAAGGTCATAATCCTTGTCGTGATACATGCCGGGCATCTCCGCCGTCTCGCCGCCGATCAGCGCGCAACCGGCCTGCCGGCAGCCGGCGGCAATGCCGCCGACAATCGAGGCACCCTGGTCGGGATCGAGCTTGCCGGTGGCGAAATAGTCGAGGAAGAACAGCGGCTCGGCGCCTTGCACGACGATGTCGTTGACGCACATGGCGACGAGGTCGATGCCGATCGTGTCGTGCTTGCCGGCATCGATGGCAATCTTCAGCTTGGTGCCGACGCCGTCATTGGCGGCGACCAGCACCGGATCGGTAAAGCCGGCTGCCTTGAGATCGAACAGGCCGCCGAAGCCGCCGATCTCGCCATCGGCGCCCGGCCGGCGGGTGGCGCGCACCAGCGGCTTGATCTTCTCGACCATGAGATTGCCGGCGTCGATGTCGACGCCCGCTTCGGCATAGGTGAGCCCGTTCTTGCGCTTGCTCATTTCCGGCGCCTGCTCATCTGTTGCGCTTGCCTGTCGCTGGTTTCATTCGCGTGCGGGCTCTTCGCATGAACGGTTTTGCCCCGCAAGGCAAGCGCGCGATGAGGGTGTTTTCAGTTGGATGCCGGGGGAACCGGGCGCGATACACTCCAACAATAAAAAGAAATCCCTGCCAGAATTGCGGCGAGGCCTCCGACGGTGGCAAGAGACCTGATCTCACCGTCGAAGGGCAGGGTCCCATACGAGAAGCCGGCGGCGATCAACGCCGCCGCGGCAGCCCACAGACCTGGATTTGCAACGACTGATCTTGAGAAAACGAACGCGACGACAGCGGCGGTCAGCCAGAGGGGCCAAGAGACGACCACGCCCACGGCCAGCTCAAGAGCGAAGGCCCACAGGAGATCTTGCGTCGCCACCTTGCGGTGCGGGGCTCCCAAAAATGCGAAGACCAAAAGACTTTCTGTCAGTCCGGCCAGATAACAAAGCGTTACTCGCCAAGCGATTGTGATTCTCTGCGCCATCGTCATTCAGCAGTGGGGAAATAGGCTGTCGCTTCACGGGCTCTTCGCATGGGCAACAGCGTCTTGCAAGGACGGCAGCGGAATACCGGGCACTTACGTCTCTTCCAGGAAAGGCACCGCCGTTTCGTCCGTCCAGAGGCGACCGCCCTTGGGGAGGGTCTGCTGCTGTCCCATAAATCGTTCATCGTGCCCGCGTCCTCCCGGTGACTGGAAGAAGGCATATTGAACATGTCTTGGGTTCCAACGCGCCCCGGCTGGATGTCCCTCATGAACGTGCCGCCAGATCGAACCCCAACTGGGTTCCCAGATATCAATGAACTTGAGAAATAGGCCGAGCAAAACCTTTGTATTCACCGGTTCGGCTCCAGCTATGTAGCTAAACTCCAGCGAAGCATTGTTCTGGCTGTCTTCCGACAGATATTTGGACCAGGAACTGCAATGGACTGATGTGGACGCCTCTATATTTGCCTGGCGCTGGTTCCACAGCGACACATTGTATCCCAGTTCAGGAACGGGCTGTCTCGGAGGCATGTCCGTCTTGTTCCGGCCCTTTAACAGCCAGCGATGGAGAACCTCGCACGACGAGGTGTTGACCGGCTTGAGGCGATTGCTTTTTTGAGCGATCTGCCGCGCGGGGCCCACCTCGCGAACCTGTCGTCGGCTTCGTCAAAGGCCCGGAAATGCGCCTGCAGCTGCGGGACCAGCTCTTCGGCGTCCTTTCTCCTCGCCCCCAGTAGACATAGATGTTGATCGACATGGCGTCCCCTCGAATACGGGAGACGTACCAGCTTTCTTGACTGGCGTCGCCAAAGGAGAGCGCGCGCGCTTCGGGCTCGCTTCCATTTGGTTAGTTCAATGCTGGCTAATCTTCACGCCCCCTCTGCGTTGATCGCAAATTGCGCGGCGAAAGCCCGGATATAGGCCGGCCGTGCTTCCCCGCGCGCTACATAGGCAGCCAAGTTTTGATATTCGTCCAAAATGCCTGACATTCTTAGTCGCAGCAGCACCGACACCATCAACAAATCGCCCGCGCTGAACGCATCATCGAGCCAGTCGGCGACACCCAAGTGAGCCGAGAGTTTGTCCAGCCGAGCGCGAACACGGTCCTTTACCAACGGCAAGCGCTCCTCGCTCCAAGGCTTGTCACGTTCGAATATTCTTGCCGTCGTTAATTCGAGGATCGGTGGTTCGACGGTGTTAAGTGCGGCAAACATCCACGTGATCGCACGCGCGCGGGCATTGCGATCCTTCGGCAGCAATCCCGCATGCTGCTCAGCAAGATGAAAGACGATCGAGCCGGTCTCGAACAGCGAGAGAGAACCTTCCTCATAGGTGGGGATCTGGCCGAAGGGATGGATCGCCAGATGTTCAGGCGCCTTCATCTCTGCGAAGGAAACAAGACGAACCTCATACGGCTGCCCCACTTCTTCGAGCGCCCAGCGAACGCGCGTATCACGCGCCAGTCCCTTGCCGCCATCGGGCGATCGTTCAAATGCTGTGATAGTGATTGTCATCGCGTCCGTTTCCTTGCCTGGGCAAATTTCCTTGGCTTCCTATCGTGAGACGAATGAGCCTCCCCGAAATCGACATCTGTCTTGACCTATTTCATTGCTGGCGCCCTCGTGGGGAGATTGGCAGCTTCTGTGTCGCTTCTCACTTGCCGTAACCCTCCATCTCCATCATGTATCGGCAAACAAGAGCGACGGGATATGCGTTTGACCATCCCCAACATGATCACGATCATGCGCTTCGTGCTGGTGCCGGCGGTGGTGCTGGCCATGCTGCAGGACCGCTGGGACTGGGCCTTTGCGGGCTTCCTCATTGCCGGCATTTCCGACGGCGTCGACGGCTTCATCGCCCGCCATTTCAATCAGTTTTCCAGGCTCGGCGCCTATCTCGATCCGATGGCCGACAAGCTGCTGCTGGTCTCGGTTTTCGTGGTCCTGGGCTTCAGCGGCGAACTGCCGCTGTGGCTGGTCGTTACCATGGTGTCGCGCGACGCACTGATCGTCTGCGCCGTGCTTTTATCCACCGTCATGGCGCATCCGGTCGAGATGAAGCCGCTCCTGGTGTCGAAGGCCAACACCGCGATCCAGATCGTGCTGGCGGCAGTGGTGTTGGGCGAACTCGCCTTCGACATCCGTCTCGATCCGCTGAGGCCGGCCCTCATATTGCTGTCCGGGGTCTTGACCGTGGCTTCGGCCGCGGCCTATCTCGTGGCTTGGCTGAGGCATATGAGCGGCTATGGCGAAGGCTCCACACCCGGCACCTGACGAACGGTCCATCGACGCTGAAGCTGAGGCTGCGGCAGCGGAAGCTGCGGCATCGGCGTCGTTTCGCCGCCAGATCCGCTTCTGGCTGGTCAGCGCCATCATCCTCGCCGTCTTCCTCTATGTCTTCAGCGGCATCCTTCTGCCGTTCGTCGCCGGCATGGTGCTCGCCTATTTCCTCGACCCTGTCGCCGACCGGCTGGAGCGGCTTGGCCTGTCCAGGCTGATGGCGACGGTGGTCATCCTCATCGCCTTTATCGTCGTCCTGGTGCTGGCCGTCGTCATCCTGGTTCCGGTGCTCGCCTCGCAGATGGCTGATTTCGCCAGCAAGCTGCCGGACTATCTGACCCGGCTGCAGAGCCTGATCACCAGCTTCGACCCGAAATGGCTGGAAGAGAAATTCGGCGTCGACGCCAACGGCCTGCGCGAAGGCCTGAACTCGCTGCTGACCTCCGGCTTCGGCCTCCTGACCACCGTGTTCACCTCGATCTGGAGCTCCGGCGTGGCGCTGGTCTCGGTGGTCAGCCTGTTCGTGGTGACGCCGGTCGTCGCCTTTTACATGCTGCTCGACTGGGACCGCATGGTGACAATCGTCGACAGCTGGGTGCCGCGCGACTATGTCAAGACCGTCAGGACGATCGCCAGGGACATCAACACGGCGACCGCCGGCTTCGTGCGCGGCCAGGGCACGCTGTGCCTGGTGCTCGGCGCTATGTATGCCACCGGCCTGACACTGACGGGCCTGAATTTCGGCATCCTCATCGGTCTGTTCGCCGGGCTGATCTCCTTCATCCCCTATGTCGGCTCGCTGACCGGCCTGGTGCTGGCCGTCGGCGTCGCCTTCGTCCAGTTCTGGCCGGACTGGACCATGATCGCAGCGGTGGCCGGTGTGTTCTTCGTCGGCCAGTTCATCGAGGGCAACATCCTGCAGCCAAGGCTGGTCGGCAAAAGCGTCGGTTTGCATCCGGTGTGGCTGATGTTTGCGCTGTTTGCCTTCGGCGCGCTGTTCGGCTTCGTCGGCCTGCTGATCGCCGTTCCGGCTTCCGCCGCCGTTGCCGTTCTGGTGCGCTTCGCCATCGCCCGCTATCTCGAATCGCCGCTCTACAAGGGCCATGCCGACGAGCCGGTGCCGCCGCTGCAGGTGCGGCGCCGCGGGGGCGCGCGCGGTTGAGCCAGATGCCGGACAAGATCGATCCGCCGCGTCAATTGCCGCTCGATCTAGGCCACGGCACAGGCTATTCGCGCGACGAGCTCGTCGTCTCCAGCACCAACAGCCAGGCGGCGGCGCTTGTCGACCGCTGGCCGGACTGGCCGTCGCCGGTCGTCGTGCTGGCCGGGCCGGCCGGCTCGGGAAAAACCCATCTGGCCTCGATCTGGCGGACCCGCGCCGACGCGGTGAAAGTGGAGGCCGGCCGCATCGGCGACTGCATCGAAAATCTCGGCGCGCATCCGGCCCTGATCGACGATGTCGATGCCGGCCCGATCGATGAGCACGGCCTCTTCCACCTGATCAACGCGGTGCGCGGCGCCGGCTCGAGCTTGCTGTTGACGGCGCGGCGCTTCCCGTCCGCCTGGGGCGTCAGGCTGCCCGACCTGGCGTCGCGGCTGAAGGCGGCGGCGACCGTCGAGATCCACGAACCCGACGATCTTCTGCTGGCCGGCGTCATCACAAAGCTGTTCGCCGACCGCCAGGTCGAGGTCGAGCCGCATGTCGTGCAATATCTGGTGCGCCGCATCGAGCGCTCGCTGGCCACTGCCATGCGGGTGGTCGAACGGCTCGACCGCACCGCGCTCGAGCGCAAGACGCCGATCACCCGCGCGCTCGCCGCCGAGACCGTCAGCGCCATGGATGAAGGGCAGGGCGAGTTCGAGATTTGACGATTCCAGTTCCGCCACTGTCCCATTTCGGGAACAAAACCTGGCATCTGTCTTGCAGCAACGAGCTTGCCGGCTAATCCCGGTCCTGATTGCGTATCAAATCAGGTAGTAGGCTCGCCGGGAGATGGGTGGTTGGGGTTCTCGCCCGGCGAGCTTGCCTTTGGCAGCATCGAATCGATAGCGCCATTGCGCGGCTGGCCTCAGCTCTCTCCGCCTGCAACCGCCGCTCGTTCCACGCCAAAGCGCCGGCGGTAATCGCCAGGCACCAGGCCGGTTATCCTAGCGAATACTTTGCGGAACGAGCCGGGATCGTCATAGCCGACCTCCCAGGCGATCTGGTCGATCGACCGCATCGTGGTTTCCAGCAGCTCGCGCGCCTTGCCGACGCGCAGGTGCTGACAATATTCGGTCGGCTTGAGGCCGGTGGCGCTGCGGAACCTGCGCAGGAAAGTCCGCTCCTCCAATCCGGCATGCCCGGCCATGGCGCCGAGCGTCACGTCGCGGGCGCCGTTTGCCTGCAGCCAGTGCTGCACCTTGAGAATCGCTTCGTCGCCGTGGGTCAGCCGCGGCGCGAACGGGCTGTAAAAGCGTTGCTCGCGGCCCGGCGGGTCGACCAGCATGAAACGCGCCGTGTCCATCATGACGGTCGGCCCGAGCACCCTGTCCACCAGCTTGAGGCCGAGATCGGTCCAGGCCATGTAGCCGCCCGCGGTGATGATGTCGCCATCGTCGATGACCAGCCTGTCGGCATCGAGCAGAATGTCTGGAAAGCGTAGCGCCAGCGCGTCGCGATAAGCCCAATGCGTGGTCGCAGCACGACCCGACAGCAGGCCGGTCTCGGCAAGCACGAAGGCGCCGGCGCAGACCGAGCCGAGGGTCGCGCCTGCCGCATGACGGCCCCTGAGCCAGCCGGCATAGGGCGCGGCTGCTTCCCGAGCGATCGGATCTCCCAAGGTTGGCGGGATGATAGCCATGGCTGGTTCATTGTCGGCGCCGGGGTCGCTGTCGAAAGTGCAGACTACGGTCTGGCCCGCGTCCTCCAATTGCCAATGGCTGACGCGAAGCCTCAAAGCGTCCGGCGACCGATCGGCCGCCAGCCGGTTGGCCAGCAGAAAGAGATCGGTCAGGCCGAGCACGGCCGCTTCCTGCACGCCGGGATACAAGACAAGGCCGATTTCGATCAGATCAAGCGCAGCCGCCATTTGTCAGTTTTGCCACGTTGAATGTCCGTTTTGCCAATGCTCACCCTGGCCGCACTGTTATAATTTGTCCAGCAGAAGGGGGCTAAAAGCTTCCCTGTTACCCCCAATTTTTCCATTAAGGAGTAGGACGATGAGCACATTCACCACCCATGACGGCACCGAGATTTTCTACAAGGATTGGGGCAAGGGCCAGCCGATCGTGTTCCATCACGGCTGGCCGCTGAGCTCAGACGACTGGGACAACCAGATGCTGTTCTTCCTCGAAAAGGGCTACCGCGTCATCGCCCATGACCGCCGCGGCCACGGCCGCTCGTCGCAGACCGCGACCGGCAACGACATGGACACCTACGCTGCCGACGTCGCGGCGCTGGCGGCGCATCTCGATCTCAGGGATGCGATCCACATCGGCCACTCGACCGGCGGCGGCGAGGTGGCGCGTTACGTCGCGCTTTATGGCAGCGGAGGCCGTGTTGCCAAGGCGGTGCTGATCGGCGCGGTGCCGCCGATCATGGTCAAGACCGATAGCAATCCGGGCGGCCTGCCGATCGAGGTCTTCGACGGCTTTCGCGCCGCTCTGGCCGCTAACCGCGCCCAGTTCTACAGGGATGTGCCGGCCGGCCCGTTTTACGGTTTTAACCGCGACGGCGCCAAGGTTTCGCCAGGGGCTATCGACAATTGGTGGCGCCAAGGCATGATGGGCGCAGCCAAGGCCCATTACGACTGTATCAAGGCGTTCTCGGAGACCGATTTCACCGACGACCTCAAGAAGATCGAGGTTCCGGTCCTGATCATGCATGGCGACGACGACCAGATCGTACCGATCGCCGATTCCGCGCTGCTTGCGGCCAAGCTGGTGAAGCACGGCACGCTCAAGGTCTACAAGGGCCTGCCGCACGGCATGTGCACCACCCACCCGGAGATCATCAATCCGGATCTGCTGGCCTTCATCCAGGGCTGACGGCTTGCATATCGGACGGGCAGCGCGGGCTCGTGCTGTCCGTCCGTCGCTTAAGCATGACCGGCGACGGCAGACACGCTCGAGCGTGATCCGCTTGCCCTGCCGACGAGATTTGCTTGATGAATGGTCGGAGTGGAGAGATTCGAACTCCCGACCCTCTGGTCCCAAACCAGATGCGCTACCAGGCTGCGCTACACTCCGAACGGTCTGTTGCCTAGTGATTTCAGCCCGCCAAAGCAAGCGTAAAAAGCCATCGGCCTTGCTGCCGGCGGCATTGCGCAGTAATGACGGGCTAGTGCATGGCCAGAGAACAGTAATGTGGTCTCGGGGTCGTGTGCTTGCAACCAGCAATGAGGTGGTCATGTCAGCCCGCATTTTCAGCCCAGCCAAAACCGCGATGCAGTCCGGCAAGGCCAAGACCGGCTATTGGGTGCTGGAATTCGATCCGGAGCAGCGCAAGAAGATCGATCCGCTGATGGGCTACACCACGTCCGGCGACATGCGAAGCCAGATCAGGCTGACCTTCGACACAAGAGAAGAGGCGGTCGCCTATGCCGAGAAGGAAGGGCTGGCTTTCCGCGTCGAGGAGCCGAAGGAAATCAAGCGCCGCCAGATTTCCTATGCGGAGAATTTCCGCTATGACCGCAGGACGCCCTGGACGCATTGATCCCATACCGGCCCTGCCGGCACAATCCGCCGGTCATGCGGCCGGCCAGCGGTCCCGTAGCTCAGCTGGATAGAGCACCGGCCTTCTAAGCCGATGGTCACAGGTTCGAATCCTGTCGGGATCGCCAATATTTTCAGGGTCCATTCCGGACAGGTTCACTCGCCAGTCGCACAGGATTTCCAACACATGACAGCGATGGGCGCGGCGGCACTGCTGATCCTGGTCCTGACCTATGCCGGCGTCGCCATCGGCAGGATACCCGGGCTGCGCCTCGACCGGGCAGGGATCGCGCTGCTCGGCGGTGCGGCGATGATCGCCATCGGCGCGCTCGACATGGAGGACGCCTACCGCGCCATCAGCTTCGACACCATCACGCTTCTGCTCGGCATGATGATCGTCGTGGCGCATCTTAAAGTGTCGGGCGCCTTTCGCGCGCTCGGCGGGTTCGCCATCGAGCATGCGCATGCGCCGTTCATGCTGCTGGTGATGGTGACGCTGTTGACCGGCGTCCTGTCGGCGTTCCTGGTCAACGACGCCATCTGCCTGGTCATGGCGCCGATCGTCGTCCATGTCACCCGCGTCATCAACCGCAATCCGGTTCCCTATCTGATCGCCACCGCCACGGCGTCCAATTGCGGCAGCGTCGCGACCATCACCGGCAATCCGCAGAATATGGTCATCGGCGCGCTGTCGGGGATTTCCTACCCGGCCTTTTCGGCGGCGCTGGCGCCGGTCGCGGCGTTCGGCCTCGTCGCCGTCATCGTCATCATCCGCATCGTCTACCGCGCCGAATTTTCGCGCAAGGCCGAGCTCAGCCCCGAAGTCTATCGCGGCCGCATGCTGCCGGGGCAGGTGGTGAAGGCGGTGGTCGTCTGTGTCGGTTTGGCGATCGCCTTCTTCGCCGGCGTTCCAGTCGCCAAGGCAGCGCTGATCGGCGGCGCCATTCTTCTTTTGACCCGCGCCATCAAACCTGAGCGCATCTATCGCGAGATCGATGGCCCGCTGCTGTTCATGTTCGCCGGGCTGTTCATCGTCGTCGCCGGGGCGGAGAAGACGCTGCTGACGCCCGACATCGTCGCCTCGGCAAAGGACCTCGGGCTGAATGATGTGTGGCGGCTGTCCGGCTTCACCGCAGTGCTATCCAACATCATGAGCAATGTCCCGGCCGTGCTGGCGCTGAAGCCGTTCGTGCCCGGACTGGAAAACCCCGAGCGGGCCTGGCTAGTCGTCGCCATGAGCTCGACGCTGGCCGGCAATTTCACGCTGCTCGGCTCGGTCGCCAATCTGATCGTTGCCGAGCACGCGCGGGTCTCCGGCAAACCGCTGGGCTTCATCGCCTTCTTCAAGGTCGGCCTGCCGTTGACCCTGGTCACGCTTCTTGTAGGGACGGCATGGCTGGCGGCCTAAAAGCGCGTCGCATTCGACCGGCCTCATGCGGCGCGCTTCAGGCTCTTTTTATGCATGTCGTTATCGCAAAACCGCTGCACACTTTTGCGCGGCATGCATCAGCCAGTCAGGGCGATGTCACCGTCAGATGGCCTCTCATGTTGGGATGGAAGCGGCAGAAATAATCGACCGATTCCGCCTTCTTCACCGTCAGGCTCGCCGCCTTCTTCGGCGGGATCATCACTTCCCAGGCGCCGTTGACGGTTGCCGTGTGGGCGAACACGTCCTTGTTCACCCACCTGATCGTGTCGCCGACCTTCGCCTCGATCTTTGCCGGCGAAAACACAAGCTTGTCGATCGTCACCTCGATGGTGTCGGCCTTGGCCAGCTGGGCACCCATGGCCAATGCCAGCGCAACCCACAGATGCCGCCCCGACGCCATTGGCCCGATCCTCACTTCAGCATGCCGGCGACGTGTTCGGCGTGCTGTTCGTGGCCCTGGAATATTTTCAGACCGGTTTCCAGCAGGCTCTTCAGCTCGGCATTGCTGGCCGACGGGATCAGCAGAGTTTCGAGCGCGCCATTGACCTGCTTGTGGTAGGCCACCTCGCTGGCGACATAGGCCTTGTCGAACGCCGCGCCCTTGAGCTTGGCAAGCTTGGCTCGTTCCTCGGCCGCCGCCTTGGTCAGCGCCTTGCTGGTCGGATTGTCCTCAGGCGTGACCTTGAGCTTCTTGACCAGGTCGAGAGCCTGTTTGTTGACCGCCTCGTGATCTCGCACCATGTCCTTGGCGAAATCCACGACCTCCTTGTTCTTCGATTTCTTCAGCGCCTGCTTGGCCGCCTCGACGTCAAGCACGCCTGCTGTGTAGGCGATATGTGCGATCTGCGGATCGGTCGGTTTGTCGGCAGCTTGCGACAAGGGCGCTGCGCTAAGCAGGAAAAATGCGGCCAGTGCCGTGGTCGATCGAATAAACATGATGCTCTCCTTCGCCCCGACGCGGAACTGCATCGGGCTTCGTTTTCAGTGATGCTCATTGGATGCAGGTCGCCGCCAAACGTTCCCGCGAAAATCGGCGCGACCTATCCGGAAAGACCAAGCCGCTGCATCACGGCATTGGTCAGCCGTTCGCAGCGCCGGCCCGCGAAGGGAAAGGCGTCGAGCAGCACCGGGCCGATCTGGTCGTCCAGCGCCTTGCGCACCAGCGCGCGGGCGCGGTGCAGCCGGGTCTTGATGGTTTCTGGTCGCACGCCAAGCAGTTCGGCGGTTTCTTCGATGCTCAATCCCTCGATGACGCGCGCCACGAACACCATCCGGTAGACATCGGGAAGACTGTCGGTTGCCCGTTCGACAAGCTCAAGGATCTGCCGTTGCGCCATCGTCCGCTCCGGATCGTCGCTCGGGTTGAGGGGAAACCGGATGATTTCGGCTTGCGGGTTTTCAGGCATCGCTACCATTCGCCGCCTTTTGCGCAAGCGGCCGAGCGCTTCGTTGATGACGATACGCGATAGCCACGTGGCGAGCGAGGCATCGCCGCGAAAGGCCTCGAGATGGGCAAAGGCGCTGACATAGGCCTCCTGGACGATGTCCTCGGCCTCGCTGTCGTTACGCACGACGCCTCGGGCGATGCGGTAGAGCCTTTGGTTGTGCGTCTTGATGATGGTGCGGAATGCATCGCTATCACGTGCCAGCGCGCGGCCGACAAGCTGCATGTCGCCGGAAGCGGCGGGCGTTGCCGTCAACGCAGCAGGCATGGCCGATCTCCTGATAGGCTTCTCATCGGACATTGGATGAATCGGCCGACAAAAGGTTCCCGACCGATCCGCCGGCCGGCCTCGATCCGTTTCAAGCGCCGGCAGAGGCTATTCTAACGCCTCCACCACACCGGCGTCTCTATTTTGTAGACGCCGTGTCATCGGCTGATCGGTCGCCATGACATCACTCAGGATCGCAATTTTTCCAAGCTGTTACGCCGATTTCCTGACTCAGCCTGGAAAGGTGCTTGGCTCAGGCCTGTGCGGCCGCCGCCAGCCCGCGCGCCAGGTCGGCCTTCAAATCCTCGACATCCTCGAGCCCGATCTGCAAGCGCACCAGCGGCCCGTCATACGGGCCCTTGGCGATTGTGCGGTCGCCAAGGAATACCGGCACGGCAAGGCTCTCATAGCCGCCCCAGGAATAGCCGAGGCCGAAAAACTTCAACGCGTCGAGGAAGGCGTGCTGCTGCTTCTGTCCGCCGCCCGCGAGAACGATCGAGAAGATGCCGCTCGATCCGCAAAAATCGCGCTTCCACATGGCGTGGTCGGGATGACTGGGCAGCCCGGGATGCAGCACCTGCGCTACGCCCGGCTGACCCTCGAGCCAGCCGGCGAGGGCAAGCGCGCTCTTTTGATGATGCTCCAGCCGCACACCCATCGTGCGCAGGCCGCGCAGCACCTGGTAGACGTCGTCAGGCCCGGCGCAGCAGCCCATCGTGTTGAACGTCTCGAAAAGCTGCTTCCAGCAGTCCGCATTGGCCGACACGGTGCCGAGCAGCACGTCGGAATGGCCGGCCGGGTATTTCGTCGCCGCGTGGATCGAGATGTCGACGCCATGGTCGAGCGGGCGAAAGTAGAGCGGCGTCGCCCAGGTGTTGTCCATCATGACGATGGCGCCGGCGGCATGCGCTGCCTTGGCGATGGCCGGTATGTCCTGCACCTCGAAGGTGTTGGAGGCCGGCGATTCGGTGAACACCACCTTGGTGTTGGGCTTGATCAGCGCCGCGATGCCGGCGCCGATGCGCGGTTCGTAATACTCGACCTCGATGCCCAGCCGCTTCAGCATCGTGTCGGCGAAATTGCGGGTCGGATGATAGACGGAATCGACGATCAGCAGATGATCGCCGGCCGACAGGAAGGCGAGCAGCGGCAGCACCACGGCCGCCAGGCCGGACGGCACCGCGACCGTGCCGGCGGAGCCTTCCAGCGCATCGATGGCGCTGGTCAGCGCATCGGTGGTCGGGGTGCCGCGCGTGCCGTAGGTGTATTTCTGGCTGCGCGCCGCCATTGTCGCCGCATTGGGATAGAGCACGGTCGAGGCATGCACCACCGGCGGATTGACGAAGCCGAAATAGTCATGCGGGTTGTTGCCGGAATGGGCGAGCCGTGTGTTGACGCCCATCTCGCTGTCGTCTTTTGCCATTGCTTTTCGTCCCATGGGTTGGTCGTTAGCCATAGTGCGGCGGCATTGGCCGCGCAACCGCACCGCACTCGCCAGGCCAAGGTCTTGAATATGCCAATTCAGCAACGAGCCGTGGACCTGCGGGAAGGCTGCCAAGTGCGCTTGGCAACTCACGGTCGGACTTTGCCGGCTTTATTGGCGCGCTGGCCGATTTGCGAGCGCGTTTGTCTGCAATTTCAGGCATTTCAGGCAGTTGGTTTTCAAAGTCTTTCGGATTTGGTCATTTCCCTTGACCTCACAGGAATAATCGCCTTCGATGTTGTTCGTGAATGGGAGGCAGCGCGTCGGTTACGATGCGGGATTCCGGTAATGGGCCGGGATACATAGCTGCGTTCACACGGGAAAAAGTCAGGTTCGCCTGGAAAAAACAGAAAAGGGTCTGTGGGTCATGAAACACATTGCAATCGGCGTTTTGGGCGCCGCCGCGTTTGGATTCGCGGCTTCGGCGGCTTCGGCGGCCACGCTCGACGATGTCAAAGCGAAGGGCTTCATCCAATGCGGCGTCTCGACCGGTCTGGCCGGCTTCTCGGCGCCGGACGACAAGGGTGAGTGGCAAGGCATCGACGCGGACTTCTGTCGCGCTGTGGCAGCCGCCGTGTTCGGCGATGGCACCAAGGTGAAGTTTACGCCGCTCAGCGCCAAGGAGCGGTTTACCGCTCTGCAGTCGGGCGAGATCGACATCCTGTCGCGCAATACCACCTGGACCATCAATCGCGACACCGCACTCGGCCTGAACTTCATCGGCACGACTTATTACGACGGCCAGGGCTTCATGATCAACGCCAAGAAGCTACCGGGCGTGAACTCGGCGCTGCAGCTTTCGGGCGCGGCGGTCTGCGTGCAGAGCGGCACCACGACCGAGCTCAACCTTGCCGACTATTTCAAGTCGAACAAGATGGAGTACAATCCTGTCGTCTTCGAAAAGCTGGAAGAGGTTAACGCCGCCTATGACGCCGGCCGCTGCGACGTATACACCACCGACCAGTCGGGCCTCTATGGCATCCGCCTGACGCTCGGTGCGCCGGCCGACCACGTCGTGTTGCCCGAGATCATCTCCAAGGAACCGCTTGGGCCGGCCGTACGCCAGGGCGACGACCAATGGTACCACATCGTCAAGTGGACCTATTTCGCGTTGCTCGACGCCGAGGAACTCGGCATCACCAAGGCCAATGTCGACGAGATGAAGAACTCGGACAGTCCAGAGATCAAGCGCGTGCTCGGCCAGGAAGCCGACACCAAGATCGGCACCGATCTCGGCGTCTCTAACGACTGGGTCGTCAACATCGTCAAGGCCGTCGGCAATTACGGCGAGATGTTCGAGCGTAATGTCGGCTCGGGCAGCCCGCTGAAGATCGCGCGCGGCATCAACGCGCTGTGGACCAAGGGTGGCCTGCAGTACGCTCCGCCGATCCGCTGATCGAAAATGGATCCGGAAGGCAGATCGTCTGCCTTCCGGTCTCTCTTTCCAGGGGACTGTCGAATGGCATCGCAGGAAGTTCTTCGCGAGGAGCCAAGCCGCGGTTCCTTCATCAATGATCCTCGTGTCCGCGGAATATTCTTTCAAGCGCTGGTCCTCGTCCTGCTGGTAGCGGGGGTCTGGTGGGTTACCCACAACGTCATCGTCAATCTGACGCGCTTGCACATCGCTTCCGGCTTTGGCTTCCTCAGGGGCCGCGCCGGCTTCGACATCAGCGAAAGCGCGATCGCATATTCGTCGGATTCGACCTATTTCCGAGCCATCCTGGTTGGCTTCATCAACACCGTGATCGTTGCCGTCGTCGGCATCATCACCGCCACCATTATCGGTTTCATCGTCGGCATCGGCCGGCTTTCGCGCAACTGGCTGATCAGGAAGATCTGCACGGTCTATGTCGAGGTCTTCCGCAACATCCCGCCGCTGCTGGTCATCTTCTTCTGGTATTCCGGCGTGCTCGCCGTGCTGCCGCCGCCGCGCGAGAGCATTAATTTGCCGTTCGGCTCCTTTCTCAACCAGCGCGGCTTCTATTTTCCGCGCGCTGTCTGGGGCGAGGGCTCCTGGCTGATCCTGGTCGCCCTGCTCCTCGCCCTTGCCATGGCCTGGTTCGTCGCCCGCAAGGCGCGGCAGCGGCAGATGGCGACGGGTCAGCCGTTCCCGGTGCTGTGGACATCCATAGCGTTGATCGTCGGCCTGCCGCTGCTGGCCTACGCGCTGAGCGGCTTTCCTCTGACCTTCGAATTCCCGAAACAATCGACTTTCAACCTGGTCGGTGGCTTTCAGGTCAGACCAGAGTTCCTGTCACTCTATCTGGCGTTGTCCTGCTATACGGCCGCCTTCATCGCCGAGATCGTGCGCGCCGGCATCAGGGGCGTCAGCACGGGCCAGACCGAGGCGGCCGCGGCACTCGGGCTGCGCTCGGGATCGATCCTCAGGCTTGTCGTCGTGCCGCAGGCGATGCGCATCGTTATTCCGCCGCTGACCAGCCAGTATCTGAACTTGACCAAGAACTCTTCACTCGCCATCGCCATCGGCTATCCGGACCTGACGGCGACTGCCGGCACTGTCTTGAACCAGACCGGGCAGGCGGTTGAAGGCGTGGTGATCATGATGGCTGTCTATCTCGCGCTCAGCCTGATCACGTCGGCGATCATGAACGTCGTCAATGCCAGGATGGCGCTGGTGGAGAGGTAGAGCCATGCAGGAACACGACATGTCCTGGGTGCGGACGGAGATGGCGCTGGCCCAACCGGCGCCGTCGAGCGAGCGTGGCCTCACCGCCTGGATCCGCAAGAACCTGATTGCCACCACGGGCGACACCATTCTCACCATCGTTGGCATCGCGCTGGTCGCTGTGATCCTGCCCCAAATCATCAATTGGGCCTTCATCAACGCCCAGTGGACCGGACCGGACCGCTCGGTCTGCGCCACCGTGGCGCAAGGCGGCATCCAGCCGGATGGCTGGACCGGTGCTTGCTGGGCATTCGTCAACGCCAAGTTCGGCCAGTTCATGTTCGGCACCTATCCTATCGAGGAGCGTTGGCGGCCGATCGTGGTGGCCATCCTGTTCGTGGCACTGCTGGTGCCGTTGCTCATTCCGCGCGTGCCGCGCAAGGGGCTGAATGCCATTCTTCTCTTTTTTGTACTGCCGGTCGCCGCCTTCGTTCTGCTGGTCGGCGGCATGTTCGGCCTGCCGCATGTCGAGACGTCGCGTTGGGGTGGACTGCTGGTGACGCTCAGCCTGTCGTTCGTCGGCATTGCCGTGTCGCTGCCGATCGGCATCGTGCTGGCGCTCGGCCGGCGCTCGAACATGCCGATCGTCAAGCTGCTGTGCGTGATCTTCATCGAGACGGTACGCGGCATCCCGCTGATTACGGTGCTGTTCTTTGCCAGCGTGATGCTGCCGCTGTTCCTGCCGGCCGGCGTCAGCTTCGACAAGTTCCTGCGCGCGCTGATCGGCGTGTCGCTGTTTGCCGCCGCCTACATGGCCGAAGTGGTGCGCGGCGGCCTGCAGGCGATCCCCAAAGGCCAGTATGAGGGCGCCGATTCGCTCGGTCTCAGCTACTGGCAGAAGATGGGCCTGGTCGTCATGCCGCAGGCGCTGAAGCTGGTCATTCCCGGCATCGTCAACACCTTCATCGGCATGTTCAAGGACACCAGCCTGGTCATCGTCATCTCGATGTTCGACCTCCTCGGCATCGTCAAGCAGAACTTCTCCGACGCCAATTGGGCGACGCCACAGACGGCCAGATCCGGCCTGGTGTTCGCGGCGTTCATCTTCTGGCTGTTCTGCTTCGGCATGTCGCGCTATTCAATGTACACGGAACGCCGTCTCGACACCGGCCACAAACGCTAAAAAGGGGACCTTGTCATGGCCATAGAAAACGCCGTCAGCGCGGAAGAGATCAAGGTCAATGCCGCCAAGATGCACATTTCCACCACCGATGTCGCCATCGACATCATCGCCATGCACAAATGGTACGGCGAATTCCATGTGCTGAAGGACATCAATCTAAAGGTGATGCGCGGCGAGCGGATCGTCATCTGCGGCCCGTCGGGCTCCGGCAAATCGACGATGATCCGCTGCATCAACCGGCTGGAGGAACACCAGAAGGGCAAGATCATAGTCGACGGCAAGGAACTGACCAACGATCTGAAGAAGATCGACGAGGTGCGTCGCGAGGTCGGCATGGTGTTCCAGCACTTCAACCTGTTCCCGCATCTGACCATTCTGGAAAATTGCACGCTGGCGCCGATCTGGGTGCGCAAGATGCCGCGGAAACAGGCCGAGGAAATCGCCATGCATTTCCTCAAGCGCGTCAAGATCCCGGAACAGGCCAACAAATATCCCGGCCAGCTTTCCGGCGGGCAGCAACAGCGCGTGGCGATCGCCCGCTCGCTGTGCATGAACCCGCGCATCATGCTGTTCGATGAGCCGACCTCGGCTCTCGATCCGGAAATGATCAAGGAAGTGCTGGAGACGATGGTCGGGCTGGCCGAGGAAGGCATGACCATGCTCTGCGTCACCCACGAAATGGGCTTTGCGCGCAAAGTCGCCAATCGGGTGATCTTCATGGATCAGGGTCAGATCGTCGAGCAGAACACGCCGGCCGAGTTCTTCGACCACCCGCGCCATGAGCGCACGAAGCTGTTCCTGTCGCAGATCCTGCACTGATCCTTACTCCGGTTCGGGACAAGACCGGCGGATCACGCCTCTCTGTCTTGCTGGCTTCGCGCGTATTCGGCGAGCGCTGACCGTGCGCTACGCGAGAAGATAGCAAGCGTGCTTCAGGCCGTTCGAGTGGTCACGTTGCAACCTGGTAACTAGCGCCGGCACGGATCATAAGCGCGCCGGCTGCGTTCATTGCCATTGGGAGTTGTATAACGAGCCGCGTGGGCGCGTGCGGCGGCAGGTCACGGGTTCATCCTGATGCTCATCCAACCGATCGATTATTTCCTCGTCGTCTGGTTCGCGCTGGCGCTGGCTTCGACGCTTTACGTCGGCTTCGACCAATATCGCAACAATCCCGAGCCGGTGGTGATGAAATGGGGCTTCATCCTGGTCACCCTCTATATGGGTCCGCTCGGCTTGCTGCTCTACGTGCTCGCCGACAAGGAGCCCCGGCCGGGCGATCATGAACTCTTCACCCGGCCGCTCTGGAAGCAGGGCGTCGGCTCCACCATCCACTGCGTCGCCGGCGATGCCACCGGCATCATTCTTGCCGCCGCCGTCACGGCGGCGCTCGGCCTGCCGATGTGGATCGACCTGATCGTCGAATATCTCGCCGGCTTTGCCTTCGGCCTGTTCATCTTCCAGTCGCTGTTCATGAAATCGATGATGGGCGGCACCTATTGGGAAAACGTACGCAAGAGCTTCCTGCCCGAGTTCATCTCCATGAACTTCATGATGGCCGGCATGGCGCCGGTCATGAGCTTCCTGATGATGGGCCGCGACATGCGCGCGATGGAACCGACGGAGCTGCTGTTCTGGGGCGTGATGTCGATCGGCGTCATCGCCGGTTTTGCGCTTGCCTATCCGGCCAATGTCTGGCTGGTCGCCCGGGGGCTGAAGCATGGGCTGATGACGCAGCGTGCGCAGGCAGCCGGCATCGATGTCCGGGAGCAGCCTGCCACGAGGCAACATGCGCAGATACAAATGCAGCAGGCCGACGCCAGCGGCCATCGCGGGCAGCACCACGATATGGTTTCCCACAAAGGCAAAGGCGGCGGCCATCACATGGAGACGGATGCCACGACGCCGCAGGTCGCTGCCCTGGGTGCCGTCTCCCTGCTGGCGCTCGCCATCGGCATGGTCGCGCCGGCGAACTGGCTGAACCTGACGCTGTCGGCACGCGACGTCGGCGGGGTGATCATGCCGCGAGGCATGATCATGGATCGCGACACGCCAGCCGATACAATGCGCGACATGGCGGCTACCGATCCACGCCTCGTGGCCGCCTCTTATGGCCTGACGGCAAGGGGCGACCAGGAACTGCCGTTTCGGATGGAGAACGGCATCAAGGTGTTCGAGCTCAGGCCTTCAGTGGTCCGCTGGCAGATCCTGCCGGACGTCGCGGTCGACGCCTATGCCTATAACGGCCAGATTCCCGGTCCGCGAATTCATATTCGCCAGGGCGATCGGGTCAGGATCAACGTCACCAACGGCCTGCCTGAGGAAACGACGGTGCATTGGCATGGCTTGATCCTGCCGAACCAGATGGATGGGCCGGCCGAGATCACGCAGCCGCCGATCGAGCCCGGGCAATCCTATTCATACGAATTCACCGCGACCCAGCACGGAACCTATTTCTATCACCCCCATGCCAAGCCGGACCGGACCCAGGCGCTCGGCCTCTACGGTGCGCTGATCATCGATCCCGCCAATCCCGCCGACGAGGTCGCGGCCGACCATGATTACGTCATCGAGCTTCAGGAATGGCTGGTGCGGGAAGGGCTGACCTACCCGTCGATGCCGATGGATGGCGGCATGCCGAATTTCTTCACCATCAACGGCAAGGCCTATCCCTCGACCGAGACGATCCCGATGAAGGTCGGCGAGACGCTCAAGGTGCGGTTCATCGGCACCAACAACGGCTTCATCCATCCGATGCATATCCATGGCGGACCGTTCGAGGTCGTTGCCCGCGACGGCGAGACGGTCCCCGCTTCGGGTCGTTTCCTTGCCGATACGATCAACGTCGGGCCGGGTCAGCGCTACGACGTAATCTGGAAGGCGCAGCGTCCGGGCAAATGGCTGATCCATTGCCACATCCCGCATCACACCACGAACAACAATGTCGAGGAAAAGGGCGGCGGCGGGCTGATGGTCGTGATCGATGTGACATGACCGGCGTCGCCTAGGCTCGTTCCAGCCGGTGCACCGGCCCGGACGCCATGCAGTGGCTGGGGCCAAATTTTCTCTCAAGCTGAGGTGATCTGCCAGACAGCGACGCCGGCAAGGGCGAGACCGGCGGCGCCCTCGATGGCCCGGGAGATGGTTTCGAACAGGCGTGGCTGGCGCGCGAAAAACTGTACAAGCCGTTCCCGAAACACGATCGACAACACGGCGACGCAGGACAGCGTCAGCGCCACGCCGACCATCATTGTGATGGCAAACAGGACGCCCGCTGCCGGAACACCCCTGGACATCGCGAAAGTCATCGCGAAAAGCGTAAGCGGACATGGGATCAGGCCTGCCATGACGCCGACAGCCTCGCCCTCGTGCCTGTGGTGATGGCTGTGGCTCAAAGCGCGCCAGAGCATCCAGATGCCAATGAGGCCGAGCAGCCCGCGACTGGTGTGCTCCAGAAGCGGAGCGCGGCCGACGCTGCCCAATGCTATTGAGACCAGTGGCAGCGAGAGAGCCGCAATCAGAACGGCAATCGTCACATGCGTGAACGATAGCGTGATAGATACGAGCAGACCACGCGAGACCTTCGCATCCGAACCGGCAAGATAAGTCGCCAGGACGGCCTTGCTGTGCCCCGGCGTCAGCGCATGGGCAGCCCCGAACAGGACGCCCATCGGCAGGAAGGCCATGAACGCCAGCCAATTGCCTCCGGCCGCAAGCAGCTTGATCTGTTCGCCGAGCGTCAGATAGATCGTGCGCTGAAATTCGACGAGCGTCTGGAACATCGGGCGAGACTAGCAGAAAATCGGCGAGCGTCAGTGCATGTGGCCGTGGTCATGCGTGTGCTCGTGAGGATGGCCGTTCTCTCCACGTTCCGTTGAAAACCGCACATTCGCCTCAGCCAGGGCGGGCATATGCTGGGATAGTTCGTCCTTCAGCGCTGCGGCGATCTTGTTGGCCGCCGACAGCGGCAGGGTTTCGTCCGCGGCAATTGCGATGTCGGCGTGCAATCTATGACCGATCCAGCGCGCCTTGGCATCGACAATGCGCGCGCCCGGAACATGCTCGGCGGCATGTCGGATTTCGTCTATCACACCGGGTTCGATTCCATCCAGCATGCGGGTCAGCACCGAGCGGGCCGATTGCCAGACGATACCGAAGATCGCAATCGTGATCAGCAGGCCGACGATCGGATCGGCCAAGGAAAAGCCAAACCAGACGCCGATGGCTCCGATGACCACGGCAAGGCTGGTAAGTCCATCTGTGCGGGCGTGGTAGCCGTCGGCAATCAGTGCCGCGCTGTTGATTTCGCGGCCGACGCGGATACGGAACACGGCAACCGCCTCGTTGCCGAGGAAGCCGACAATGCCCGCCGCAGTCAGCCAGCCCAGGTGTGTCACCGCTTGTGGATTGATCAGCCTGTCGACGGCTTGGTAGGCAGCGACTACAGCGCTGAACAGGATGATGAGCACGATGATGATGCCGGCCAGATCCTCGACCCGGCCCAAGCCATACGTGAAGATCCGCGACGGCTTGCGCCGCGCCAGAACGAACGCAATCCAGAGCGGGATCGCCGTGGTCGCGTCGCCGATGTTATGGATCGTGTCGGCCAGCAATGCCACGCTCCCCGACAACGCAACCACGACCATCTGCAATGCCGCGGTGATGGCCAGGATCACGAACGACCATTTGATTGCCCAGATGCCCCGGTCGGTGGTGGCAATTGTCGCGTCGATGACGCCATGGCTGTGACCGTGCGGACCGTGATCGCCGTGATGATGTGCGGCGTGCGAGCCGAACCCGAGCCAGTCCAGAATGCGGGCTACGATGGCATTCATAGATACTTCGCCAGCTGCTTGAGTTCCGCCAGCGAGTTGCCGCCGGTTTCGACGCTGTCGGTCAGGCAATGCTCGATGTGATCGTTGATCAGCTCGCGCTTGGCGCTGCCGATGGCCCTTTCGACGGCATGAAGCTGCTGCGCCAGGTCAACGCAAGGGCGATGCGCCTCGATCATCGCCAACACCGCCGCAAGGTGGCCCTGCGCGCGCTTCAGGCGCTTTATGATGGAAGGATGCGAGGCGTGGAGGTGATCTGACATGCTTGAGCATATCCTCCCGGGGAGGATATGCTCAAGCTCTAAGTCAGCGGCGCAACTTTCGGAGAGGCTTCACCTTGAGCATTGCTTGTTCTATGCCTTTCCCATGAAGAAGCTTGCCCGTTTTCTTGGCCTGCTGGTCGTTGCAGCAGTCCTTGCAGTGGCGCTGGGCACGCTGCTGCCGCGCCCGCTCTGGCCGGCGGCCGTTGCCGATCCGATCGGCACAAGCCGCCGTATCCTGGTGCTGCAAAATCCGATCCACACCGACATCGCCATCCCGGTCGACGACGTTGTGCGCCGGCGCTTCCATTTCCTGGTCGATGCCGGCATTCCCGCCGACATGACGGAGGTCCGCTACATCGTCTTCGGCTGGGGCGGCCGCGCCTTCTATCTCGAGACGCCGACCTGGTCGGAACTGAAGGCAGTGCCGGTGATGAAGGCGCTGACCGTCGATGCCTCGGTGATGCACGTCGACATTTCAGGCGAAATCGCCGAGCCGCATCCCGACGTCGCCGGCTTCGACATCGGCGAGGAGCGGTTTACGGCGCTGCTCGATTACATTGCGGGAAGCTTCCGGCAGGGACCGAACGGGGCCATGCCGATCGAGAATGCGGCGTATTCCCGTTTCGATCGTTTCTTCGAAGGCAATGGCCGTTTCAACGCGCTGGTCGGCTGCAACACCTGGGCGGCGGCGGCACTGCGCATCGCCGGGCTGCGCACCGGCTGGTGGAACCCGCTGCCGGCATCGCTCGGCCTGTCGATGCGGCTTTACAATTGACAAGGCGCCGATGACTTAGGACCGCCGAACGTCCTACGCCCGCCAGCCGTAGAGCCAGTCGAGATCGGCGGCGAGCTTTTCGGGTGAGCGCATCGCCAGGAACAGGTTGCGGGCCATCGCCACCGGCCCGGCCGCATGCCAGGCGACGCGATTGACGGCGCCGCGACGGGCGACCTGGGCGACGCGCGGCCGCCGCGCCTGTTCCCAGGCGACAAGCGCGCTGCTGAGATCGGCGGGCGAGGTGGCAACGAAACCGGCAAGGGTTACCGCGTCTTCGATCGCCATCGCCGCGCCCTGTGCGGCAAACGGCGTCATCGCGTGCGCCGCATCGCCGGTCAGCGCGATGCCTTCCGGCGTCGTCCACCGCCGCTGCTCGACTATGTGGATCGGCCATGCCGTCCACGGCGCGGCCTCGTTCGCCAGGCGGACCAGCGCCGGCGCGGCGCCACGCATGGCGCTGGCGAGGATGGCGGGGTCGGCATGCCCTGACCAGCCCTCGGCGATGCGCTTGCCCTTGGTGAAGGCCGCGAGGTTGAAGACAGTGCCACGGCTGACCGGATAGGCGACCATATGGAAGCCTGGATGGAGGAATGCGGTAACGCAATCGGGCGCACCGATCGCCCTGAAGGCTTGTCCGGCAAGGCTGTCCGCGGCCACCGTGGCGCGCCAGGCAAGCTCGCCCGAGAATCGGCTTCTGCCGAATTCGGCCGCCTTGCGGGCCAGTTTTTCTCGCACCGACGACCAGACGCCATCGGCTCCGACCAGCAACGATGCTTCGGTTTCGATGGTCGTGCCGGCAATCTCGACTGTTGCGGTGATGCCATTCGGTCCGGTTGCGACGCCGCCGACGCGGGCACCGGTGACAAGCTCGATCTCGGGCCGCTCGGCTATCCGCTGCATCAGCGCTGACTGCAGATCCGCGCGGTGGGCAACGAGATAGGGCGCTCCCCAGCGCGTTTCGGCCGCCTGGCCAAGCGGTACGCGCGCCAGCTTGCGCAGCGTGGCGGCATCCTTGAGCACGACCGCCTCCGGGCGCACCGACGTCGGCAGCAGCCGATCGAGTACGCCGAGCTGCCGTAGGATGCGCGTCGCGTTGGGCGAAAGCTGGATACCGGCGCCGGCAGCCTCGAGGTGCTGCGCCTGTTCGAACAGTTTTACCCGATAGCCGCGCTCGGCGAAGGCCAGTGCCGCGGTCAGCCCGGCGACGCCCGCCCCGGCGATGACCACCTGCCGGGACTGCGTTTCCTGCATCAGGCTTGTCGCGGAAGAATCAGGCGGCCTGGTCGATATAGAGGCAGCCCGGCGGCTGCGTTTCCAATGCCTTCAGTTTCGGCGAATAGCGATAGAGCGTCGAGCAATAGGGGCAGACCTTTTCATTGTCGTCGCCCATGTCGAGAAATACATGCGGATGGTCGAAAGGCGGATTGGCGCCGGTGCACATGAATTCCTTGACGCCGATGTCGATTGCCGGATAGCCCGCATCGTTCTGGAAATGGGGAATGGAACCGCCTGCCATCGTCGTCTCCTGATCTTGTCGATTGCATCTGGATCATAACCCGTCTCTTTGCAAGATCGATGAAATGAAACTGTCGCAAAAGCCTGTCAGAGGATAAGTTAAGCCGGTTAAGGCTATGGTCGTCGAACGGTGTGGGAAGAGCGGAAACCATGAACGAACTGAAGCCGGTGCAGAACGAATTCATCACCGTCGAGGCGGCGAGCCGCGAAGGCGGCAATCCCGACCGCTTCGTCAACCGCGAGTTTTCCTGGCTGCAATTCAACCGGCGCGTGCTCGAAGAGTCGCTGAACGCCAACCATCCGCTGCTCGAGCGTGTTCGCTTCCTGTCGATATCGGCCGCCAACCTCGACGAGTTCTTCATGGTCCGCGTCGCCGGTCTTGCCGGCCAGGTGCGCGAAGGCATCGTGCTGAAGAGCCCGGATGGGCGCACTCCCGAGCAGCAGCTCGAACAATTGCTGCGCGAGGTCGAGCGCCTGCAGGAGGACCAGCAGAACAGCCTTTCGGCGCTGATGCTGCTGCTCGACAAACAAGGCATCGAAAGCATCACCCGCGATGCGCTGACCAAGGACGAGAAGACCTGGCTCGAGGACCATTTCCAGGAGCAGGTATTTCCGGTCCTGACGCCGCTGTCGATCGACCCGGCGCATCCGTTTCCGTTCATTCCCAATCTCGGTTTCTCGATGGCGCTGCAATTGCGCCATCGCAAGAACGGCGAGGAAATGAGCGCGCTTCTGCGCCTGCCGGTGGCGCTGAGGCGCTTCATCCGTTTGCCGGATCGCAAGCATCATGTCCGCTTCATTCCACTCGAAGAGGCGGTCAGTCTCTATATCGGCAAGCTGTTCCCCGGCTATGAGGTCAAGGGCTCCGGCACATTCCGCATCATCCGCGACAGCGATATCGAGGTCGAGGAAGAATCAGAGGATCTGGTGCGGCTGTTCGAGACGGCGCTGAAGCGGCGACGCCGCGGCTCGGTCATCCGGATCGAGTTCGACCGGCTGATGCCGCCCGAATTGCGCGACTTCGTCGCCGGCGAGCTTGGCGTTTCGGCAAGCCGGATCAGCGTGCTCACCGGTCCGCTGGCGCTCAGCCAGATCTCGGAGATCGTCGCCGTCGCCCGCGACGATCTGAAGTTCACGCCCTACAATCCGCGCTTCCCCGAGCGCATCCGCGAGCATGGCGGCGATTGTTTTGCCGCGATCCGCGAGAAGGACATCATCGTCCACCACCCCTACGAATCCTTCGACGTCGTGGTGCAGTTCCTGCGCCAGGCAATGGCCGATCCGGAAGTGGTGGCGATCAAGCAGACGCTCTATCGCACCTCCAACGACAGCCCGATCGTACGCGCTTTGGTCGACGCCGCCGAGGCCGGCAAGTCGGTGACGGCGCTAGTCGAGCTCAAGGCGCGTTTCGACGAGGAAGCCAACATCCGCTGGGCCCGCGACCTCGAGCGCGCCGGCGTCCAGGTCGTCTTCGGCTTTCTCGAACTGAAGACCCATGCGAAGATGTCGCTGGTGGTGCGCCGCGAGGATGGCAGGCTGCGCAATTACGTGCATCTGGGCACCGGCAACTACCACCCGGTCACGGCACGCATCTACACCGACCTGTCCTTCTTCACCACCGATCCGACGATCGCGCGCGATGTCGCCCAGCTGTTCAACTTCATCACCGGCTATGCCGAGCCGGCCGAGCAGATGCGGCTGGCCATCTCGCCGTTTACGCTGCGCGACCGCATCCTCCAGCACATTTCGGATGAGATCAGCCACGCGCTGGAGGGCAGGCCGGCCCGCATCTGGATGAAGATGAACGCCTTGGTCGACCCGATCGTCATCGATGCGCTCTACGATGCCAGCCGCGCCGGCGTCGAGATCGATCTCGTCGTGCGCGGCATCTGCTGCCTGAGACCGCAGGTGCCCGGCCTATCGGAGAACATTAGGGTGAAGTCGATCGTCGGCCGTTTCCTCGAGCACAGCCGCATCTATTGCTTCGGCAACGGCCACGGCCTGCCCTCGGACGGGGCGATCGTCTATATCTCCTCGGCCGATCTGATGCCGCGCAATCTCGACCGCCGCGTCGAGACCATGGTGCCGATCACCAATCCAACTGTGCATGAGCAGGTGCTCGGCCAGATCATGCTCGGCAACATCATGGACAACCAGCAAAGTTTCGACGTATTGGCTGACGGAACCTCCCGGCGCGTTGTGCTGGAGGAGGGCGAGGAACCGTTCAACGCGCAGGAATATTTCATGACCAATCCGAGCCTGTCCGGACGGGGCGATGCGTTGAAGTCGCATGCGCCCAAGCGCATCGCGCAGTTCAAGCGCCGCAAGAAACAGAACGCAGCGACGGGCTGATGATTTCAGCGTCCCAGGGCCGGCTTCAGGACCGCCGACCGCTGTCCATCATCGATATCGGATCGAACTCGATCCGTCTTGTCATCTATGAGGGGCTGGCGCGTTCGCCGACCTTGCTGTTCAACGAAAAGATGCTGGCCGGCCTCGGCCGCGGCATCGTTTCGACCGGAAAGCTCGATCCCGAGGCGGTGACGCGCTCGATGGAAGAGTTTCGCCGCTTCCGCGCGCTCTCCGACCAGGCCGGCGCCGAGCGCATGTATGTGCTGGCGACCGCCGCCGCTCGCGAGGCGGTCAACGGCCCCGACTTCATCCACCGCGCCGAGGATGTGCTCAAGACCGAGATCCAGGTGCTGAGCGGCCGCGAGGAAGCCCATTATTCGGCGCTCGGCGTCATCTCCGGTTTCCACCCGGCCAACGGCATCGCCGGCGACCTTGGCGGCGGCAGCCTCGAACTGATCGACATCGACGGTGAGACGATCGGTGACGGCATCACGCTGCCATTGGGCGGCTTGCGCCTGCAGGACATGGCGAAGAACTCCCTGACCCAGGCGGCAAGGATCACGCGCGAGCAACTGGCGCGGGCGAAATTGCTGAAGGGCGGGCAGGGCAGGGCGTTCTACACGGTCGGCGGCACCTGGCGAAATCTCGCCCGGCTACACATGGAAATGACCAACTACCCGCTAGGCGTCATGCACCATTACGAGATCGGCATCGAAAGCGCCGCGAACTTCCTCCGGCAGGTTGCTAAGGCCGAGATCGACAAGATCAAAGGCATCGAGGGCATCTCCAAGAACCGCCGGTCGCTGCTGCCCTATGGCGCCATCGTGCTGCAGGAGATCATGGCGGCGATGCAGCCGTCGAAGATCATCGTGTCGGCGCTGGGCGTGCGCGAGGGCTTTCTCTATTCGCTGCTCGACAAGGCCGAGCAGAAAGCCGATCCGCTGATCTCGGCGGCGGAAGAGCTTGCCCGCCTGCGCTCGCGCTCGGTCGACCACGCGCATGAGCTTGTCGAGTGGACCGGCAAGGCGTTCGCCGCCTTCGGCATCGACGAGACCAGGGATGAGGCGCGCTACCGCCACGCCGCCTGCCTGCTCGCCGATATCGGCTGGCGTGCCCATCCCGAATATCGCGGCAAGCAATCGCTCAACATCATCGCCCACGCCTCCTTCATCGGCGTCGATCATCCCGGCCGCGCCTTCCTGGCGCTTGTCAGCCTGTTTCGCCACGAGGGCGTGTTCAATGAAGCCGCTCCGGAAATCCGCGGACTGGCGACACCGCGCTATCTCGAACGGGCCCGTGTGCTGGCGGCGCTGCTGCGCGTCGTCTATCTCCTGACGGCGGCAATGCCCGGCGTCATGCCGCGGCTGAAATGGGAAAACCGCGGCAATGGCGTGCTGGCGCTGGTGCTGCCGGCAGCACTGGCCGATCTTTACGGCGAGCGGCCCGCCGGCCGGCTGGCACAACTGGCAAGGGTCACCAATCGCCGGCTGGTGCTGGCGGTCGAGGGCGGGCCTAGCATGTCGGTGAAGTAGTGTCTCAGCCAGGCAATCGCTTCAGGTCTGCGCCGCCCCTCATCTGCCTGCCGGCATCTTCTCCCCGTATAGTGACGGGGAGAAGGGCACCTTCGCAAAGGATTTCGCTCACCTCCAGCGTTGCAGTAACGGTGCCGAGATCTCGGCCAGCTTCCTTCTCCCCGTCACTATACGGGGAGAAGTGCCCGGCAGGGCGATGAGGGGCAGCGCCGACTTCGACAATTGGACGGTCGAGAAAGCTGGATCTAGACTGAAGCAATTCCTCTGGATCCCACCGCAGCCATCCGGCCGTCGGCCGACCATGCACCCGCGCCAGCCATCGCCAGCGCCAGAAAACCGCCTGATATCGCGATGTCCTTCATCAGCATCTGCGAATGCATGAAGGTCAGCGTCGGATCGCCGCCGCCCTGGCCATAGTGGCCGATGAACGCTGTCGCGACGCAAAAGGCGGCGAGCAGCAGCGCCACGATCGGCGTCTTGAAGCCGACGAGGATGAGCAGCCCGGCGATCAGTTCGAACAGCCCGGTGCCCCAGGCAGCCAGCGTCGGCAGCGGCAGGCCAAGGCCGGCGAAATAGCCGGTCGTGCCGGCAATGTCGGTCAGCGCGTGGAAGCCGGACGGCACGAACAGTGCGGCGAACAGCAGTCGGGAAAGCAAAAGCAGCGCATTGCGGGGCATGGTAACCTCCGTTGTCGGCCGGGTGGCCAAGAGCCCGATCCTAGCAGAATTCCGGTCAGCGGACCGACAGGCACAAACGACAACGAAAAAGGGGCGCGGAAAATTCCGCGCCCCTTTTGTTCAGGAAATGCTGGACTGCTTCAGCCGCGCTTGGCGTCGATCGAATACGCGCCTGGGCCCGAGGAGGCGAGCACGAGGAAGCCGCCGGCAATGCCGAGGTTCTTCATGAAATTGATCATCTGCATCTGATCGGCCCAGCCGGTGTGGGCGACCAGGGCGGTGGCGACGGTGAAAATCGCCATTACCCAGCCGACGATCCGGGTCTGGAAGCCGACGAGGATGGCCAGGCCGCCAAGCAGTTCGATAAGGCCGACGACAATGGCGGTCACCATCGGCAGCGGCAGGCCAAGGCTGCCGAAATAGCCGGCGGTGCCGGCAATCGCCGTCAGCTTGCCGAAACCCGAAAGCAGGAAGATGACCGAAAGCAGGATGCGGCCGAGCAGGATCGTGCCCGAGGCGCCGGCGGCGGTGCCGGAACCGGCAAACGAAGTATTGGCGGACGTGTTGGTGGACATGCGTAACTCTCCAGAAGGATTTGGCCAAACGGCTTGGGATACCCGTCTAGTTAGCGCAGGCCGACTGTTCACCAAAGATGCCAGATTGGTTACGGATTGTTCACCAAGGTAACGTTTTCGCGATCAACATGGGTGTTGAGATCCAGGCATATCAACGCCCTAGCCTGGATGCGTCATGTCCTCCGGCCGCACCAGCCGCTCATAATCGGCTTCGCTGACCAGCCCGGTGGCCAGCGCTTCCTGGCGCAGCGTGGTGCCGTTCTTGTGCGCCGCCTTGGCGATCTTGGCGGCGTTGTCGTAGCCGATCGTCGGCGCAAGCGCCGTCACCAGCATCAGCGAACGGTCGAGTGCTGCCTTGATGTTGTCTTCGCGGGCCTCGATGCCGACGACGCAATTGTCGGTGAACGACACGGAAGCGTCGGCCAGCAGCTGTACCGATTGCAGGAAACAATAGGCCATCAGCGGATTGTATACGTTGAGCTCGAAATGGCCCTGGCTGCCGGCGAAGCTGATCGCCGCATTGTTGCCGAACACCTGCACGCAAACCTGCGTCATCGCCTCGCATTGGGTCGGATTGACCTTGCCCGGCATGATCGAGGAGCCCGGTTCGTTTTCCGGCAGCGACAATTCGCCGAGGCCCGAACGCGGGCCGGAGCCGAGCAGGCGGATGTCGTTGGCGATCTTGAACAGCGCCGCCGCGCAGGCATTGATGGCGCCGTGCGAGAAGACCATGGAATCATGCGCGGCCAGCGCCTCGAACTTGTTCGGCGCGGTGACGAAATCGATGCCGGTGATCGCGGCGATGCGCGCCGCCACCTTTTCGGCAAAACCGACCGGCGCATTGAGGCCGGTGCCGACCGCGGTGCCGCCCTGCGCCAGCTCCTGCAGGCCGGGCAGGGTCATTTCGATGCGCTTGACCGACGAGGCGACCTGCGCCGCGTAGCCGGAGAATTCCTGGCCAAGCGTCAGCGGCGTCGCGTCCTGGGTGTGGGTGCGGCCGATCTTGACGATGTGGGCGAAAGCCCTGGTCTTGGCCTCGAGTGCCTTATGCAAATGTCTTAGCGCCGGCAGCAGGTCGTGAGTGATGCGCTCGGCGCAGGCGATGTGCATGGCCGTCGGATAGGTGTCGTTCGACGACTGGCTCATGTTGACGTGGTCGTTGGGATGCACCGGCTTCTTCGATCCCATGACGCCGCCCAAAAGCTCGATCGCCCGGTTGGAAATCACCTCATTGGCGTTCATGTTGGACTGGGTGCCTGAGCCGGTCTGCCAGACGACCAGCGGGAAATGCTCGTTCAGCTTGCCGTCGATGACCTCCTGCGAGGCCTCGATAATGGCCTTGCCGATCGCCGGATCGAGCCGCTTCAGCTCCATATTGGCCTCCGCTGCCGCCCGCTTGACGATGCCCAGCGCCCGCACGATCGAGGCCGGCTGTTTCTCCCAGCCGATCTTGAAATTGGCCAGCGAACGCTGCGCCTGCGCGCCCCAATAGCGGTCGGCGGCGACCTCGATGGGACCGAACGTGTCGGTTTCGGTTCTGGTCTCTGGCGCGCTCACGAAGTCTCTCCGGTTTGCAATTTGCAAACGGCGTATCGCGTTGCACAAATGCCTTCAAGCGGAGATTGCGGGTGACGGGAATGCAAATCGGTTGAAGGTGCTGGCAATCTCCCCACTTGAGGGGGAGATGTCGCCGAAGGCGACAGAGGGGGGGCGGTAGGTCTTGACGCAACTCCCATAGCGGACGGAACAGGCTGGTGTTCCACGCGAGACGACCCCCTCTGGCCTGCCGGCCATCTCCCCCTCGAGGGGGGAGATCGCAACAACCTTACCCCGCCGTGTATCCTCCATCCACGGCGAAGATTCCGCCGCTGGTCCATGCCGCTTCGTCGCTGGCGAGATAGACCGCGATGCCGGCAAGGTCGCTGGTCCGGCCGATGCGGCCGAGCGGATAGCTGCGCTCGACATAGGCCTTGAGCTCGGCTTGCGCGGCCTCAGGCAGGTTTTCGATCGACCTGCGCCGCATCGCTGTGTCGACCGTGCCGGGCGCGATCGCGTTGACCCTTATGCCGCGCGGCCCGAGCTCGAAGGCGAGCGACTTGGTCAGCGAATTGAGCGCGCCCTTCGACAGCGAATAGAGGCTGGACGGCCGCTTCGGGATCATCTTGTGCGCGAAATAGGACGAGATGTTGATCACCGAAGCCGCACCCGGCGCGAGATGCGGCAACAGCCGTTGGGTGAGAAAGAATACCGCCGTGACGTTGAGCGCGAATGACTGCTGGAACTGGTCCTCGCTGACGGTCTCGAACGGCACAAGGAACGCTACGCCGGCATTGTTGACGAGGATATCGACAGGTGGGCCGCGCCTGGCATGCTCGACCACGGCATCGATGCCGGCGCTGGCCGACAGGTCGGCCGACAGCGTGTCGACATTATCCCCGAGCTGCTTGCGGGCGGCGTCGAGTTTTTTGCCGTCGCGGCCGACGATCAGCACGTCCGCGCCTTCGCGCAAGAAAGCCTCGGCGATTGCCAGCCCGATCCCGTCCGAGCCGCCGGTGACCAGTGCCCGTTTGCCGCCTAGTCTCATCCAACACTCCCGCGCATTGCCGTCTTGTCTGATAAGCAGAACAGCGCCGTTGCCAATTGTGGTCAAGCCGCCGGCCTATCCTACAATATGAACTTTCGGCTGATGCGCCTGTCTATTCGGCAGCGGCTGCACCGCGCCGAACAGCCAGCCGCGTAGCGACGAAATCCTTGACCTGATGAATGGCCTGTTCACGCGTGACGCTGCCTGGCTGCAGGCCAAGCCGCAACCACAGCCCGTCGATCAGGGCGGTGACGCCGAAAGCGATCTCGTCAGCATCGCGTGCCGGCGCCAGACCGCGCAGGCCAGATAGCAGGTTGGAGCGCATGCGCGCATGGATCACCTTCTGGATGCGGGCAAGCTTTTCGTCGCGCGGCACCTCCGCGCAAAGCGAAAGCCAAGCGTGGCAGAGGGACGGCTGGAAGAGATGCGGCTCGAAATTGCCTTCGATGATGGCCTCTATCCGTTGCATTGGCGTGCGCGCCTGTCTCAGCCGCTCGACCACCGCATGCCGCAGCACCAGGTTCGATTCGCGCATGGCATGCTCGAACAGCTCCCGCTTGCTGTTGAAATAGTGCAGCACGATGCCCTTCGACGCACCGGCCTGTGCCGCCACTTTTTCTATGGTCGCGCCAGCTATGCCTTCGCGCTGAAGCACGGCAAAGGCGGCTTGCCGCAGCTCCTTGCGGCGTATGTCGCTGAGACGCTTGAGTTTCACGGGCCAGGATCCATGCATCGAAAACCGACGTTGACATTTTTGTCCGCCGAGATCAATGATTGACCGTTGGGACAATTTAAAAACCGAATGGTCAACGTCGTTGGTGAAATGAGGAGAACCGAAATGCTTCGTAGCCTTGGAATAGGCGCTTCGCTCTGCGTCCTGCTGGCGATCCGGCCGGCCTTTGCGGCTGAACCTGAGCAATGCGAGGTCGTGCGCATGGCCGAGCCTGTATGGAACGACCTTGCCTTCACCACCGGCGTCACCAGCGTCCTGCTCGATGCGCTCGGCTACAAGCCGGCAAGCTCGCTTCTGGGCATCAACGTCATCTATGAATCATTGAAGAACAATGACTTGGACGTGTTCCTTGGCTATTGGGATCCGGCGATGATCACCTACTACGAGCCCTATAAGAAGGACGGCTCGGTAGACGATGTGCGCGTCAATCTCGTCGGCGCCAAATACACCTTTGCCGTGCCGATTTACGTTTGGGAGGCCGGCGTCAAGGATTTTGCCGACCTGCAAAAGTTCGCCGACAAATTCGGCAGGAAGATGTACGGCATCGAGCCGGGCTCGAACCAGCTGATGATGGACGCCATCGCCGATAAGTCGCTCGGCCTCGATGGCTGGCAGGTCGTCGAATCGAGTGAAGCCGGCATGCTTTCCGAGGTCGGCTACGAGATCAAGGAAAAGCGCTTCATCGTCTTCCAGGGCTGGGCGCCGCATCCAATGAACACGATGTACGACTTCAAATATCTGAGCGGCGGCGACAAGTTCTACGGCCCGAACTTCGGCGCCGCGACGGTGACGACGCAGGTGCGCAAGGGCTATCTGCAGCAATGCCCGAATGTCGGGCAGTTGCTGAAGAACCTCGCCTTCGATATCGATTTCGAAAATCTCGGCATGGGCTATCTCATCAATGACGGTATGAAGCCGGAGGAAGCCGGCCTGAAGGCCCTCAAAGAGAATCCGGATAGGCTCGGCGCCTGGCTTGCCGGTGTCACCACATTCGATGGCAAGCCCGCGCTCGATGCAGTCAAGCAGCAGCTCGGCCTGTGATATCGGCCGATCAGGCGGGCTGGAGCGGCCGCAAGCGCAAGGTCGGTGCCGGCTGCACTGAAACGGCCTTCGTCGAAATCGCCGGGCAGGAGCCCGCGCTGGTGCTGGTGCACGGCTTCTCCGACACGAGCCGCAGCTTCTCCTTGCTGGCGCCGCATCTCGCCGGGCGCCGGCTTGTCATTCCAGACCTGCGCGGGCATGGCGCCTCGCCGGCCGGGACACGCGGCTTCGCCCCAGCGGATTTCGCGGAAGATGTGGCGAGTTTGATCGAGCGATTGCGGCTCGAGCGGCCGGTTCTGGTCGGGCATTCCCTGGGCAGTATGGTGGCGATCGAGGCAGCCGCACGCTACGCCGAGATGATCGGCGGCCTGGTGCTGATGGCCGGAACGCTACGGCCGCAGATCGGTGAGGATCACCCGATGACCATTGGTGTGCGGGCGCTTCGAGACCCGATATCGCCGGCCGATCCGTTCTATGACTATTGGCATGCCTGCGAGGCCGAGGTTCCAGCGGAATTCCTGACCATGACTGCGGAGGAGGCGTCAGCCATGCCGGCGGCACTCTGGCGCGCAATCCTGGAGCAGGTTCGGCGCATCGATCTGACCGACAAGGCGCGCATGCTGCGCCTGCCGGCGCTTGTCATTGCTGGCGCGCACGACCTGCTCTTCGACGAAACGCACCAACGGCGGCTCCTCGAAGAAATCCCTAGCGCCGCTTTCGTGAGCGCGGTGCGATGCGGACACAACCCGCACTGGGAGGATCCGGCATTGGTCGCGGCAGCCATCGGCCGGTATTTCAAGCTCGGTACCAAAGCTGGACCCCAGCCGACAGCCGAAGCGACCGGTAGTCCGGGCTGAGAGCAGTCATGGATCTTTCCGAATACGTGGCGTTGGACGCCGTCGCCCTGGCCGGGCATGTTCGCCCGGGCGAATTGTCGGCCGTCGAGGTCGTCGAGGCGGCTATCGAAGCGATCGAAAGCATCAATCCCGCCCTCAATGCCGTGACGCTGATCGATGCGGACCGGGCGCTTTCCGTTGCGGCAAGCTGCAACCGGCAGGCGGCACTCGCCGGCATTCCTTTTCTGGTCAAGGACACCGGCGTCAATGTACGGGAGTGGCCGACGACGCACTCGTCGCTCTACTTCAAGGATGCCGCGCCGAAGCCCGACAGCGAGATCGTCCGGCGCTGGCGGGCCGCCGGTCTGATCTTGCTGGGCAAGACAAACACGCCTGAATTTGCCAACGACTTCGTCACCGAACCCAGCTTTCGCGGCCCCACCTCGAACCCCTGGAATCCTTCGCTGACGGCGGGCGGCTCAAGCGGCGGAGCTGCTGCCGCGGTGGCGAGCGGCATGGTGCCGGTCGCCCACGGTTCCGATATCGGCGGATCGATCCGGGTGCCGGCTGCCTGTTGCGGCGTGTTCGGCATGAAGCCGTCGCGTGGGCTCACGCCTGTCGGGCCTGGTCGAGGTCAGGTCGGCGCCGGGCTCTACGCCGAGAACGTCCTGTCCCGCACCGTTCGCGACAGCGCCGCCATGCTGGACATGACTGCCGGTCCAGAACAAGGAGCGCCTTACTCCGTGTCCAAATCGGTGCCGTCCTACCTGGACTGGCTGTCTTCGCCCGGTGCGCGTCTGCGCGTCGCGTGCCTGGCGCACCGGCCGGACGGCACGCCCGTCGCGTCCGAGATCGGGGCAAAATTTCAGGAAGCCATGATCCTCCTCGAGGACAGGGGGCACGAGGTCACAGAGGCGCGTTTCCCGCGGGAAGCCAGCGCCGAAGCGGACTGGAGCATCTTCTGGATGTCGGAAGTCGCGCGGCTGGTTGACGATCGCGCCGACGAGATCGGGCGGATGCCGGGGGCCGGCGAAATCGAAAGCCTGACTCGTCACGCGCTCGACTGTTTTCGGCGATCCTCGGCCGCCGATTATTTCAGGGCGCAGGACCATGTGCACAGCGCTTCGCTGGCGATGGCGATGGCGTTCGATGGGTTCGACCTGATCATGACACCGACGACGGCCGAGCTTACGCCCCGGCTTGGCGCCATCCATGGCGATGGTGCTGTCTTTGATTACGAGGCTTGGGCGAGGCGAGCCTACGGCTTTGCGCCTTTCACAGAAATCTTCAACGTCACCGGCCAACCGGCCGCCAGCCTGCCGCTTTTCCAGTCGAAAGACGGCCTGCCGATTGGCATCCAGCTCATTGGCCGCAAGAACGAGGATCACCGGCTGCTGCGCGTTTGCCTTGACCTGGAGCAGGCAACCGCATGGACCACGCGTTACCAGGTGATCCATGCCAGGCATTTTCAGGTGTGAACCAGACAGGGGGGTTCAGTGCACATAGGTGGCTTTCAACGGCATTGGTCACGCCGGCGTTGGCTGTCCGAGCAGCGACCGCGCCGTCGGCGCCAGGCGCAGAACCTCCACGGGCCTGGCGAATTCCCACTGCGCGGCCTGCTCCAATTCCTGCCATCTCGGGAAGGCAGCCAAGGCTGCCTCATGGCGGGCATGCGCTTCGGTGCTGTCGAAACCGGTGATGCTGATGAAGACGTTTTCGCTGGCCCGCACCGGCAACCGCGGAAAGCTGTTTTCGGCATGCTCGGTAACGAAGGCGGCGAGCGGCGACGCGCCAAATGCGGCGAGCACCGGAAGGGCCGCGGTCTGGAAGTCATTGGCGAAACGGGCTTCCAGGCCCGGTTGCAAATGATGAATCCTGATGACAACAATTGCCTGCAAATCGCTGCTTGCGCTCGGTTTTTCGAGGTCCGCCTGGGGTAATCGTTCCGATCCCGAGAGGTCTAGGTTCGCGCCCGGCCAGGCCGGCTTCAGCAGCAGCACGTCGTCGGATGAGATCATCGTGGCGTTGGCGGCGTCGCGCCAGGCAGCCCAGACCGGCCCGTCGTAGAAGGCGGTCAGAGCGTTTTTCCGCGCTTCCATACCGTCGAAGCCGCGCAGCCAGACGAACATATCCGGCCGGTCGAGATCGCGGAACTGGCCGATGATGGTCATCCCCGCGGTTTCCTGGCCCTCGATCAGGTGATTGTCGAAGATGCCGATCAGCGTCTCGCGCCGGCCGGGTTTCAACGTGTATTGCCTGAGTTCGACGACGGGCGAGGCGAGCAGATCGGGATTAGGTAGGGCGTTCAAAGGCGGGTTCATTGCGCGATCTCCAAAACAGGACAGTCATCCTGTTTTACAAAACAGACCGGTTGTCCTGTTTTGTCAATCTGCTATCGTGTGAAGATGTCAGCAGAGATATCCGCTCGCCCAAGGTCGCGGCCTCAAAAACGCACCAACCACCCCGAAGGCATGCGCAAGAAAGTGCTCGATGTGAAGCAGCCAGAAGCGCCAAGGGACCCCGAAAGAGAATACGTTGAGGCTGCCATATTGCACCGTCAACTACTTGAAATGGGGGATGTCAAAGGATCGAATGCGGCTCACGACCGCTTAATCCGCGCAATAAGAGAGATCAGGAACCGACCTGATCGTGGCCGATCTTTTCTGTTGGGAACCCTGAGGCATACAGACGAAAATGTCAGGTTCTGGAGTGCCGGGCACCTTTTGCCACTCGAAGAAAAAATGGCTCTTGCCGATTTGAAGAGCCTCGCAAGAGACGCGAAATCGTCGGTGGTTAGTTTAAGTGCCGATGTGACCGCAACGGAGTGGCGAAGAGGCACGCTGGATATTGATTGGTTCATGAAAGAGTAGAAGTAGCGCCTCGTCCGAATCGATCACTGGGCGTTGGCGGCGTCACCCCAAGCAAACCCTACCGGCTGTTTTACAAAACAGACCGGTTGTCCTGTTTTGTCAATCTGCTATCGTGTGAAGATGTCAGCAGAGATATCCGCTCGCCCAAGTTCGCGTGCTCAAAAACGCACCAACGACCCCGAAGGCATGCGCAAAAAGGTGCTCGATGTCGCCGAGGAGGCGTTTCAGGCACGCGGCTATCATGCGTCCAGCATGGGCGACCTGATGGCGACGGCGGGCGTCACCGGCGGCGCGCTGCACCACCATTTCCCAACCAAGAAGGCGCTGGCGCTCGCAGTGATCGAGGAGCGGGTCGCCGCCGCCGTAGAAGAGACATGGATCGCGCCGGTGCGGATGGCTCCCTCAGCGCGCGAGGGCGTGCGCTCCGTGTTCGCGGCCATCGCGGCGGAGCTGGAGCGGCAGGGATTCGTGCGCGGCTGCCCGCTCAACAACCTGGCGCATGAACTGTCGCTTGCCGATCCGGATTTCCGCATTGCCCTTGCCAGCATTTTTTCTACCTGGCGTCAGGCGATCGCCGACAAGGTCAGGGCCGACCAGCAGGCGGGCCGGGAGCAGGGCATCGATCCGCAGCGCTTCGCGTCGCTGGCTGTCGCCACCTATTCCGGCGCCATGTCGATGGCCAAGACCGCGCAGGACGCAAGCGTGCTGCGCGATTGCCTGATGGCATTGGAACAGGGAGTCACGAGGCGACGTCGCAGGATACTGCACAGGGCGCTTTAACGCTGGCAGGACAGAGGCCGCAGTCGCTCATATCGCGACCGAGGCGGGAGGCCGAGCTCTTAATTCGGCAGCGGCTTGATCAGCTCGTAGCCGACCACGCTTTCGGCGCTAGTGCCCTCGTCATAGCGCCTGGCCACAACTGCCTGCAGGTCGGGTGCGTAAAGCGCGGTGAACTCGTCCCGCGTCTCGCCGGCCTCGCTCCTGATCGTCTGCTTGACCGCGAGTACGGAGTATTTGCAATCACCCAGGCTGAACGTCTCCTTGCCCTTGACGTTGATCTCCAGCGTCTCGGTGCCCTTCGGCGGCTTGTTCGGTGCAAGACGGGCAAACACGATCTTGCTCTTGGCACCCGCCTTCAGCGGGAACACCTTCCTGAGATCGGAAAACGGGATCATCGCCAGCTGCCCCGTGCTGCTGTCGCGAAACACCTCGATCAGCCCGCCGAACAGGTACTGCGACTGCGGCGATTGCGACTGGTATTTGTTGGCAACCGCCACCATTCCGCCCGCCGCCGGGCGAAATTCGCTGTGGATGCCGGGCCTTTCGAGAATGAAGCCGGCCTTGGCCGATTTGGCGTCGATGCACCCGGCGCCATGCGCTGCGCTCGTCACCGCCAGAATCGCCATTGTCATGCCGATGGATGTAGCTTTCATGGCGTCCTCCTTTGCCCGCGCAAGTTGAATGCCGAAAGCAATGCCAGACCTGGGAGAACGTGTCGACATACTTTACGAGCAACTGGACTGCCGGTCCCCGTCGTGCTGAATTTTAGCGCATGATGCATCGCATTCCCGCCCGGCCGGTTTCCCGGCGCAGGTTCCTGATGCAGGCAGCGGGCCTTGCCGCGGCCGGCGCCGTTTCGCACCCGGCCTTCGGCCAGACCGGCCAGCGCATCCCGCCGATCGACGCCACCTTCTTGTTTATCGCCGATGTCCATGCCTGCCGCACGGCGAACGGATTGAGCCCGCACTGCGAGCAGGAGGGCAAGACAGACGCTGCCTTGCTGCGCAACGTCGCCGCACTCAACGGCGTCGGCGACAGGCAATGGCCGGCTGAAATCGATGGTGTTGCCACCGCCCTGCGCTCGACGGGCAAAATCGGCACGCCGCTCGGCCTCGTCGTTGGCGGCGACATCACCGATGATGGCGGCGGCCAGATCACCCAGCCCAGCGAGGGCACGCAACTGCTTCAGTTCAGCCAGCGCTACCAGCAAGGCGTCGGCCCCGACCGCGTGCACATGCCGGTCTATGTCGGCCTCGGCAACCACGACCTCGACCAGAACGGCCCGCGCTCGCATGTCGACTGGTACCGCCGCGAAATGCGCGACTACGTCGAGGTCAACCACCGCCCCGGCGTGTTCTTCAAGCCGCCTGCGCCGGCGACCGACTATGATGTCGGGACCGATTGCTATTCATGGGATTGGGGCGGCCTGCATCTTGTCCAGACGCACCGTTTCGCCGGCGATACCGGCCATGGTGCCGTCAGCAGCCTGCCATGGCTGAAGCAGGACCTGGCAACCTATGCCGGCGACGGCCGCCCGGTCATCCTGTTCCAGCATTATGGTTGGGATACTTTTTCGATCGAAAGATGGGACGCAGCCGAGAAGACCTTCGACGAAGGCGGCAAGGGTCCGCCGCACTGGTGGAGCGAAGCTGACAGGCAGGCGCTGCTGGCTGTGCTGAAGGGTTACAACGTCGTCGGCATCTTCCATGGTCACCAGCACGCGACGCCGATGATCTACCACCGTGACGGGCTCGATTTGTTCAAGCCGAAGGCCGCCTTCATGGGCGGCTTTGCCTTGGCGCGGGTGACCGGAAACAGCATGGATGTGGTGCTGGGCGAAGCCGCAGGAGATCATGGCGAGGTCACCTTCACCAATGCATACAGCAAAAGCCTGACTTTCTGACGGGCAGGAGAGGACGCAAAAAAGGCGGCCGAGCCGCCTTTTCCTGGTTTGCGAAGGGCCACCCTCAAAGCGCCTTCTTCACCTTGTCCTTCACGTCGCCGTAAGCCTTCTGCATCTTGCCGGTCGCCTTGTCGACGTCGCCTTCGGCCTCGGTGCGCCTGTTGCCGGTGGCCTTGCCGGCGGTCTGCTTGACCGAGCCCTTGGCTTGCTTGGCAACGCCGGCAACCTGATCCTTGTTCACCATCTCGCATCTCCTGGACCGTTCGCCTGGAGAACGGTCGCGGATCGCTTAGGTTCCGGGTTCTGCCCGTCGATTGGGATAGCTTCCGGCCGCGAAGCCGACAGAATAGGGTGCACCAGAACGCCCGAATAGACAGGGCCGGAGGGACAATGGCTGAATTCACGCTCTTCATCGGCAACAAGTGTTTTTCATCGTGGTCACTGCGGCCGTGGCTGGCGATGAAGTATCTGGAGATCCCGTTCGAGGAAGGTCTTGTGCGCCTGCGCACGCCCGAGACCGCGGCCAATCTGGCCAGGATATCGCCGACCGGCCAGGTGCCGGTGCTGAACCATCGGCTGCCGAATGGCGAGGTCCGGATCGTCTGGGAAACCCTTGCCATCCTTGAATATCTCGCCGAGCTGTTTCCCGGGAAAAAGCTCTGGCCGGCCGATATCGGCGCCCGTGCGCTGGCCCGCTCGGCGGCGACAGAGATGCATTCCGGCTTTCGCGAGGTCCGCTATGGCTGGCCGATGAATTTGCGCCGGCCGAAAGGCCACAAGCCGCTCGACGCCGAAGGTGAGGCGCAACGGGCGCGCATCGAAGGGCTATGGCGCGAATGCCGCGAAAAATACGGCAAAGGCGGGCCGTTTCTGTTTGGCCATTTCACCGCGGCCGACGCCATGTATGCGCCGGTCGTCACCCGCTTCGACACCTATGGCGGCACGCTGGCAACCGATACCCGCGCCTATGTCGACGCCGTGCTTTCGATGCCGGCGATGCGCCACTGGTATGCCGAGGCGGCGAAAGAGCCTTGGCCGGAGCCCGGCCCAGACGAATAGAGCCGAGCAACCGGCAAGCTGGTCTTCCACTTCGCGGCCCGCGGCCTATCTGAAGATCGGGCAGGGGCCTTGGAGACTTCACAATGACTTCTGTTTCTTCCGCACTGGCCGGCAAGGTCGCACTCGTCACCGGCGCCTCCTCGGGCATCGGCGAGGCAACGGCTGTGGCGCTCGCAGCCGCCGGGGCCAAGGTGGCGATTGCCGCACGCCGCGCCGATCGTCTCGAAGCGCTGGCCGCACGTATCGAAAAGGCCGGCGGCACGGCGCTCCGCATCGAGGCCGACGTCACCAGCAACGACGATGTCACCGCCATGGTCGACAAGGTTGTCACCGAATGGGGCCGCCTCGACATCCTCGTTAACAATGCAGGTGTCATGCTTCTGTCGCCGGCCGCCGATGCCGAACTCGACGACTGGCGCCGCATGATCGAGCTCAACCTGCTGGCGCTGATGGGCGTCACCAAGGCGGCGCTGCCGCATCTCAGGGCCGCCAAGGGTCACATCGTCAATGTCTCGTCGATCGCCGGCCGCGTCGCCAATCCCGGCGCCAGCGGCTATGCCGCAACCAAGTTCGGCGTCGTTGGCTTTTCCGAATCGCTGCGCCGCGAAGTCTATGCCGATAAGGTTCGCGTCACCGTCATCGAGCCTGGCCTTGTGCGCACCGAACTCGGCGACCATGTCACCAACCCGGCGGCGAAGGCCGGGCTCGACCAGCGGCTCGCCGCCATGGAGGCGCTGACCGCCGAGGACATCGCCGCGGCCATTCTCTACGCCGTGAGCCAGCCGGCACATGTCAACGTCAACGAGATCGTCATCCGCCCGACCGACCAGGAACGGTGAACGGCGTCAGATATTTCGCTACGCTTCGAATCCCGCTCGCAGGAAATCGCCACACTCCTCGACCAGCCGCGACGGGTCCCTCGCGAGGTAGACGCCGAAATCCGCCATCGGCGCCGGCGGCAGGTTGAAGCGTCCGTTGAGGCTTTGGCAGTCGGGCGGCAGTCCTTCTTGCAGCAGAAGGCCGATGCCAAGCCCGGCCCTCAGCGCCGAGATCAGCGTCGCGAAAGTCGACACGCGGCAGCCGATCTTCCAGCCGATTCCGGCCTCCGCGAGCGAGGCCAGCATTCTGTCCTGCCAGGAGCAGGCGCCTTCGAAGATGATCAGCGGAAGCTCGACCTCGTCATCGATCTCGATCATGCGGCTTGCCGCCCAGACCAGCTGTCGTGACACATGGCCTCGCGGCGCCATTGTGAAGCGCGCCGGATCGGCCATGACGATGTCGCATCTTCCTTCGCCCAGCGACTTGCTGAGATCGCTGCTGCTGGCCGACGTCAGCTCGATCTCCACGGAAGGATGCCGGCGGCGGAATTCGGCGATGATCAACGGCAGCCGCGTTATCGCCAAATCCTCGACGATGCCCAGCCGGACACGGCCGACCAGCCTGCGGCCTTCTATCTCGCGCCTGGCATCGTCACCGATCGCGATGGCCTTGCGGGCGAAGGCGAGCAGGATCTCGCCGGCCTCGGTCAGCGTCACGCCGCGCGGCGAGCGGCGCAGCAGCTCGGCGCCGACTTCACCTTCGAGGCGCTGAAGCTGCATGCTCACCGCCGCCTGGGTGCGGGCAAGCCGATCGGCCGCTCGGCTCACCGTTCCCGTATCGGCCACGGTGACGAAGGCGCGCAGCAGCCGGACGTCGATATCTCCGGTCATAAGAATTCCTGATAGCTGTGTCAGCACTATCAGGCTATCCGAAAGCCCGATCTGAATTCAAGGTCCGCTCGCACCAACGAAAACAGGAGCAGCCACCTTGTCCTACAGACGAAGATTTGAGGAGTTCGGTGTCGCCTGGCCGTCGCTCGATCGGCCCGCTTTGCCGTTCTCGCCGACGGTTCGGGTCGCAGACATCGTCTATGTCTCCGGTCAGATCCCCGAGATCGGGCAGGAGATCGCTGCGATCGGCCAGGTCGGCGCAGAGATCGATCTGGCCGCGGCGCGGAACGCCGCCCGGCTCTGCGCGGCCAACATCGTCTATTGGCTGGACAAGGAATTGGACGGCAATCTCGACCGCGTCGTGAGATTCGCCAAGCTGACCGTCTATGTGAACGCGGCGGCCGGCTTTGCGGCCTATTCGGAGGTCGGCAACGGAGCATCCGAATTTCTGCTCCATGTTTTCGGCGAGCGTGGCGAGCATGCCCGCTGCTCGCTCGGCATGGCCGGCTTGCCGGCCAATGTTCCGGTCGAAGCCGACGCCATTGTGCATGTCCGCTGATGCACGCCCAAAGCATGCACTCAGGGCTTATCCGGGAGTGCGCAGTGAAACCAGAGGAGGCTTGGCTTGATTAGCGCAAATCTTGAGGGGCGGAAGGCGCTGGTTCTCGGCGGAGGCAAGGGCCTGGGTTTCGGCGTCGCCGAAGCGCTCGCGGCGAAAGGCGCCGAGATCATCCTGGTCGGACGAGGGGAGGAGACCCTGGATGCGGCGCGGCGCGCGATCGAGTCCGCCGGCCCCGTCTGCTCGACCTTCAGCGCCGATCTTTCCGATAACGACAGCGTCTCCCGGCTGATCCGTGCCATCGAGGACGAGCATCAGCGGATCGACATCGTCCTGCTCAATGGCGGCGGCCCGCCGCCCTTCGCGGCCAGCGTCTTCGATGCGAGCGCCTGGGAGAAGCAGTTCACCAGCATGGTGCTGAGCCAGATGCGTATCGCCATTTCTTTCCTGCGAGGCATGCGGGCGCGGCGCTGGGGGCGCATCATCGCCGTTTCCTCCACGTCCGTCCGCGAGCCGATCCCCGGCCTCACCGCTTCGAATGCGTTGCGCGCGTCGCTTGCCGGCTGGGCCAAGACCCTGGCCGGCGAAGTGGCGGCGGACGGCGTCACCGTCAACCTGTTGCTGCCTGGCCGTTTTGCGACGGACCGGACGAAACAGTTCGACGCGATGGACGCCGCCGACAGGGGTGTCGACGCTGCTGTGATCGCCGCCGAGAGTCAGGCCGAAATCCCGGCAAAGCGCTACGGGACCCCCGCCGAATTCGGCGCGGTTGCCGCGTTCCTGGCCAGCGACGACGCCGCCTATATCACCGGCGTGGCTTTGCCGGTGGATGGCGGGCTCAGCCGGGCCATGCTGTGAGGGGCAGGGTGCAGCGGCGCGAATGGTCGCATCACAGGAACGCCCCTCGTGCCTTTTATCTGCGCGGGGGGCGTCCTGTTTGTCGTCCGCCTTTTCTCAAGATCGCTCTTTCGAGAACGGCTTTCGACACCGAAAAAAATGCCCCGGCGCCAAAATGGTTCCCGGCTGATTGGTTTTTTCGGCGGGCAATAGCCCGGCTTTCGCCGTCCGATGTGCTGGCGCGGGCCGCCGCCGCGCGTCTCCGCGAGTGTGGCAAATCAAAAAAATTGACACAACGCGCAAAGAAGTCTATAAGAATTTTGTCGATATTTGTTTGACCGACTTTTGTTATCCGCGTGCTTAGGCGCGCCTTTGGCGAACTTCCCCCATCAAAATCGAGACAAACGTTGTTGTGCATCCGCATGACGACGAACGAATATTTGCCATGGAAAGGGTTCGTTATGAGCACAGGCACAGTTAAATGGTTCAACGCCACCAAGGGTTTTGGTTTTATTCAGCCTGACGACGGTTCTGCCGACGTTTTCGTCCACATCTCAGCCGTCGAGCGCGCCGGAATGCGCGACATCGTCGAGGGCCAGAAGCTTGGCTACGAGATGGTCCGCGACAACAAGTCGGGCAAGATGTCCGCCGACCAGTTGAAGGCGGCCTAAAACGGAATTAAGCCTCACCGGTGACCACGGATGTACTGGCACCGGTGAATGGCAAATTCCAGCGCATGGTGGCGGGGAGGTTAAGTCCCCGCTCATGCGCATGAGAAGAACGTTCCCTTGCGCGTCTCTCGGGATGCGCAGGCGTTCTCATGGGAGGTCAGGCGGTGCCTGGCCTTTTTCATTTTTGCGCTTCGACCGCCGAAAGAGCGCTGCTCGACGGCCCGGACGTGCTAAGAGGCTGTTTCGAAATTCTCTCCGGCGAGTCATATGGTGGTGGTTTCGAGAACCGGAGCGCAGCGGACATTTGGGTCCGTGAGCACCGGAAGCGCAGAAAACCCCATCAGATGGCCGTCAGAGTAGAATTTCCAAACGGTCTCTAAGGACGTTCCAGCAATTTGAAACCGGCTGCCGTATTGCTTTGTGCGGGATCCTGGCCGAAAGACCAGTCTCGCCACTTTTCGGCGGCGTGCTCCGAACCGGGAGAAAGACCTTGACCGCAACTTCAAAAAAACCCCGCGACCAGGCCGAATCCATTTTCAGCAAGACGCGGACCCAGTCGATGTCGCTCGACCGCATCAATTCCGAACGGGATGCCGTCAGCCAGGCCCGCGAAGCCAAGACCGCGCGGCTGCGCGAATTGCGCCTGGAGAAGGAAGCCGACGACATGGCGGCGGCGGTTGCGCTCGCAGCCTCGCCAAAACGCGCAGGCAAACGCTGATGGCCACCAAACGCGTGCCTCAAAAGGCGATCGCCGCCGATTCGACCATCGCCGATGTCGTGGGTGAACTAGACAAGCCGGTCGAATATGTCCGGCGCGTGCTCGAAAAGCTTGAGCGCTGCCGGCGTGTCCACGGCGATGCTCAGGTGCGGCTCGGCGTGCGCGGCCGCGCCGAATGCCCCAATTATCTGATCGAATATGTCCGGGAAAACGCCAAGACGCACGAGCGCGTGACCTATCCGGATGCTGCCTACAGCGGCAGCACGCATCGCGAACTGGCGCCCCGGCACATCGAGGAAGCCAGGAACTGGTCGCCCGAAGAAATGAACATCACGGCCGTTTCGGCGCTCATCGGCCGCCTTCGCAATCCGAATGCGCCATCATCGCGTTTCTCTGACGAGGATTGATATGGCAATCAAGTTTTCCGCCAAGGGCCAGCCGGCAGCGCCTGCTGCCGCCGTGAAGCCGGCCAAGCCGGCGGCCGCGCCAAAAACCGGCGAAGCCGCCGAGGCGGGCACCGATCTGTTCAGGTCGCCGGCGGAAGCACCGCCGCGCAAGCCCAAGAAGAAATAGCGTCCTTGCAGCAAAATGCCGGCCGGAAATCTGCGCCAAGGCTGCTTGCCCTGGCGGTCGCAGAGGAGTTTTCGTCGCCACGAGAGGGCGCCGGTCCGGTTGCCTTCGATTGCCAGACCTGTGGCGCCTGCTGCGCCTACTCGTCCAGATGGCCGCGCTTCTCCACCGAGGATGACGCGCAGCTCGACCTTATCCCGCAAAAATACGTGGCTGCCGACGAAGCCGGTATGCGCTGCGACGGCGCGCGCTGTTCGGCACTGTGCGGCGAGGTCGGCAAGTCAACGGCCTGCGGCATCTACGACATCCGCCCCGACGTCTGCCGCGCCTGCATGCCGGGCGATGACGACTGCCTGATCGCGCGTCGGGCTCACGGTCTGCCGACGCTTGAATGACGGCCCTCGGGCTGGCGTCCCAGTTTGAATTTCGTCAATCAGATGCGCGAAAGTCGCTGCGGTAGAGGCCGGGCGATCGTCCGGTCAATCGTTTGAATGCCTGCGAGAACGACGGCACCGATTCATATCCGACGGCGCGCCCGATCTCGCCGATGTTCTGGTTCGTTTCCCGCAGCGCCCTGGCGGCAAGGTTCATCCGCCACCGGGTCACATAGGATAGCGGCGGCTGTCCTACCAGTTGAGCGAAGCGACGCGCGAAGGTGGCCCGGGACTGTGCTGCGCCGCTGGCAAGGGAAGCGATGGTCCAGGGATTGCCCGGCCGCTCGTGGATCAGGCGCAAAGCCTGCGCAATGCCTTTGTCGCGCAAGGCGCCAAACCATCCCCCTGTTCCGAGTGGCTGATGTTCGATCCAGGCACGCAACAAGAAGATCAACGTGCTGTCGAGAAGGCGTGGGGCGACAATGTCGTGGCCGCCGAGATCGCCTTTCGCTTCGACCTGCAGAAGTTCCAGGGCAAGCCGCAGCGGCTCGCTGGTGCCAATCTGATTTCGGGTCAAATGGATCAGCGGAGGAAGCAGCGAAACCATCGGGTATGGCCCGACGCCGTCGAGTGAATATCTCGCACAAAGAAGAGTTGTCGCGCCGCTTTCGCTTTTCGGTTCCGCTCCGCTCCGATTCGCGGAAAGGACGGCGGATATCGATGCCGTCGGTGCATCCGCCGGATTGCAAAGGGCATGCCCGATATCGCTCGCGACAAGGATGACATCTCCCTCGCCTAAGCGGATCAGCTCCCTTTCACCGGCTAACCGCAGCCAGCATTCGCCGTTCTGTATGACGTGGATGGCGGCATTCCTTGTCGGATCCACCGAAATACCCCATGGCCGATGCAGGGTCGCGCTGCCGATCATGGCGCTGCCAAATCTCAGCGAAGCAAGAACTTCGGACAAGGCGTCCATGAGAACCATCCTCCAACGATGAATAGGACGACGCTATTAGACGATTGGATAAGAATCTAGGCGAATAGCGTATCGACCATCTCACAATCGCAACAGATCATGTTGGCAATGTCGGCCTGCGGACGCTCCTGTCCACACCGGGCAGAAGCAGGCACGGGAAGGAGCAAAACATGCGTGACGAACCATCAAATCCAGTTCCAGCCAAGATCCATAATTCGCTCGAGACCAACAAGGCGATCGTCCTGGACTTCATCGACAAAGCAGTAAACCAAGGCAACATCGAAGCTGCTTCGACGCATTTTGGCGAACGCTACATCCAACACAATCCGAACATTGCGGATGGTGCGGACGGCTTCAAAGCCTATCTGCAGCAGCTCAAACAGTCATTTCCCCTCGTAAGGGGAGAGGTGAAGCGGATTTTTGCCGAAGGGGATTTCGTCATCGTGCACATGCACGCAAAACGCGAACCGGAGGAGGAGGGCCTGGCCATTGTCGACATTTTCAGGCTGAAGGACAGCAAGCTGGTCGAACACTGGGAAGTTCGGCAGCCTATTGCCGATAGCAAGCTGCACGCCAACAGCATGATCTGAATGCGCATAGGCTCTCAGGTTGGCTTGTGCCCGCACGTTTCGCTGATTACGCTGCCGGCGGCAGGGCCAGCACCGGGAGACCATCCGTGAGCATCGAATTTCTGTTGACGTCGCTGATTGTCGTGGCTTCGCCCGGCACCGGCGTTCTCTATACGCTGAGCGCCGGGCTTTCGCGTGGTGCGCGCGCCAGCATCATTGCCGCTTTCGGCTGCACGCTCGGCATTATTCCGCACATGGCGGCCGCCATCACCGGCCTCGCGGCGCTGCTGCATACCAGTGCCGTCGCCTTCGAGACGCTGAAATATCTCGGCGTCGCCTACCTGCTCTACATGGCCTGGAACACGCTGAAGGAGAAGGGTGGCCTGAGCGTCGAAGAAAATGTTGCGCCGCGCTCGGCCGGCAAGGTGATCACTTCGGGCATCCTCATCAACATCCTCAATCCGAAGCTGTCGATCTTCTTCTTTGCCTTCCTCCCGCAATTCGTCAGCACCACCGAGCCGCATGCGCTGTCGCAGATGCTGGAGCTCAGCAGCGTCTTCATGCTGCTCACCTTCGTGGTCTTTGTCGGCTACGGCGTTTTCGCGGCGTCAATCCGCAGCCATGTCGTGTCGCGGCCAAAGGTGCTGACCTGGATGCGCCGTACCTTCGCCGGAGCCTTTGTCATGCTCGGCGCCAAACTGGCGCTGGCGGACCGGTAGACAGGAAGGTCGCGGGCAGCGCAAATCTATCCCTTCACATAGCCCATGGCCTCGACAATCTGCCCGTCCGCCACGCGCATCAGGTTGACGCCGCGCAGCGAATTGCCGTCGGCCATCCAGTAGCGCCAGCGGATCGTCGCCCGATCACCGGCGACGAAAGTTTCTTCAATGTCGAAGCGCGTGCCGGGTCCGGTTGCGATCGCCGACCACAGTTCGACGCAGGCGCCCTTGCCGATGCGGCGGGCGCCGTCCGGGGCCGGCGTGGTGTTCTCGATCACGCAATCTTCCGCCACCAGATCGTCGAGCGCCGACGGGTCGTGGCGCTGGAAGACGTCGTTGTAGCGCCGCATGATCTCGGCCGTTTCGGCGGAGCGTTTGGCCGCGGCGATGTCGATGACGAGTTCCGGTGTCATTGGATATTCCTTCCCTTCAGTGATCGGTAGCGGTTTCGACGAGGCGGGCCTTGAGCGTGATTACGGCGACGCCGGCCAGCGCCCGCGATACCAGGCAGCTCTCCTTGGCGATCTGCGCCAGCCGCTCGAACTCCGCCGCCGCCAGCCCGGCGACGCTTGCCTCAGTCTCCAGCTCGATGCGGGTCAGCGCCGGTCCGGCCGCGGTGGCGCCGAGATGTGCTTTCGCGATCGTGTGGATGCGCGCGGGAGTGTAACCTTCGCGGCCGAGGACGGCGCTCAGCGCCATCGAGAAGCAGCCGGCATGCGCCGCCGCAATCAATTCCTCGGGGTTGGTGCCGGGACCGTTCTCGAAACGCGACGGGAACGAGTAGGCGCCTTCGAAGACGCCGCTGCCGAGCTTCAGCCGGCCCGAACCTTCCTTCAACGATCCCTGCCATTGGGCCTCTGCTTCACGAATGGTCATAATGGTCATTGTGCCTCTCCTTTGATTTGAGGGGTCGATCAGATTTTGGGGCGGACCAGTCAGGCGCTGTCGACGACCACTTTCCCGAAGACGTCGCCTTGCTGGAAATAGCGATAGGCGTCGTTGGCCTTGTCGAAGGCGAACACCTTGTCGATGACAGGCTTAAGCCGATGCACCGAGATGGCGCGCAGCATGGCTTCGAGGTTGGTGCGATTGCCGACGAACAGGCGGCTGATGGTGGCGAGGCTGCGCTGGTAGACCGGGCCGGGGATCTGCACCGTCCCGCCTTTCGCATCCTGTATGGTGAGAAGCACGATGCGCCCGTAAAGCGCGCAGGCGATCATCGACTGCGCGAAGGTCGGCGGGCCGCCGGTCTCGACGACGAGGTCGATGCCGCCGGTCTGCTCTCGTACCGCAGCACCCCATTCCGGCATGTCGGCGGTCGAGACGACGAGGTCGGCGCCCAGCGCCTGCAGCCGGTCCAGCTTCTCGTTGCGCGAGCTGACTGCCACGACACGGCAGCCGAGCAGCTTGGCGAATTGCAGCGCAAATAGCGCGACGCCACCTGAACCGATGACAAGAACCCATTGGCCGGGCTTCGGCATTTCGGCCGCCGTCACGGCATTCCAGGCGGTCAGGCCGGCGCAGGTTAGTGTCGCCGCTTGATGCCAGTCGAGATGATCGGGAAGCCGCACCGCCCATTGCTCGTCGAGCACGGCGTATTCGGCCAGCATCCCGTCCAGCGTGCAGCCAAGCTGGTCGATCAGACCGGCATTGATGCGGCCATCGATCCAGCGCGCAAAATAACTGCCGGTGACGCGGTCGCCGACGGCAAAGCGGGTGACGGCCTCGCCGACGGCAACGACTTCGCCGGCGCCGTCGCTCAGCGGGATAACGCCTTGGCGCGGCGCCAGCGGGTAGGTGCCGTTGAGGATCATCGTATCGCGGCGGTTGAGCGCGGTGGCGCGGACACGCACGACGATCTCGTGCGGCTTCGGCGTCGGCTGCGCCTCGTCGCGCATCACCAGGCACTTGGTCCCGCAGGTTCCTTCAAGACGATAGCTGCGCATTTGCCTCTCGATATGTAGACTGATCTACATATTATGTAGACCGATTGTCATATTCGAGGCAAGGTCTATAATGCTCACTCCTGACAGAGGTTGACATGGCGAACGACACCCGTACCCGCATACTCGAGACCACGGGGCGCCTGCTTCGGCAGCGCGGCTATCACGGCACTTCGCTCAACGACATATTGAGCGCCTCAGGCGCGCCGAGAGGCTCGCTCTATTTTCATTTTCCGGGCGGCAAGGACCAGTTGGTCATCGAGGTGACGCGCGACAGCGTCGAGGACGTCTCGAAAAGGCTGGGCGAGGCCCTTGCAGCCGAAAAGGACCCGGCGGTGGCCGTCCACCACATCTACCAGTCGGTCGCGCGCATGCTGGAAGACAATCGGTTCACGCTCGGTTGCCCGATCGCGCCCGTGGTGTTGGACTCGCCGATCGACATGCCGGAACTGGCCGAGTTGTGCCGCTCCGCCTTCGAGCAATGGATAGGCTTGCTCAGGGCGGCCTTCGTCGGGGCAGGGGTGCCCGAGCGCCGCGCGCATGCGCTGGCACTGCTGGTCGAATCATCGCTGGAAGGGCTGATGGTGATCGCACGCGCCACCCACGACCGCGCCCCGGTGCTGGCGGTAGCCGATGAGGTCGCGGCGCTGATTGAGGGCGCTTTGCCGGCCAAGAGTGCCACTGCCGCGGTGCATTGATATCGCCGCTTGAGCCGGGGCAGCCCGCTATGAAGCAAACAAAAAGGGCGGCATCGCTGCCGCCCTTTCCGAAAGCTTGCGAGATTGGCTGGATTAGAAATCCATGCCACCCATGCCGCCCATGCCGCCGCCGCCCATGCCGCCAGGCATGCCGCCGCCAGCCGACTCCTTCTTCGGAGCCTCCGCGATCATGGCTTCGGTGGTGACCAGCAGGCCGGCGACCGAGGCCGCGTCCTGCAGAGCCGTGCGCACAACCTTGACCGGATCGACGATACCCATGGCGATCATGTCGCCATATTCGCCGGTCTGGGCGTTGTAGCCGAAGGTTGCCCCCTTGTTCTCAAGGATCTTGCCGGCAACGATCGATGCTTCCGCACCGGCGTTGGCCGCGATCTGGCGGGCCGGAGCCTGCAGCGCGCGGCGCACGATGTTGATGCCGGCGGCCTGGTCGGAGTTGGCGCCGGTTGCCTTGATGCTCAGCGAAGCGCGCAGCAGTGCGACGCCGCCGCCGGGAACGATGCCTTCTTCGACGGCCGCGCGGGTCGCGTTGAGGGCGTCATCGACGCGGTCCTTCTTTTCCTTGACTTCCACTTCGGTCGCACCGCCGACGCGGATGACGGCAACGCCGCCCGCCAGCTTGGCGAGACGTTCCTGCAGCTTCTCCTTGTCGTAGTCCGAGGTGGTCTCCTCGATCTGCTGCTTGATCTGGGCGACGCGGCCCTGGATTTCGGCCTTCTTGCCGGCGCCGTCGACGATGGTGGTGTTCTCCTTGGAGATCGACACCTTCTTGGCGCGGCCGAGCATGTTCAGGCCGACATTCTCGAGCTTGATGCCGAGGTCTTCGGAAATGACCTGGCCACCGGTGAGGATGGCGATGTCTTCCAGCATGGCCTTGCGGCGATCACCAAAGCCCGGCGCCTTGACGGCGGCGATTTTCAGGCCACCGCGCAGCTTGTTGACGACCAGCGTGGCCAGGGCCTCGCCTTCGACATCTTCCGAGATGATGACCAGCGGCTTCGAGGTCTGCACGACGGCCTCGAGGATCGGCAGCATGGCCTGCAGATTGGAGAGCTTCTTCTCGTGGAGAAGAATGTAGGCGTCTTCCAGATCCGCAACCATCTTCTCGGCGTTGGTGACGAAGTAGGGCGAGAGATAGCCGCGGTCGAACTGCATGCCTTCAACGACTTCAAGCTCGGTCTCGGCGGTCTTTGCTTCCTCGACGGTGATGACGCCCTCATTGCCGACCTTCTGCATCGCTTCCGCGATCATCGAGCCGACCGACACGTCGCCATTGCCGGCGATGGTGCCGACCTGGGCAACCTCTTCCGAGGTCTTGATCTTCTTGGCGTTCTTAATCAGCGTCGCGACGACGTCGGCGACGGCGAGGTCGATGCCGCGCTTGAGGTCCATCGGGTTCATGCCGGCGGCAACCGACTTGTGGCCTTCCTGGACGATCGACTGTGCCAGAACGGTCGCGGTGGTGGTGCCGTCGCCGGCGATGTCGTTGGTCTTCGAAGCAACTTCGCGGACCATCTGCGCGCCCATGTTTTCGAACTTGTCCTCAAGCTCGATTTCCTTGGCGACGGTGACGCCGTCCTTGGTGATGCGCGGTGCGCCGAACGACTTGTCGATGACGACGTTGCGGCCCTTGGGGCCGAGCGTGACCTTCACCGCGTCGGCGAGGATGTTGACGCCGCGCAGCATGCGCTCACGAGCGTCGCGGGAGAATTTTACGTCTTTGGCAGCCATTTTTAGCTCCTGGCAGGGGCTTGGATTGAGCCCGAAGATTTAAATGAGGGTGAGGCCGATATTCAGCCGATGATGCCCATGATGTCGGATTCCTTCATGATCAGAAGGTCTTCGCCATTGAGCTTGACTTCGGTGCCCGACCACTTGCCGAACAGGATGCGGTCGCCGGCCTTGACGTCCAGCGGGACGAGCTTGCCGGCTTCGTCGCGGGCGCCGGAACCGACGGCGATGATCTCGCCTTCCTGCGGCTTTTCCTTAGCCGTATCGGGGATGATGATCCCGCCCGCGGTCTTGGATTCGGATTCGACCCGACGAACGACCACGCGGTCATGAAGCGGGCGGAACTTCGACTTTGCCATTTTTTATTCCTCGATGAGAATGGTGAGAACAGTTCCTCCGTCCGGCGGCGCCGGACATGTGGTTAGCACTCATCTTGGGGGAGTGCTAACGTGGCGCTGAAATAGGCTGGCAACTCGCGCGAGTCAAGGCGCCCGCTGGGCATAATCAGGACAATTGCTTCAAACGGATACTTGACCAAGTCAACTAAATCGCTGATCTTGCCGGGAGGAGGATGCCATGACCATTCATCATCACCCAGGCAAGGAGCGGATCGACGCGGTGCGGGCCTTCAACCGCTTCTACACCCGCCAGATCGGGCTGCTCGACGAAGGGCTGCTGAAAAGCACCTTCTCGCTGACCGAGGCGCGGGTGCTCTATGAGCTGGCGCATCGCGATGGCCTGACCGCCACCGACCTTGCGCGCGATCTCGGCCTCGATGCCGGTTATCTCAGCCGGCTGCTGAAGAAGTTCGAGGAGCGTGACCTGGTCGAGCGCGCCACGATCGAGGCGGATGCACGGCGCTCGTCGATCGCGCTGACCAAGGCCGGGCGGCAGGCCTTCGCGCCGCTGAACCAGGGTTCGCACGACCAGGTCGCGGCTTTGCTCGAACGGCTTTCGGTTGCCGAACAGGACAGGCTGGTCAAGGCCATGCAGACGGTGCAGCGTTTGCTGGGCGGAAGCGCCGAGCCCAAAATTCCCTATATGCTGCGGCCTCTGCAAGTCGGCGACATCGGCTGGATCATTCATCGCCAGGGCCTGCTCTACGCGCAGGAATATGGCTGGGACGAAACCTATGAAGCGCTGGTCGCCGAAATCCTCGGTGCCTTCGTCAAATTCTTCGATCCGAAATGGGAACGCAGCTGGATCGCCGAGCGGGAAGGGGAGGTCGTCGGCTCGGTCTTCGTCGTGCGCCAGTCGGACGCGGTGGCGAAGTTGCGCCTGCTCTATGTCGAGCCGTCGGCGCGCGGCCTCGGCATCGGCAAGCGGCTGGTCGAGGAATGTATCGGCTTCTGCCGCGCCACGGGTTACAGGACACTGACGCTGTGGACCAACGACGTGCTCGCCGCCGCCCGCCACATCTATGAGGCTGCGGGCTTTAAATTGACCAACGAGGAGCGCCACCATTCCTTCGGCAAGGATCTGGTCGGCCAGAACTGGAATTTGGAGCTGTAGCAGCGCCGCAGAATTTCGAGCATCGGCCTGGGGCGGTCGCTCAGGTCGCAGGCTTAATGTTTTGGTTCAAGCGAAAGAAATTGGTGGGATCATACTTGTTCTTTAGTGCGGCCAACCTCGGATAATTCTCGCCGTAAGCCGCCAGAACCCGATCAGTGCCTTCTTCGCCGAGATTATTCGCATAGACGCCGCCGGTCGAGAACGGTCTCATTGCATCCCACAGGTCGCGCGCCCATCGGATGTGCGTTTCGTCGTCAGACGGGTAGTCCCAGATCGATATCGGGAAGCAATCGTAAAGCGCATCCCGATTGGCGTAGGGCGTTCCGTCCATCGGTACTCGCGAGATGGCGCCGCCAACCTGCTGCAGGACCAGAAGCGATTCGCTGGGTGCAGTCATGTAAGCCGCAAGCATGGTATCGATCGCCTGATCTGTGATTTCGCGCATGAAGCGCGCCTTCCAGTAGTAGCGCCGCCCGCGCCGAAAGAGGCTGTCCCCGGCCGATTGGACTTGAAGATAGGGGACAGGAGCAATCCGGCGCTCAACTGGCGTGCCATACTCTCTCAGAGGTTGAATGATTTGCTGACCTTCGTCGAGGGGGCCGATGTAGCACGCCGATATGCTGAAGAAGCGTTCGCCCGAGGGCGCCGTCACAAGTGCTGCATCCAGGCTCAGCTCATCCGGGGCGCCGCTCGAGAACCGCATCGCTTCGCGTCACAAGCGCCCGGCGTAATAAATTGCTAACCACGATCGCCCTGCACCGACTGCCATGCACACTCGCCGGCTTCTGGCACAATCCGGCTCCTTGAATTATAAGCACGCTTATTATATATGTCGCTCATGGTTTCCGACGGCATCGACAGATTGGGCTTTTTGATCCACGACGTACAGCGCCTGATGCGCAAGCGCTTCGAAGCGCGCGCCAGTGGTTTCGGCCTTTCTTCGGCGCAATGGCGGCTTCTGGTCCGCGTCGCCAAGGAGGCGGGTGTCGCGCAGGCGCGGCTTGCCGAGCTTCTCGAAATCGAGCCGATCAGCGTCTCGCGTCTTGTCGATCGCATGGAGGAGGGCGGCTGGATCGAGCGCCGTCCCGACGCAACCGACAGGCGAGTGCGCATGATTTTCCCGACCGCCAAGGCAAACGCGGCTTACACCCACGTCAAGAGCCTTGCCGGCGAGGTCTATGAGGAATCGCTCGTTGGCGTTTCGCCGGAAGATCGCCGCGTCCTGGTCAGGGCGCTGGAGACAATGGTGCAGAATCTTGCAGATGGTGAGGCGCCGCCCTCGGAAAAAGTGAAGAATACGGAAGGCACAGCAGCATGAACGCGGTAGCCAAACTAGATGAGAATGCGGCCAAGCTGGAGATGGAAGCTCCCGCGAAGCCGGCGGCAGCTCCGGTAACGGTCGCTCCGCAGATAGCTCCGGCGCCGGTGGCGCCGAAGCAGAAGCGCCGTGCCGGCCGCTTCCTTTTGATGTTTGTGCTGCCCGCTGCGTTGATCGCCGGCGGCAGCTATGTCTGGGTGACCGGCGGCCGCTATCAGGAGACCGAGAACGCCAATCTGCAGCAGGCCAAGGTGTCGATAGCCGCCGATACGGCGGGCCGCATCGTTCAGGTCGACATTTTCGACAACCAGTCTGTCAAGCAGGGCGACGTGTTGTTCGCTATCGATCCCGAGCCCTACCGGATCGCATTGGCCCAGGCCGACGCGGCGGTGGCCGGCGCACGGCTCAATGTCGAGCAGTTGCGTGCGGCCTACAGCCAGGCGCTGGCGCAGGAGAAGTCCGACGAAAGCCAGGTCCAGTACGCGCAGTCGCAATATGACCGCGCCGCCGACCTTGCCCAGAAGGGCATCAACGCCAAGTCGTCTCTGGACGAAGCCAAGAACGACCTCGACAAGGCGAAGCAGCAGCTGGCCGTGGCCCAGCAAGGGATCGTCAGCGCCAAGGCGGCACTTGGCGGCAATCCCGACATCGAGACCGACAAGCATCCAACGGTAATGGCGGCGCTCGCCGCACGCGACAAGGCGGCCTACGATCTGGTCCAGACCACGGTCAAGGCACCTGCCGACGGCATCATCAGCCAGGCCGCTTCGTTCAAGGTCGGCCAGTATGTCGGTTCGGGCACGCCGCTGTTTTCGCTGGTCGAGACCGGCGACACCTGGGTCGACGCCAATTTCAAGGAAACCCAGCTCACCAACATGAAACCCGGCCAGAAGGCCGAGATCATGGTCGATACTTATCCGGGCAAGACGTTCGAAGCCACCGTCAAGGCGATCGGCGCCGGCACCGGCGCCGAGTTCTCGCTGCTGCCCGCGCAGAACGCTACCGGCAACTGGGTCAAGGTCACGCAGCGCATTCCGGTCCGCCTGGAATTGACTGATGCCGACGCCAAGGCGGCGCTGCGCACCGGCATGAGCGCGACCGTCACGGTGGACACCGGCGTTTCCCGTGGGCTGCCGAGCATTTTCCGCCGCGCCACGGCAGGCGAGGCCAGGTAAAGAGGCCTGGTAGCGGCCGCATAGCAAACAGATGATGCAGGATTGGTCCGAGGGAGGCGCAGGAAAAGTTGAATGCGTAGACGGGCTGCGCTGTAGCCTGCCTGAGCAGACAACGTCGCGCAGGATCTTCGGTCCTCAGGTTTCCGGGCGGCAGGCGCCCGCTTTGTCGAGACGCTCAGTCGATGTAACCCCCACATCGATGCTCGCATCCCACCGCGATGAGGGTCTCTCTACAGCGGGGCCTCGCCGTCCGGAAACCTAATGTACACGTTTTTGTTACCTGCTGGAAGTTTTACGTCATGAGCAGCCCAGAACCCTTTCGCGAAGTACCGCACCGCGGCTTGATCACAGTTGCGCTCATGCTTGCGACGATCATGCAGGCGCTCGACACGACGATCGCCAACGTTGCGCTGCCGACCATGACCGGCGATCTCGGCGCCTCCCCCGACAACATCAACTGGGTGTTGACCTCCTACATCGTTGCCGCGGCGATCATGACGCCGGTGACCGGTTGGCTGGCCGACCGCTTCGGTCGCAAGGAGCTGTTCCTGACGGCCGTGGTCGGTTTCACCGTCTTTTCAATGCTGTGCGGCATCGCCTGGAGCCTTGAGACCATCGTTTTGTTCCGGCTCATGCAAGGCGTGTTCGGTGCGGCCATCGTGCCGCTGTCGCAGACCTTCCTGCTCGACATCAACCCCAGGGAACGCCACGGCCAGGCCATGGCCATCTGGGGCGCCGGCATCATGCTGGGACCGATCCTTGGCCCGACGCTGGGTGGCTGGCTGACCGAAAATTTCAACTGGCGCTGGGTGTTCTTCATCAACCTGCCGGTCGGCATCATCGCCTTCCTCGGCATGGCGGCATATCTTCCCAGCGTCGCCCGGCGAGTGCGCAGCTTCGATTTCTTCGGCTTCACCATGCTCTCGCTCGGTGTCGGCGCGCTGCAGCTGATGCTCGATCGCGGCGGCGAGGTCGACTGGTTTTCCTCGATCGAGATATGGATCGAGCTTGGTCTTTCCATCACCGGTTTCTGGGTATTCACCATCCACACGTTGACGGCGGAGCACCCCTTTATCGACCCGAAGATCTTTCTCGATCGCAATTTCGTCACCGGGCTCGCGTTCATCTTTGTCATGGGCGTGCTCATCCTGGCGAGCATGTCGCTGCTGCCGCCAATGCTGTCGACCATCTTCGGTTATCCGACCCTCACCATAGGCATCGTCTTGGGCCCGCGCGGTGTCGGCACGATGATCGCGATGCTGTTCGTCGGGCGGATCATGCACAGGATCGATGCCAGGATCCTCGTCGTCATCGGCTTCCTGCTGACCGCGCAATCGCTCTACACGATGTCGAGCTTTTCGCCGCAGATGGACAACTGGCTTATCCTCAGTTCCGGCGTCATCCAGGGCCTTGGAATGGGAATGGTGTTCGTGCCGCTGTCCACCGTGGCTTTCGCCACGCTCGACGCACGTTTCCGCACCGATGCAACGGCGCTGTTCAGCCTGGTGCGCAATCTTGGCTCGTCGATCGGCGTATCGGTGGTGACGGTTCTGCTGGTACGCAACACGCAGATCAACCATGCCGAGCTTTCGGCCTACATCAATCCGTTCAATCCCAACCTCTGGGCGGCATCGCCGGCAGCGGCGGGCGGCGATCCGACGGCGCTGTCGCTGATGGATCGCATGGTCAATGTCCAGGCGATGATGATCTCCTACGTCAATGACTTCAAGCTGCTGATGATGATGACGCTGCTTGCTGTCCCGTTTGTTTTCCTGCTGCGCAAGCCAAAGGCTGCGCCGCCCGCCGGTGGGGCGCCTGCCGCGCATATGGACTAAGCCTCAGGGCTTACGGCAACCGCGACCGGCCACGGTTTCCGTTGCCGTGCCGGTCGCGTCGGCGTTGAGCCAGGTTCACCTGCCATTAGTATATCCGGACCAATATGCAGTCGCTTTTGGGTTGAAGGCGAGCCTCCTTTGCTTGCCTCAAGCATCAGCGGGAGGAATTGTGTTTGGCCACGAAGTCATCCAGGCAAACCGCCGACGCGCCCGAATCCGCAAATTTGACGACGCTGGCACAACTGGCGACTGCCTCATATGAGGCCCTCGAGTGCGAGCTTCGCGCCACGATTGCGGCACTTCAGGACCAGGCACTGCGGTTCCAGACCGCGATAGAGAACATCTCGCAAGGCATCTGTTTCTTTGATGCCGGTGAACGGCTGATCCTGTGCAATCGACGCTACGCGGAAATCTATCGCCTTGCCCCGGAGCAATTGCAGCCGGGTGCGGCGCTGCGCGAAATCGTCGAGCGGCGCGTCGCTGTCGGAACCTCGGCAATGAATGCGGACGCTTATCTGGCGTTGGCCCGGGCAGTCAATTCGGGCACGGCTTCGGGGAACTGGACAGCCGAGCTCGCCGATGGCCGGACAATTCAGGTCTGCCATCAGCCGATGCCTGACGGCGGCTGGGTGGCCACGCATGAGGACATCAGCGAGCTCAGCGCCAACCGCTTGGTCGTCGACGAGCGTATCTCCTTGCAGACGCTCATCGACCTGGTGCCTGACTACATGTGGGTGAAGGACACCGAAAGCCGCTTCGTCGTCGCCAACCGAGCCATTGCGTCCGACAGCGGTCGAGACAGCACGAGCGACATGATCGGTCTGAGCGACTTCGACCTTCACGCGCCGGATCTTGCGCAGAAATTTCGCCTCGTCGAGCAGCAACTGATGCGCGACGGACAACCGATGATCGACGAGGAGGAGTTCGTCGTCGATGCGTCAGGCACCGGCAAATGGTTCCTGTCTACGAAACTGCCGTTGCGCAACGTTCAGAACAACATTTTCGGCCTCGTCGGCATTGCCCGTGACATCACTGCGCGCAAGCAGGCCGAAATCCTTCGCGACGGGCAGGCGCATATCCTCGAGATGATCGCAAAGAGCGCTCCCCTCGAAGACGTGCTCGAGCGGCTCATGCGTCTGGTCGAGTCCCAACTGGCGGGGATATTCGGTTCGGTCTTGCTGCTCGACAAGGATGGCAGCCACTTGCGCCACGCCGCCGCGCCGAGCCTGGCGAGAGACTACACCGACGCCGTCGACGGCGCCGCGGTAGGCCCAAGGGCAGGGTCTTGCGGTACCGCAGTCTATCGGCGCGAGCCGGTGATTGTCGCTGATATCATGCAGGATCCGCTTTGGCAGGACTATCGCGAACTCGCGCGGCCACACGGTTTGCGTTCATGCTGGTCGACGCCGATCCTGTCGCATCAGGGCGCCGTGCTCGGCGTCTTTGCGATGTATTCTATGACGGTGCGCGAGCCGACCGAGGCCGAGACCCGCCTCATCGATTTCACCACGCGCATCGCCGGGATCGCCATCGAACGCAAACAGGCCGAAGACCGGATCCACTTCATGGCCAATCATGACGTGCTGACCGGGCTTCCCAATCGCGCCTTGTTGGAGGACCGGCTTTCACAGGCGGTCTTGTACGCCCAGCGATACGATCGCTGGGTGACAGTGGTGTTCATTGATCTAGACAATTTCAAATTCGTCAACGACACGCTCGGCCACAATGCCGGCGACGAGCTCCTGAAGACCGTCGCAAGTCGCATGGTCGACTGCGTCCGGGCGACCGATACCGTCGTGCGGCTTGGCGGCGACGAATTCGTCGTCGTGCTTTTCGACCAGCCGGCGAACGTCGATCTCGTTTCCGAGACCTTGCAAAAGCTCAGGGCTGCACTCGCCGAGCCGGTTCGGCTCGGAGCGCATCTTGTGCGGGCGACGGCCAGCATCGGCATTGCCAACTATCCCAAGGATGGGACGGATCCCGATACGCTGCTGGCAAATGCCGACGCGGCCATGTATCGCGCCAAGGAGTTCGGCCGCGATAATTTCCAGTTTTACGCTCCCGAGTTCAACACCAGGGCGCATGAAAAATTCCTGCTTCAGGAAGAGTTGCGAAACGCCTTGGCGCGTTCGGAATTCACGCTGCTCTACCAACCGCAGGTGGACCTTCGGTCAGGTCGGGTTTTTGCGGTCGAGGCGCTGATACGCTGGAACCACCCAACGCTTGGCATGGTAATGCCGACGATGTTCATCCCGACCGCCGAGGAGACAGGTCTGATCGTACCGATCGGCGACTGGGTTCTGCATGAGGCGTGCCGGCAGAACAAAGCCTGGCAAGACGCAGGACTGCCGCCCTTGACCGTTTGCGTGAATGTGTCGGCGCGGCAATTCAGGGAGCGCAACCTGATCGATCGCATCGTCAGCGCGCTGAAGGACAGCGGCCTGGAGGCCAGGTATCTCGAGCTGGAGGTGACCGAGAGCCTTATCATGCAGGATATCGAGCTGGCGGTCGCCACCATGAACGCCCTGCAAAGCCTGGGTGTCCAGATCTCGATCGATGATTTCGGCACCGGCTATTCCAGCCTCAGCGCACTCAAGACCTTTCCCGTGGCGCGGCTAAAGATCGACAAGTCCTTCATCAAGGATCTCGCCGCCGACGAGAACGATCAGGCTGTGGCCAGCGCGGTGATTTCATTGGGGCAAAATCTCAAGCTGAGGGTCATCGCCGAGGGCGTTGAGACAGATGATCAGGTTGCTTTCCTGCGCAGGAACAATTGCGACGAAATGCAGGGCTATCATTTCAGCAGGCCGGTTTGTGCGCAGGACATCGAGGAATTGCTCGGCGGCGGCCGCAAAGACTGACGGATCCGTCGCCAGCAGGCTTCCGCCGTCCAAATGGTGGAAGTTATCTGCCGAGCACAAGGCACCAGTAGCGAAGCGTGCTGTCGCGGCCGTCGCGCACATAGGCGAGGCCGAAGCGGGTGAAGCGCGGGTCGAGCATGTTGCGGCGGTGGCCTGGCGAATGCACCCAGATATCGAACAGCTTCTGCTGGTCGAAGCGGCCTTCGGCAATATTTTCGGCGGCAGCGCCGGCAATGCCATTGTCTTTGACGCGCGAGGCAAAGTCCTTGCCCAAGCCGGTGGTGTGATTCATTCGGCCGCCGCGTGCCATATATCCGGCCTGCTGGAGCGCCGCCTGCTCGAGCCGGGCATCGGGGGCGAGCGGCCCCAGACCCGCCGAAGCGCGGATGCCGGCCAGCGTGCCGGCGGCGGAAGCAGAGACACCGGCGCTTTCACCGGTAGGCAGCACGGCGGTTGCGCAGGCGGTGAGCCCGGCAAGGGCGCCAAGGCCGGCAGCTCTGAGCAGCACGCGCCTGCTTAGGCTTGGTTGTGCCTGATAATTTTCGATTTTCGTAACGGTCATGCCCGCCTGACATAACCGCGATCATGGCTTTTGCCGGGCAGGGCGGTGAAAATGCGTGATGAATGGTTTTGACGCGATGGCACTGTGTCAGATTGATTTCACCGCTCAATCGAAACAGGCCTGCTCGGATGGCAGCATTCGCCCAGACGGCTGTTCGGGCTCGACACTCCCAGGAGCTCGATACCCAGTCAGGCCTTCACGGACAGAGAGTTTCTTTTGCCCTACCTTTGCGGCTTCACGAGCGCTGGCGAGGTATCCTCGGTTGCAAATTTTTGCTGGGGGATATCGCTTGCAGTGACGACCGGAGCGATTCGTACGCCTGAGCACCAAGCAACCTTCGGTATTGGTCTTCGAGACGCTGATTGAAATCGTGGACGGTCCGGATCACCGCAAGCGCCGCGTCAGTTGCAACGATTAATTTGGCCCGTCGGTCGTTCGGATCATGCGAACGCCGAACATAACCAAGGCGCTCCAGTTCATCGATCAACTCACCCATCGATGCTTTGCCAATGCCAGCACGCTCTGCGAGGACGCTGGATCGGGTTCCTTCCGCGTCGATGTTGGCGAATACAGCGCCGTGTTTGGGCTTGATTGCCGAATGGCCGCTCTCCCGGAGAACCTGGACCAAAGCGCTCGCCGACGATTGATAAGCATAGAGAAGCAGAGACTGCGTGTATGGCTGATTATCCATCTTTCCAAACTTATATGGTGCCCATATAGTATGGCAACCGAACTATATGACAGGAGGTCAGCATGGCTACCGGCAACATCCGAACTGAAGGGGTGGAAAGTGTCGCGCACAGGCTGATCGAAGCTTGGAATCGTCACGATGCTCGCGCCTTTGCCGCCGTATTCGCGGCAGATGCCGAGTTTACAAACGTCTTCGGTATGCAGGCGACTGGACGTGACAAGATCGAGCAGTTCCATGCCCCAATTTTTGAGAAGATGTTCAAGCACAGCCATCTATCCGCCGAAAGCGTGCGGAACAGGCTTGTTCGCCCTGATGTTGCCACGCTCGACCTGCGGTGGTCTATGACTGGCGCGCTCGATCCGATGGGAAACGAATGGCCGCGTCGGCGCGGATTAATCAGCGTAGTGGCGACGCGGGATCATGACGAATGGTTGATTGCAACGATGCACAATATGGAACTTGGGGACGATCAAATGGCAGAGTCTCAGGAGAAACTTCAACAGGATAAGTAGGCTCTTCGTTCACGTCAGGATCGAAAGCGACAGCCATCCAGCATAGTCAAGCCGATCTGATCGGGCAATGAGATCGAACGGCGGGTCAGGTGATCGGGATTGGCGAGCTATGCTACAGCAGTTGGTGCTGGATGGCCCGTGCCTTGTCCGGTTTGGCCGACCACATGGCGCGCCTCATAGCCGGTCGCCTTGGTCTTGCGGGATCTAATGTATGAACGGCTTGGAGCGCTGGGCTCTCGCCGGCAGTTCTTGGCGGCGCGGTGATCGCCGGTCGGCTATTCCGCCGCCACGAGTTTGGTTTCCGGCGTCGATGTAGCCCGGCTGGCCCGATCGTCCTCGGTATCTTCCCACCAATCGCCCAGGGCGTCGATGAGTGGCACAAGCTTGAGACCGGGGCTCCGTGAGGTCGTAATCCACGCGTAGCGGATAGCCGGTACGCGCCGTTCGCCGCACAATCCCGGCTTCCTCCAGCTTGCGTAGTTCGAGCGCCAGGATGCGGTGCGACACTGTCGGATTGTCACGCCTCAGGTCGCTGAAGCGCTTGGTACCGTCCTTGAGATAATAGAGCAGCAAGGTGGGCCAGCGACCGCTGAGCACACGCATGGTCTCCTCGATCGGGCAGCGTGAGACGACATCTTTCATGGCGGGGACCTGGTTACAGAATAGTGCGTAATTTACATGGGGCGACCAGCGTTTAGGGTCAAGTTTCGCTGCGCAGCGTGACCCCTAACATGGAAGAGAGAAAGAAATGGAACCTATTCTCCTTTACGGCTTCCCGCTGGGAAGTTCGATGGGGCTTGTCGCTGCTTTTGAACGCCTCGGACAGCCCTACCGCCTGTGTCGTGTCGACATGCTCGCTGAGATGAAGAACGACGCCTATGCTAGTATCAACGGCCGCCAGGAAACGCCGGTGTTGATCACCGACGAAGGCAGGGTGCTCACCGAGACCATGGCGATTGCCGCCTGGCTCGAAGCTCGCGATACGCAACGTCGTATCAGCTTTGAGTCTCGCTCGCCGGAAGCCAACCGGATGCACCAGCTGATGGCTTTCGTGAACACCGGTTTCACCGCCGCTTTCACCCCGCTCTGGGCTGCTTATGAAATGGAGCCGGCCGAACCGGTGCTGCTGGCGACCTTGCGTGACTTTGGCCGCAAGGTCGTTACCAACCGCCATGACCAGCTCGAGGCGATGATCGTCGACACGGATTTCCTGGTCGGCGGCCGGCTGACGCTTGCCGATACCACGCTGATCGGCGTGGCGCGCTGGGCGGAGTTCCACCAGGCGGTCGACGGCGCCGCTTATCCCAAACTGGCGGCGCTACGCCGCCGCATCGAAGCCGATCCGGCCGTGCGTTACGCACAGGCCATCGAGGGTGGCGAAAAGCCGGCGGGTTCGGGTGCCTGTCTTGGCCATGTCCCGCTGGCCGAAGTGATCGATCGTTTCGCTGCCTAGCTTTTGTCACGCATCTCAGCCGCGCGGCGCCAAAGTGTGGTGCCGCGCGGTGACCGCCTGTGGCTTTAGCCGGGCAGGGCAAACAATCCGTGCACGATTAGTCAGGTGATCAGGTGGGATGCGTTGACACGCATCCAGTCGGCCAGCGAATCCAGCGTGCCACGCAAGGTTCTACCCAGCGGCGTTATCTCATACTCCACGCGCGGCGGCATCTCGGCATAGACCCTCCGATAGACCAGACCGCGATGTTCGAACAGGCGCAGCTGCCGCGTGAGCTCCTTTTGCGTAATCGGTGCGACGGCCCTCTGGAGCTCGCCGAAGCGGATCGGACAACCGGTGACGATCAGGCGATAAAGAATGGGAATGGCCCATTTTCCCGAAACCAGATTGACGAAATCGATCATCGGGCAACGATCGGTCGTGCCATTTCCGCCTTCGACTGGCGTTACCTCGATGGCTTTTGCCTGCGCCACGAAATTATTTCCTTTAGTACCCATTCGGTGCCTACTATACAAAGCATACTATCGTGTCGACAATGCCATTCTCATCGTCTTTGGGAAGGCAAATCATGGGTCGCCAAATCATGGGTCGCCAAATCATGGGTCGCTTGAAAGGCAAATATGCCCTCATTACCGGGGCAACCAGTGGCATCGGTCTCGAAACCGCGCGCCAGTTCCTGGCCGAGGGTGCGACGGTGGCAATCACTGGCAGGAGCCCGTCCGGGCTGGAAGCTGCGCAGCGCGAGCTGGGCGGATCGGCGCAGGTGATCAGGAATGATGCCGGCAACCTCGCTGATCAGCGTGCGCTTGCCGCCGAACTCGCGCAGTGCTGGCCTCGGCTCGACATACTGAACATCAACGCCGGCGATGTGATGCATCAGCCCCTTCAGGATTGGGACGAGGTGGTCTATGACCGTCTGATGCAGACCAATCTCAAGGGGCCGTTCTTTTTGATCCAAGCCCTGTTGCCGATGTTCTCCAACCCGTCATCGATCATCCTGTGCGGTTCGGTCAGTGCCCATATCGGCCTGCCCCAGAGTAGCGCCTACGCCGCCAGCAAGGCTGGCCTCCTGTCGTTGGCGCGCACCCTCTCGGGTGAGATGATCGAGCGCGGTATTCGCGTCAATGGCCTCAGCCCCGGGCCGACCGAGACGCCGGCCTTGGGCAAGCTGGGTCTGCCCGAAGCGGACGAGAAGGCGCTTGGCGATCAGATACGCGCGCTAGTGCCGATCGGCCGGATGGGCAAACCCTGGGAACTCGCCAAGGCGGCGGTGTTTCTAGCATCGGATGAGTCGAGCTTCGTCGTTGGCACGGAACTGCTCGTCGATGGTGGCGTCGGAAATCTATAACCGGGATTTACCATCGTGACCATCGACTTGGCGACAATCACCCCTAAATCGACTACCATAGTGCTTATACGAGAAGTGGCAGCTACGGGCGGCCATCCTGGCGGCGGCCGTCCCGACCCACGGGAGAAAAGTTATGGCCGGCTTTCATGTCATGGCGGACGCACGTGGAATGCATGTACAGCCCACGGTGCGCCGCATCAGCACCGAGGATCTGCTCGATGCGCTCCGTCTCGGCGTAGAGGATTTCTGGGCCAAGCCGTCGCACTACGTGTTCCTGTGCCTGATCTATCCGGTGGTCGGCCTGATCCTGACGCAGTGGACGTCGGGCTCGAACGCCATCCAACTCATCTATCCGCTGATGTCCGGCTTCGCTTTGGTCGGTCCGTTCGCCGCTATCGGCCTTTACGAAATCAGCCGCCGGCGCGAGTTCGGCATGGATACATCCTGGTGGCATGCGCTCGACGTGCGCCACTCTCCGGCGCTGCCCGCGATTGCGGTCATCGGTATCATGCTGGTGGTACTGTTCCTGCTCTGGCTGTTCACCGCGCAATCGATCTATACCAGCCTGTACGGCAATCAGCCTCCGGCCTCTATTGTCGGCTTTATTCGCGAGGTGCTGACGACCAGCAAGGGCTGGACGCTGATCCTGCTCGGCAACCTGGCCGGGTTCGCCTTTGCCGCGATCGTGCTGGCGACGACCGTCGTCGCCTTTCCGCTGCTGCTCGACCGCGATGTCGGCGCGGTCTCGGCAATCGAGACGTCGGCAAGGGCAGTTCTGACAAACCCGCTGCAGATGGCGCTGTGGGGCCTGATGGTCGCCGTGCTGCTGGTCATCGGCTCGATCCCGCTATTTGCCGGGCTTGCCGTCGTCATGCCCATCCTTGGCCACGCGACCTGGCATCTTTACCGCAGGGTGGTCGAACCGGAGCGGGCACAGCCGGACCGGCGGCCGATGTAGGACCGATCAGCGTTGCGCGTCGGTTGCCATCTTGACGGCCAGCGCGGTCAGCACCGTGCCCATCATCCAGCGCTGGATCACCAGCCATAGCGGCCGCCCGGCGAGGAAGAGGGCGATCGAACCGGCCGTCACCGCGATGATGGCGTTGACGGTCAGGCTGATCGCGACCTGTGTGGCACCGAGCACCAGAAGCTGCGACAGCACGTGGCCCTTGCCGGGGCTGATGAATTGCGGCAGCAGCGACAGATAGAGCGCTGCCACCTTCGGGTTGAGCAGGTTGGTCATCAGGCCCATGGCGAACAGCTTGCGCGGCCTGTCTCTCGGCAGTTCGCGGATCTGGAAGGGCGAGCGCCCGCCGGGCTTCACCGCTTGCCAGGCGAGCCACAGCAAATAGAGCGCGCCGGCAAGGCGCAGCACATCATAGGCAAAGGGCACGGCGAGCAGCAACGCGGTGATGCCGAACGCCGCCGACAGCACGTAGAACAAAAAACCGAGCGCCACGCCGCCCAGCGAGATCAGTCCGGCCTTCGGCCCTTGCGACAGCGAGCGCGAGATCAGATAGATCATGTTCGGGCCGGGCGTCAGCACCATGCCGAGGCAGACCAGCGCAAAGGCAAGGTGGTTGGCGGGTTCAGGCAAGAGCGCATCTCCGGATGAGGACACTCACCACATGCTTCCATCACCCGCAAGGGCATGAGGGCAGGAGCCTTTGCGCCAGTGCGCCGGGGCCCCTGCCTTAGTCGCCAATCCCATCGCCTTCAGCCGACGATGCGCAGGTTCGACAATTCGTTGGCGATTTCCTTGAAATTGTCCGACAGCGTCGCGCCCGTCGCATTCCAGAACAGCTTGGCCGGCTTGCTCGGGTCGGCCGAATCCTTGCGGAAGCGCGAATCCGACGAACACGCCTTCAGCGCATCGATTGCCTTCTTGTCGCTGGCATCTGTGGGCGACAGGTCGAGCGCCACCGTCATCACCAGAATGTTCGAATTCTTTGCATTGGCGCAGAGCGTTTTCATCTGCTCGTCGAGTGCTGCCGTGTAGTTGACACCGGTATAGGTGGTCTTGCCGATATCGGTGCTGGTATTCATGAACAGGCGGGTTACGCTTCCAGATCCCGGATAGGTCAGCCCAGTGTAGCCGTAGGCGGCGTAGGTCGACCTGTTGTTGGCGTAGCTGCCGTCGCTGACGGCACTATAAGTATTGGCTCCGTCGGTCAGCACCACGACCACCTTGTCGTTGCCCCTCTCGCTGTTCGGCCGACCATCGGTGAACGGTGGGTTGCTCGATACAGTTCGCCAGCCCCAGGCAAGGCCCTCCGGCACGTTGGTGTTGCCGTTCGGCGCCATGGCGTCGATGGCGTCCTTGATCTCCTGCTTCTCTGCGTCCTGGCTGACGTCCTTCAACGGCGTGATCGGGTTGGTGGTGCAGGAGGAATTCGGCCCATCGCCTGCGGCTGCGGATTGCGAACCGTATGGTTTTACAAGGAAATATTTGCGCATGTCAGACTGGCGCTGGGAAGCGGTAGGACCGGCGACATAGGGCCAATCGGCCCACCAGTTGTTGCCGTAATTGTAGGACGTGCCGATGACGTCGTTGATGCCGTCACGGTTGAAATCGAGCCACAGAGTGCCAGCCTCATCCGGGGCGAACATCGGCACGAAAAGCGTGGCCGGCGCGGTTGTATCGGGCGTGGTGTCGCTGACATTGTAGGGATATGGCCGTGCTTCGACGCAACCTTGCCAGCTCGCATAGCGGCTTGTGGTGTAGATATATTCCGGTGCGCTCCAATGGCCGTACTGGCAGGTGCCGTTCTTCTTGTATGTGTCGCAGACATATTGCTTCGAATTGGGTACCTCTTCGCGGCCCGATTCGACCGTCATGTCGGCGTAGAGGCTGAAACGGGTCAGCGGCTGGTCCTTGGTCTCGCCCCAGCCGGTGCCGCGCTTGTACCAGACGCCGTTGAGCTTCTCGGCATATTTGTCGGGATTGTTGGCGGCACTCATCGTCGTCCAGTCGAAATCCTCGTGCTGGATCGGGGACATGCCGTCCTGATCCATCCAGCCGTCCTGGTCGTGGGTAGGACCGACATTGACCGAGGCCGCAAACGGCACGAGAGAAAACTGCACCGGTTTGGTAATCTGCTTCATCTGCTGCGCCTGAAGCGCCAGCGTATCGACAAGCTGCTTGGCGGCCGACTTCAGCAGGTTTATTCGCTTCTCGCCGGTGCCGGAGCCGAGATCGCTCATCGAGCCGGAATTATCCAGCACAAGCGCGACTTCGAGGGTGTTCTTGAGGCGGAGTTCCGAACATTCGGTGAAGGTCGTGTCGCTTGCCGTGCCGCCGATCAGCAGGCTGGCGGCCGGTAGAAAATAGGGATGGAAGGTGAGGCTGGCGCAGAGCTTCAGGGTGCCGCCGCCGGCATTGTTGTTGGGCAGCGTGACGGTCAGCGCTGTATTCGCCGGGTCGATACGTGCGAGATTGGTTTCGAAAAATGTCTTGGCGTAGGCCTTGACGTCGTCGTCGCTGGCGCCGGCAACGATCTGCTGGGCGGCGGCGAGGCCGGCCGCATCAAGGGCGTTCAGCGTTTCGTGCTTTTGGCGCAGCAACTCCCCGTAGTCGACACTGAGCGCCAGACCGGCCATCAGCGGCACAATGGTGATTGCAGTCATTAACGAGTAGTTGCCACGTCTGTCGTGTCGGAATTCTCCGACTATTGCCTTCAGCATTCCCGCCCGCCCCATTTTTCCCGGACGATGCCACGCATTTTTAAATTTCCGATTGCTGAAATACGTTCAAGGCCGGTACGGGTTTTCAATCCCTGTTAACCACGCGTCCGCAATCGGCAATGCTGCTCCGAGCTTCCCGCGGCAAAGCCTCTAAAAAAGGGGATAAGGCGCTGGAAAAGAAAAGCTTTCACCATCGCGTCCTCGCCGGCGTCCCCGTGCGACAATCTTGCGGCGCTATGAAAGCTGGTGACAGGGTGAAGCGCTTCGGTTAATCCCAACCGGTCGCGGCGGACCGTCGGTCGCGGCGCTCGCAAGCATCATGGTACAGGGACAACGGCATGGCGGATTCGCCCGACATCATCGGTTCGCTCGCAGACTTGTCGGGAGCCTATTCAGCCATCCTGTGCGACGTCTGGGGCGTGGTGCACAACGGCGAATGGCATTTCCCGGCGGCGGCTGCCGCGCTGATCGCTGCTCGCGCGGCGAAAATACCTGTCGTGCTGATCACCAATTCGCCGCGTCGCAGCGCCGACGTGGTGGCGCAGATGAACGCCATCGGCGTTCCTCCCGCCGCCTACGACCGTGTCGTGACGTCCGGCGACGTTACCCGCGACCTGATCGCGGAAGGGCCGCGAAAGATCTTCCACATAGGCGCCGATCGGGATTTCACGCTCTATGAGGGCCTCGACGTCGAACTCGTCGAGGAGTTCGAAGCATCCGGCGTGGTCTGCACTGGCCTGTTCGATGACGAGGTGGAGAAGCCGGAGGATTATGCCGATCTTCTGCTGCGGCTGCGTGCCAGGAACCTGCCCTTCATTTGCGCCAATCCCGACATCGTCGTCGAGCGCGGCGAACGCATGATCTGGTGCGCGGGCGCTTTGGCCCGCGAATACGCACAGCTTGGCGGACGCACGCTGATCGCCGGCAAACCCTACGCGCCGGTCTATGATGTCGCCATGAAGGAGATCGCCGTCATTCTCGGCCGCCCGGTCGAGCGTTCGCAAGTTCTGGCCATCGGCGACGGCATGATGACCGACATCAAGGGCGCGGCCGACAATGGCTTCGACGTGCTCTACGTATCGGGCGGGATCCATGCCCGTGATTACGGTGAGACGCTGCAGCCGGATCCGGCCAGGCTCGCGGCCTTCCTGGAAAAATATGGCTACAGGCCGGTCGCGGTGATTCCCAGGCTGCAATAGGTTCAAGCCATGACGGCCATGTTCGAACGCATTTCCGCAACCGCACCGCTGCCGGCCCATCTGCGCGGCGGCGTGGTGGCTATCGGCAATTTCGACGGCGTCCACCGCGGCCACCAGGCGGTGCTCGAACGCGCGCGCGCCGAAGCGGAGCGTCGCGGCGTACCCGCCCTGGTGCTGACCTTCGTACCGCATCCGCGAAAGGTGTTCAGGCCGGACATGCCGTTGTTCGTGCTGACGCCGCCGCCGATGAAGGCGCGGCTGTTGTCGCATCTGGGCTTTGCGGCGCTGGTCGAGCAGCCGTTCACACGCGAGTTCGCCGCCTTGTCGGCGGAGGCTTTCGTCACCGGCGTGCTCGAGCGCAATCTCGGCATAAGCCACGCCGTCACCGGCTTCGATTTCCATTTCGGCAAGGACCGCCAGGGCGGCCCGGCCTATCTGATGGCTGCCGGCGAGCGCCACGGCTTCGGCGTCACGCTGGTGGATGCGTTTCGCGACGAAAGCGCCGAGGTGGTGTCGTCGAGCCGCATACGCACGCTGCTGTGCGAGGGCAATGTGGCCGAGGCCGCCGGTTTGCTCGGCTACCGTTTCACCGTCGAGGCGGAGGTGATCGGCGGCCAGCAGCTCGGCCGGACACTCGGCTTTCCGACCGCAAACATGAGGCTTTCGCCGGAAGCCACCCTCAAGGAAGGGATTTATGCCGTCCGCTTCCGCCGCGCCGACGGTTCGCTTCACGATGGCGTCGCCAGCTTCGGCCGCCGGCCGACGGTCGACGACAATGGCGCGCCATTGCTGGAGACCTTCGTCTTCGACTTTTCCGGCGACCTCTACGGCGAGATTTGTGCCGTGTCCTTCTTCGGCTACCTGCGCTCGGAGGTGAGGTTCGACGGGCTTGACGCGCTGGTCGCCCAGATGAAGCGTGACGAGGCCGAGGCGAAGGCACTGCTCGCCGGCGTCAGGCCGCTTTCCGGGCTGGACGCGGCCATAGCTTTTTAGAGCATGGTCCCGAACCGAAGGTCAGCGAAGCAAAAAAGTGGGAACCGGTTTTCCGATTAAGATCATGCTCAACCAGAATTTATCTCTTCAGCGCCAAGCCAAGGGCGATGAAGCTCCAACCCTGGAAGATCAGGTCGACGGCCAGGAACAGGCCCAGCACCCACACGCTGTTGACCGGCCAGCCCATGGCGATGACCAGTCCCGCCAGCGCGCTGATGACGCCGGCCGCTACCACCCAGCCCCAGCCGGGCTGCGGCCGGTGGCTGTAGCCGACCCAGGCCCTGAGCACGCCTGAGGCAAGCAGTGCGACCGCCAGGAGGAAGGTCAGCACCGTCGAGGCGAGGACCGGATTGTCGAAGGCGAAGAAGCCGGCGACGGCATAGAGGAGGCCGCTGAGCAGCCAATAGAAGAAACGGCCCCATGTCTTCACGCCGAAGGCATGGATAATCTCGACAATGCCGGCCATCAGCATCAGCCAGCCCACGACAAAGACGGAGGCGACGGTTGCGATGAACAGATTGCCGAAGGCGATGCCGCCGAAGACAAGCAGCAGCACCCCGAGCGCCACGAACCACCCCCATTTCGCCCGCGTCTGGCCAATGGCGTCTTTCATGGCATCGCTGTGCACGGTCATTGCCCTTTTCCCTCAAGGTTGCCTAGCTTCTTTGTTCCGGAAGGTAGCGCCGATCGCCTTGCCCGTCCAGCGAGCAGGCTGTGAGCGCCACACTCCCGAGCGATCCGCTAGACCTCCGTTTTTGACCCGAAGCGGCCAAATACCAGATGGAATAATTCGATCATGTGGGGGTGAGCCAGTGCTAAAAGATAACAAGCGGGTTTACGGGCGACCCGTCGTCCCGTGTATTCGCCGCGGCGCAAGTGTAACGAAAATTCCCAGTGCTGGCATTGGCCCTTTATACGATGACGTGTGCTGCTGCTATATGCCGTTTTCTACGCTTGATGAGGCTAGGGAAGCAAAATGAGCGATGCGGACGAACACCTCGATCTGACGGAGATCAACGCCGTCCGCAGGTTGTTGACCTCAAAGCCTCGAACGGTCCGCTGGGACGAACGCCGGGCACGGCTCGACGAAGTCGGTTCGGTGTGGCCAGTCGCGGAGGACATCCGATGCGAGCATGTGGTTTTCGATGGCCTCGAGGGAGAGTGGTCGCTGGCGCCTGGGAGTGACAGGGACAAGATTCTGCTGTTTTTCCACGGTGGTGGCTACTGCTCCGGCTCTCTTAAAAGTCATCGTCGAATGGTGACCGAGGCAGGTCGGGGAATGGGAATGCGCACCCTCGCGATCGACTATCGCCGCGCACCGGAACATCCTTTCCCTGCGCAACATGAAGACGCACTCACCGCATGGCGCTTTCTGAGGCGGCAAGGCATCGCGTCGGATCGCATCGTGGTTGGCGGAGACAGTGCGGGCGGCAACCTCACTCTGTGCCTGGTCAGTATATTGCGCACGGCAGGCGAGCCGTTGCCGCAATGTCTTTGGCTGGTTTCGCCCTGGACGGACCTTTCGATGTCCGGCGCGACACTATCAACCAAGGACGCAATCGACCCTATCATCCACCGGGCGTATTTGGAGGAACTGGCAACGGCCTATGTTCCCAATGGCGTTGGTCGGCGCGATCCGCTGATCTCGCCCTTGTTCGCCGATCTGAGCGGATTTCCCCCAATGCTGATACAAGCCGGTTCGGCCGAGACGCTGTTGTCGGACGCAACTCGGCTCGCCGAAGCCGCTGGCGCGGCTGACGTCAAAGTAGGTCTCGAAATTTGGCCGCATATGATTCACGCTTGGCCGGTTTGGAATGCGGGGTTGAGCGCCGGTCGCCGTGCTCTTCACAGCGCAGGCATGTTTGTCCGCGAATGTTTGTAACCCCTGCCGAGGCAACTGCTATCGTATTCCAAACACTTGATCTGGAATCTTGGTGCGCCAAACAATCGACTGCAACGCGGAACAGGCCGGCCAACGCGGCCAATGTTGCGGATATTAAGTCAAATTTTACCGAACTGGCGCCATGGCTTCAGTCAAGGCTGGTGTATCCGCCAATGCGTTCGACGTATGGAGTAACGATGCGGTCTGTCCCGACGATCTTGGCCGCATTCATGCTCGGCACCTGCGGCGTTGCCAAGGCCGGCGAGGGCACCTTCGGCTGGCTGTCCGGAGACTGGTACCTGACCGTCGGTGCCACCGGCATGGTTGCTCCGAATTTCGAGGGCGGCAAGAAGTACCTGCTCAGTGCCTCGCCGATCATCTCGCTCGGCAAGGCTGGTCCCGCGGCGCGCTTCACCTCGCGCAACGACAATATTTCATTGGCATTGATCGACGATGGCGGCATCCGCGCCGGCCTGACGGGCAAGTTCCTGTTTTCCCGCGACGGTGGTGACGCCGACGAATTGAAGGGTCTCGACCCGGTGCGCTGGGGCGGCGAGGCTGGCGGCTTCTTCGAATTCTATCCTTTGAATTGGCTGCGTGCCCGCGCCGAATTGCGGCACGGCATTCGCGCCCATAACGGTTTTGTCGCCGACATCGCCGCCGACGCCTTTTACGATGTGACGCCCGACGTCAGGATTTCGGCCGGACCGCGCGTTTCGTTCGCCTCATCGGACTATTTCGAGGCCTATTACGGGGTTGATGCCAAGGAGTCCCTGGCCTCGGGACTTAGCGAATATCATCCCGGCGGCGGGGTGAAGTCGGCGGGCCTGGGCGGCGCGGTGACCTGGAAGGTGACCGAGCCGATGACGGCCAGTCTGTTCGGCGAATATTCCCGCCTGATGGGCCCGGCCGCCGATTCCAGCCTGGTCAAGGAGCGCGGCTCCAGGGATCAGTTCATGATCGGCATGTCGACGACCTATCGCTTCGATTTCTCGATGTGATGTCGCAGGTTATATACTGCGCGCAGCCGCATGGCTCAGGCGACTATGCCGTAGGCGATGCGGTTGAGTTCCTCTTCCACAAGCATCGCACCTGTTTCGGATTGTAGGAGATTGATGGGCGCCTCGTTGAGCACCCGACTTCGCTTACGCAGCCAGCGCTGCGCCCTTTCATGGTTGCCGAAAACACGATCCGCCATCGTTGAAATACGAAGTCGCAGGGCGCGTTCGGACTCAGTAATCGTCAGAGTCACATTTCGTTCCTTCCGGCGCGCTAACTGTGAAATGTAAACCGCAGTTGGTACATGCTCTTAGGAGGAAGCATCAGAGTTCGGGCTTTTCAATAGGGCCGGCCTCGTTTAAAAGCCCGGTCATGACGCACTTTATCAGCGCATTCGCGACTGCGACACGAATTACAGGCCCGGTGTTCCGGGCGGCCTGACCGCCGCCGGAGCCGCCGGGAATCTTGCGCGCGGCCTCTCGCGCTTTTTCCAGATCATGATAGTTCAACGCCCGGGCTCTTTTGCCGCCGGCAACGCATATGGCAGACGAATGACTGATACCGAGACCGCCGAGACGATCGATTATTCCAAAACGCTCTACCTGCCGCAGACGGATTTCCCGATGCGCGCCGGGTTGCCGGAAAAGGAACCGCTGCTGGTCAAGCGCTGGCAGGACATGGACCTTTACCGCAAGTTGCGCGAAGACGCAGTCGGCCGCGAAAAATACGTGCTGCACGACGGCCCGCCCTACGCCAATGGCAACATCCATATCGGCCACGCACTGAACAAGATCCTCAAGGACGTCATCACCCGCTCGTTCCAGATGCGCGGCTATGACTCGAACTATGTACCCGGTTGGGATTGCCACGGCCTGCCGATCGAATGGAAGATCGAGGAGCAGTACCGCGCCAAGGGCAAGAACAAGGACGAGGTGCCGGTCAACGAGTTCCGGCAGGAATGCCGCGAGTTTGCGGCGCACTGGATCAAGGTGCAGGGTTCCGAATTCCAGCGCCTCGGCGTCGTCGGCGACTTCGACAATCCCTATACGACGATGGCTTTCCATGCCGAGGCGCGGATCGCCGGCGAGCTGCTGAAATTCGCAATGTCCGGCCAGCTCTATCGCGGCTCCAAGCCGGTGATGTGGAGCGTGGTCGAGCGCACCGCGCTGGCCGAGGCGGAGGTCGAATACCAGGACTATGAGTCGGACACGATCTGGGCGAAGTTTCCGGTCGTCAGCCTCGCTCGCCAGGTCATCAACATCGAGGATGGGCAGCCAGCCCTGGATCCCAAGCTGACGCAGACGTCGCTCGATCTGCTTGATGCCAACGTCGTCATCTGGACGACGACGCCGTGGACGATCCCCGGCAACCGCGCCGTCAACTACTCGCCGCGCATCAACTATGGTCTCTACGAGGTTACGGCGGCCGAGAACGCCTTTGGTCCTCAGCCCGGCGAAAAGCTGATCTTTGCCGAGAAGCTTGCGGACGACGCTGCCGCGAAGGCCAAGGTCACTCTGAATCGGCTTCGCAGCGTTGGCGCCGAAGAGCTTGAAAACCTTACGCTTTCGCATCCCCTCAAAGCTCTGGGTGGCGGCTACGATTTCCCCGTGCCGATGCTCGCCGGCGATCACGTCACCGACGATGCCGGCACCGGTTTCGTCCACACCGCGCCGGGACATGGCCGCGAAGACTTCGACGCCTGGATGGATGCTGCCTCTGATCTTCGCCAGCGTGGCATCGACACCGCGATCCCCTTCACCGTCGACGATGCCGGCTTCTTCACAAAGGACGCGCCGGGCTTTGGCCCGGACCGCGAGGGTGGAGCGGCGCGCGTCATCGACGACAATGGCAAGAAGGGCAACGCCAACCAGGCTGTCATCGACGAGCTGATCAAGCGCAACGCGCTGTTCGCGCGCGGCCGCCTGAAGCACTCCTATCCGCATTCCTGGCGCTCGAAGAAGCCGATCATCTTCCGCAACACGCCGCAATGGTTCGTCTATATGGACAAGGAACTTGGCGACGGCACGACGCTGCGCAGCCGCGCCCTGAAAGCCATCGACGATACCCGCTTCGTGCCCGCCGCCGGCCAGAACCGCATCCGCGCCATGATCGAGGAGCGCCCCGACTGGGTGCTGTCGCGCCAGCGCGCCTGGGGTGTGCCGATCGCCGTCTTTGCCGATGCCGACGGCAATGTGCTGCGCGACGAGGCAGTCAACCGGCGCATCATGGACGCCTTCGAGAAAGAAGGCGCCGACGCCTGGTTCGCCGCCGGCGCCAAGGAGCGGTTCCTCGGCAATCACGATGCCTCGAAATGGCAGCAGGTCATGGACATCCTCGATGTCTGGTTCGATTCAGGCTCGACGCATGCCTTCACGCTTGAGGACCGGCCCGACCTGAAATGGCCGGCCGACGTCTATCTCGAAGGCTCCGATCAGCATCGCGGCTGGTTCCACTCCTCGCTGCTCGAAAGCTGCGGCACCAGGGGCAGGGCGCCCTACGACACCGTCGTCACCCATGGCTTCACCATGGATGAGGAGGGGCGGAAAATGTCGAAGTCGCTCGGCAACACCGTCGTGCCGCAGGACGTCATCAGGCAGTCCGGCGCCGACATCTTGCGGCTGTGGGTGGTGACGACCGATTATTGGGAAGACCAGCGGCTCGGCAAGAACGTGCTGCAGACCAATATCGACGCCTACCGCAAGCTGCGCAACACCATCCGCTGGATGCTGGGCACGCTCGCCCACGACGATGGCGAGGAGGTGCCGCTGGATAAGATGCCTGAACTGGAGCGGCTGATGCTGCACCGGCTCGCTGAACTCGATGAGGTCGTACGCTCGGGCTACGACGCGTTCGAATTCAAGCGCATCACCCGCGCGCTGCTCGACTTCATGGTGGTAGAGCTGTCGGCCTTCTATTTCGACATCCGCAAGGACGCGCTTTACTGCGAAGCGCCTTCCAGCGTGAAGCGCAAGGCTTCAGTGCAGGTGGTGCGCCATCTCTTCGACTGCCTGGTGAAATGGTTGGCGCCGATGCTGCCCTTCACCATGGAAGAGGCTTGGCTCGACCGTCATCCGGATGCGGTCTCCGTGCATCTCGACCAGTTCCCGGAAATCCCGGCGGACTGGAGGAACGAAGCGCTGGCGGAGAAGTGGCGCAAGGTTCGGCAGGTTCGCCGTGTCGTCACCGGCGCGCTGGAAATTGCCCGCGCGCAGAAGGTCATCGGCTCTTCGCTGGAAGCGGTGCCGGTCGTTACCCTCGACGATGCCGTGCTCGAAGCGGCGATCGCCGATGTCGATATGGCCGAGATGGCGATCACCAGCGATCTGGCAATCGTGCACGGCAAGGCGTCGGCGGGCAGCTTTACCCTCGACGACGTCAAGGGCGTCGCCGTGGTCGTCGAGAAGGCGGAGGACCGTGGCCTGGTGAAGTGCGCGCGCTCCTGGCGCTACACCGCCGATGTCGGCTCAGATCCGGAATTCCCGGATGTTTCGGCCCGTGACGCCGCTGTTCTGCATGAGCTGAAGGCTTTGAGCCGTCTTTAAGGCGGTGCACAAATGCCACGGCGGGCGGCCGATCGGCCCCCGCGCGTTGCCCTTAACGAGTGGTTGAGGTAAACACGCGAAACTCCGGACGACAAATTGTCGCCGGAATTCCGTCGGAAGAGCATAGGCGATGGGGACCGGACCTTTCTTTGGCCGGCGGCAATCGAGAGGCTGTCTACAGTGGGACTTTTTGGCATGACCGAGAGAACTTACGCGCGCGTTGCGCTGCTGGCGCCGCTTGTCGTATCGGGCCTCGCTTTGTCCGGCTGCATGGGCTCGCCCACTTACGGGACAGACAAGACCGCGGGCGCGCAGCTTGCCGGCGACCTCACCGGGGCTTTTTCCTTCGCACCCAAGCGCAAGGATAGTATCGACTACAAGCCGCGCCCCACACTGGTGAAGCCAGGGCCGGGGCAGAAGGAAGTCTTGCCGCCGCCGCAGGAAAGCATCGAGACGGCGAGTGCCGAATGGCCCGAATCGCCGGAGCAGCGCCGTGCCCGCCTGCGCGCCGATGCCACCCTGCATCAGGACGACCCGGCCTACCAGGCGCAGGTCATCGATGACGTGCAGACGGATCCGGCGTCGGTCAAGGCCGCGCTGAAGCTGTCGGGCTCGAGCCACCCGCCAGCCTGGACTCCGGCCGATTCGGACAAGAGCCGCGCCGCGGAAATCATGCGCCGCCGGGCTGAAGGCAAACAGGGCGACCCGACCACCCGCAGATATCTGAGCGAGCCACCGGTGCAATACCGCGCTGCCGCCGCCACCGCGCCGCAGGGTGACCTCGGCGAGGACGAGTACAAGAAGGAACGCCGCCTCAAGAGGGAGGCGGCCGCCAAGAGTAAGAGCGGCGGCATGTTCGACTGGCTGCCCTGGTAGGCTGACGGCGCCAGAGACGTTCTTGCCCTGGATTGGCTGACTTGGATGGACCGTCTGCCGGACCAGAAAATCAGGCTCCGCGTCGCTCGCGAAAAAAGTCCTTCAGCAATGCTGCTGCTGCGTTCTCGGCCATGCCCGGATAGATGTCGGGCACATGGTGGCAGGTCGGTGACGTGAAGAAGCGAACGCCGTTGACCACTGCGCCGCCCTTCTCGTCGGCAGCGCCGAAATAAAGCCGGCGCAGCCTGGCGAAGGAGATGGCGCCGGCACACATGGCGCACGGCTCCAGCGTCACATAGAGATCGTGGCCGCTGAGCCGCTCGCTGGAAAGCTTGCGGCAGGCCTCGCGGATCGCCAGCATCTCGGCATGGGCGGTGGGATCGGCAAACTCGCGGGTGCGGTTGCCGGCACTCGCAACGACCGTATCGCCGCCGACGACGACCGCGCCAACCGGCACCTCGCCACGCTGGGCGGCGGCTTCGGCTTCTTTCAGCGCCAGTGCCATGAAATCCTGCCGCTTCACGCGGTTTCCATTCCGATTATCTCCTCGCCACTAGAGCGCGATCCTGTTACTACCCGCGCAAACGAGCAAAGGCCACATGGACGACAAAAACAAGAAATTCCCGCGCAAGGCCGGCCCGAAGCCGGCAGGGACGCGTGGTCGCGATAGCGCTCCCGGCAAGGGCGGCAAGCCGTCCTTCGGCGCCAAAAAACCTTACGCTCCGCGCGGCGACCGGCCGGCGGCGACCGAAGGCGAACGGCCGAAGCGCGACTTCAAAGGCGGCGACCGGCCATTCAGCAAAGGGCCGCGTCCGGAAGGCAAGCCTTATGAACAGCGCTCGGGTCCACGCAAGCCTTATGCGCCGCGCGGCGACCGGCCGGCAGCTGCCGAAGGCGAGCGGCCGAAGCGCGACTTCAAAGGCGGCGACCGGCCATTCAGCAAAGGGCCGCGTCCGGAAGGCAAGCCTTATGAACAGCGCTCGGGTCCACGCAAGCCTTACACTCCGCGCGGCGACCGGCCGGCAGCTGTCGAAGGCGAGCGCGGCGAGAGGCGCTTCGACCGTCCCAAGCGTGATTTTGGCGGCGATCGACCCCATGGGGCACAAACGGCACAGGCCGCATCGGAAGGCGGCTTCAAGCCGCGCCCGCGTCGCGTCGAGGCAACGGAAGAAGCCGGCGAACGCATTGCCAAGCGGCTGGCGCGTGCCGGCCTGGCCTCGCGCCGCGACGCCGAGGAACTGATTGCGGCCGGCCGCGTCAAGGTCAATGGCAAGGTGTTGTCCTCGCCGGCCTTCAACGTCATGCCCGGCGACATCATCCATCTCGACGGCATGGAGATCCCGCCGATCGAGCGCACCAGGCTGTTCCTGTTCCACAAGCCGGCCGGCGTGGTCACGACAAACCGCGATCCCGAAGGCCGCAAGACCGTCTTCGATGTGCTGCCGCCCGGGCTGCCGCGGCTGATGACCATCGGCCGGCTCGACATCAACACCGAAGGCCTGCTGCTGCTCACCAATGATGGCGGCCTGTCGCGCGTGCTCGAACTGCCGGCGACCGGCTGGTTGCGACGCTACCGCGTGCGCGTTCACGGCAAGGTCGAGGAAAGCGCGCTTGCCGGGCTGCGCGAAGGCATTGCCGTCGACGGTGTCTTTTATGGCGCCATCGAGGCGACGCTCGACCGCGAGCAGGGTTCGAACGCCTGGCTGACACTCGGCCTGCGCGAAGGCAAGAACCGCGAGGTCAGGAACATCCTGGGCGCGCTCGGTCTCGACGTGACGCGGCTGATCCGCATTTCCTACGGGCCGTTTCAACTCGACGATTTGCCGGAAGGCCATGTGCTGGAGATCAAGGGCCGCGTGCTGCGCGACCAGCTCGGCGAGCGCCTGGTCGAAGAGTCCGGCGCCAATTTCGATGCCGATATCGCCAAGCCGTTTTCCAACAAGCCGGTCAGGCGTGAGCGCGAAGAGGAGCCCGAGCGGCCGAAATTCACCCGCGACGGCGAACGCCGGCCGATCGGCGAGGGCGGCCTGATCAAGAACCGCAAGCGCCGCGAAGGCAGCCGCGACGAAGCGCTCGGCAAGCTGTCGACAAGCCCTGACAGGACCTTTGGGCCAAAAAAGAGCTTTGGCGAGCGTGGCCCCAGACCTGAACGCAGCGACTTCGGGGACAAACCCCGCGGCGACAAGCCTCGTGGCGGCTTCGGTGAGAAAAAATCCGAACGCGAGCAGCGGCCGATCGAGCCGCCGGGCCAGCGCAAGGCCAATGTCTGGATGGCGCCGGGCGCACGGCCGATCGGCAAGGGCAGGGCGGAGGCAGACGCCGCCAAGGCGGCGGAAAACAAGGCGCGCAAGGCATCGTTCAAGCCGTCTTACGGCAAGCCCGGCGGCAAGCCGCAAGGCGGCGGTGCAAAGCCGTTCGGCAAACCGCGCGGCGAGCGCCCGGATGGCGGTGGCGACCGGCCGCGCGGCGGCCCGAAGGGAAGCAATGCGGATCGTCGGCGGTGAGTTTCGCGGGCGTCCGCTGGCGACGCCCCGCACCTTTGCCATCCGCCCGACCACCGACCGCACGCGTGAGGCGGTCTTCAACGTGCTGGCGCATCGCTTTCCTGAAAAACTGGACGGCGCGCGCGTGCTCGACCTGTTCGCCGGCACCGGCGCGCTCGGCCTCGAAGCGCTGTCGCGCGGCGCCTCCTACGCTGTCTTCATCGAAGAATCCGCCGAAGGGCGCGGCCTGATCCGCAGCAATGTCGAGGCCTTCGGCCTCACCGGCCGCACCAAGATATTCCGCCGCGACGCGACGGGCTTGGGCGAGGCGGGCACCATCGCCGCATTCGGCCTGGTCTTTGCCGATCCGCCCTATGGCAAAGGCCTTGGCGAACGCGCGTTGCGCTCGGCCAAGGCCGGCGGCTGGCTCGCCCCCGGCGCGCTCTGCGTCGTCGAGGAAGCCGCGGCGGCGCCGTTCGAGGCAGGGCCGGGCTTTTCGGTTGTCGACGAGCGCAACTATGGCGAGACGGTCATCCGGTTCATCGAGGCCGCCTGAGTTCGGCTTCCACGGTGGCGCCTTCAAAATGACGAACAATTCGCTTTGCCTCGACCAGCAACCCCGCCTATCGTCCCACTACAAACCGGAGCCATCTATGACATTTCAGGCTGAATGGCTGCGCGGAACGCTCTTGGGACTGGCTCTGGTGATGGCCGCGCCGGCTCTGGCGGATAATAATCCTGACGATGGCGTGGTGACCGATTTCCTGCTCGACAACGGCATGGAGGTCGTCGTCATCCCCGATCACCGCGCCCCCATCGTCACCCATATGGTCTGGTACAAGATCGGCAGCGCCGACGAGCCGCCGGGCAAGTCCGGCATTGCCCATTTCTTCGAGCATCTGATGTTCAAGGCGACCAGCAACCATGCGGCGGGCGAGCTCGACCGTGCCGTCGCCGCCATCGGCGGCTCGGACAACGCCTTCACCTCCTACGACTACACCGCCTTTCACGAGACGGTGGTGCCTCAGGCGCTCGGTGAGATGATGAGCTTCGAGGCCGACCGCATGCGCAATCTCATCCTCAACGACGACGTCATCAAAACCGAGCGCGACGTCATCCTCGAGGAGCGCCGCTCGCGCATCGATAGCAATCCGCAGGCGGTGCTCGACGAGGAGATCGACGCCACGCTGTGGCAGAACCAGCCGTACCGCATTCCGGTCATCGGCTGGATGCAGGAGATGGAGAAGCTGAACCGCACCGACGCGCTGGCCTTCTACAACAAATATTATACACCCAATAACGCCGTGCTGGTGGTGGCCGGCGATGTCGAGCCCGAAACGGTCAAGGCGCTGGCCGAAAAGACCTATGGCAAGATCGCGCGCGGCCCGGACCTGCCGCCGCGCATCCGACCCGTCGAGCCCGAGCAGAACACCAGGCGCACGGTGACGCTGACCGACGGGCGCGTCAGCGTGCCGAGCTTTACCACGCAATGGGTGGTCCCGTCCTATCACACGGCAAAGCCCGGCGAAGCCGAAGCGCTCGACGTGCTGTCCGAAATCCTCGGCGGCGGCAACCGCAGCCGGCTCTACCAGGAGCTTGTCGTCAGGCAAGGCATCGCCGCCGAGGCCGGCGCCTTCTTCCAGGGCACCATGCTCGACGACACCAATTTCACCGTCTACGGCGCGCCGCGCGGCGATGCCAAGCTTGCCGACATCGAGGCCGCGGTCGACGCTGAGATCGCCCGCATCGCGAAAGACGGCGTCACCAGCGACGAGCTGGAAAAATCCAAGGACCGTTTCGTACGCTCGATGATCTTTGCCCGCGACAAGCAGGAGGACATGGCCAACATCTACGGCTCGACGCTCGCCACAGGCGGTAACGTCCAGAACGTCCAGCAATGGCCGGACCGCATCCGCAAGGTCACCGCCGACCAGGTCAAGGCGGTCGCTGCCCGCTATCTCAATCTCGACCACGCAACGACTGGTTATTTGCTTCCCGAAACGCAGGCTGGGAATTGATTTGATGATGAGCTTGAGAGTTGGCGCTGCCCCTCACCTGCCTGCCGGCATCCTCTCCCCGTATAGGGACGAGGAGAGGGGCGCCGTCATCGACGGTTTCGCCAATCTTCAGCGTTTGCAGAGCGAGCGCCGGGATAGCGGCCAGCCCCTTCTCCCCGTCACTATACGGGGAGAAGTGCCCGGCAGGGCGATGAGGGGCGGCGCCGACCTTGGCAATTGGCGCGCCGGCCCTCTTCTAGCAACCCTGTTCCTCTCCCTTCTCTTTCTCCTCCTGCCGGCGCTTTCCGCTCGCGCCGCCGTGAATATCCAGGAGGTGACCTCGTCGAAGGGCATCACCGCTTGGCTGGTGGAGGATTATTCGGTGCCGATCGTCGCCATCCGCTTCGTCTTCGATGGCGGCGCGACGCAGGACCCGCCCGGCAAGGAAGGGCTTGCCAATCTGATGAGCGGCCTGTTCGACGAAGGTGCCGGCAACCTCGACAGCGAGGCCTTCCAGATCAAGCTCGACGACGTCGGTGCAGAGATGAGCTTCGAGGCGCAGCGCGACGGCATCTACGGCTCGATGCGCATGCTGGCCGACCAGCGCGACGGCGCCTTCGACCTGCTGCGCGTGGCGGTCAACCAGCCGCGCTTCGACCAGGTGCCGATCGACCGCATCCGCGCGCAGATCCTGTCCGGCATCATCGCCAACGAGCGCGATCCCGATACGCTCGCCCAACGCAAATGGCTGGAAGCGATCTACGGCAGGCATCCCTATTCGCGGCCCGACCAGGGCACCAGGCAAAGCATCGCGACGATCACGCCGGCCGATCTCGCCGCCTTCCACAAGGCGAATTTCGCCCGCGACGGCCTGCATGTCGCGGTGGTCGGCGCCATCGACGCCGAGACGCTGAAGCAGAAGCTCGACCTGGTGTTCGGCAGCCTGCCGGAAAAGCAGGCGCTTACGCCCGTTCCCGATATCGACCTGAAGCTCGGCCAGCAGCTCGAGGTCGTCTACGACCAGCCGCAGGCTTCGCTGCAACTCGCCTATCCCGGCGTGAAGCGGAACGCGCCGGATTTCTTCGCCGCGGTGCTGATGAACGAGATCCTCGGCGGCGGCACCTTCACCTCGCGGCTGTTCGACGAGGTGCGCGAGAAGCGCGGCCTGGCCTACAGCGTCAGCTCCGACCTCGTCGACCACCAGCATTCCGAGGCGCTGTCCATCACCACCTCGACCCGCGCCGACAGGGCGGCCGAGACGCTGGCCGTGGTGCGCGACGTGGTCAAGCGCATGGCCGAGGAGGGGCCGACCGAAGCCGAGCTGGCGGCGACCAAGAAATACATGATCGGCGCCTATGCCATAAACAATCTGAATTCCTCCGGCGCGATCGCCTCAACGCTGGTCGAGATCCAGCTCGGCAAGCTCGGCATCGACTACATGCAGCGCCGCGCCGCCCTGATAAACGCGGTGACGCTGGACCAGGTGAAAGCGGTGGCGAAAAAGCTGCTCTCCGCCGAGCCGGCCGTCATGGTGGTCGGGCCGAAGCTCGGCGCGGCCAACAAGGGATGAGCCCTAGCTTCGGCATCGCCTTTGGCGGCGGCGGGGCGCGTGGGCTGGCGCATATCCATGTCATCGAGGCGCTGGACGAGCTGGGCATAAGGCCGGCGGCAATCGCCGGCTCGTCGATCGGCGCCATCGTGGGCGCCGGCATGGCCTCGGGCATGACCGGCAAGGACATCCACGACTATACGCGCTCGATCCTCGGCCGTCGCGCCGAAGTGGCGACGCGCATGTGGCGGGCGCGGCCCGGCACTTTTGCCGAGGCGATGCAGGCCGGCCTGCGGGTCAGCCAGTTCAATGTCGAGCGCATCCTCAAGGCGTTCCTGCCCGACGCCATTCCTGAGACCTTCGCCGAATTGAAGATACCGCTGAAGGTGACGGCAACGGACTTTTATGGCCACAAGCTCGCCGTGTTCGACGAAGGCGAGCTGCATTCGGCGCTGGCCGCCTCGGCGGCGATCCCGGCGGTGTTCCGCCCGGTGATGCGCGACGGCAGGCTGCTGATCGACGGCGGCATCTACAATCCCGTGCCGTTCGACCTGATCGAGCTCGACGCCGACATCATCATCGCCGTCGACGTGGTCGGCGCGCCGACCGAGGCCGGCCGCAAATTCCCGACCTCCGTCGACCTGATGTTCGGCGCCACGCAGCTGATGATGCAGTCGATCATCGCCAGCAAGCTGAACCAGAGCCGGCCCGACATTCTGATCCGGCCGGCCGTTTCGAAATACCGGGTGCTCGATTTCATGAAGGTCGAGGCGCTGATGGCAGAGACGGTGGCGATCAAGGACGAGCTAAAGCGCGAGATCGAGAAGGCGCTGAGGGCGCGGGAAGACGCTGCGGTCGAGGGCAGGCAGCGGACGGTGTAGGGGCGCTGCCAATCTCCCCCCTTGAGGGGGAGATGTCGCCGAAGGCGACAGAGGGGGTCGTCTCGCGTAATGCGCCAACCCCCACTGCCGCAAGAGAGGAGCCGAGCCCGGTCGAACCGCCCCCCTCTGCCCTGCCGGGCATCTCCCCCTCAAGGGGGGAGATTGGCTCATCACGCCATCCCAGCCGCATACTCCAGCGCCACCACGCCGTTGCTGAATTGCGTGGCGGAGATCAGCTCGAGCGGCAATTGTGCGCCGGGCGGGAACAGCAGCTTGCCCTGGCCGACGGCACCGGGATAGCTGAGCAGCCTGATGCGGTCGACCAGGCCGTGGCGCAGCAATTCCTGCGCGACGCTGAGGCTGCCATGCACATAGATGTTGCCGCCGCTGCCTTGCTTCAGCCCTCTGACCGCGTCCGGCAATGCGCCCTGCAGCAGCTCGGCCGGCTGCCAGTCGAGCGCCTGCAAGCTGGTCGAGGCGACATATTTCGGCAGCGCGTTGAAGCGGTCGGCGAAGTCTCCGGTCTCCTTGGGCCACGAGCCGGCAAAAATCTCATACGTCGTGCGCCCCAACAGCATGGCGCCGCTGTCGGCAAGCTCATCGTCCTTGAACTTTTGCATCTCATCGTTCCAGGCCACGCTCGGCAGCTTCTCGACCTCGGCAATGCCATCGACGCTGATGAATTCGGTGATGATGAGTTTTCTCATGGCGGGTTCCTTTCTGGCAGGGCCGAATGGCGCGGGCCTTATGCGACATGCGCCGTCAACTAGCGCGGCGCTTTTTCAGGGGGAGGGTTTTCCCTGGTCGCTTCCAAAGACCGATACCGTGGGAAAAGCTTGTCCGACCTGCCAGTCGTTCGGTCATGCCACAAGGTCCGCATCGGGGGCCGGTCTTTTTTGCCGATTGGCTCTGGTTCGTAGCTACCGGCTGCCTACAGGTTGGCAATTCCGGCTTTCAGCAGTCCTTCGCGGACGTGCTGCACATCAGACTCCTGGGCATAGTGCAGGGTGGCGATGAATGAATCGAGGTCGAATTGGGGATCGAGCGTTCTGATTTTGCCTAGATGCGCCGCGGCCGCGATTTCGTCGCCGAGCCAGCCGTAGCAGGCAGCGGCGAAAGCGTGCTGAGCCGAGTCCATGGTTGACAGATGCATGAAAGCTTCGATCGCCTCGCCATACTGGCGCGCGGCGAAATGCGCCTTTCCCAGATGGCTCCAGAACCTCTCCGGGTGGTGCGGGTTCAACTGCATTGCCTTGCGGATCCATTCAATTCCCTCTTCCGGCCTGCCCAGCCACGTCAACAACTCGCCTTGCTGCACCACCACGAGGTCGTAATTGGGATTGAGGGCCAGCGCCCGCTCTTGATGGTAGCGCGCTGTGGTCAGCTCATTGTTGTTCACGTTCACTGCCGCGAGGATGCGATGGACATCGGCATCGTTGTTGTCCAGCGCCAGCGCCCTGTCCAGCGCCGCCATAATGTTGTTCCAGATAGCATCCCTGTCTTCGCACCAGTTATGGACCCAGGCCTGGCCAAGAATGCAGGCCCGCCAGGCATGGGCATGGGCATAATCGGGGTCGAGCGTGACGGCCCTTTCTATCAAGGTTTGCGCGCGTTCATTATCCGCAATCGTGCTTCGGTGATGCAGCACCTTGGCAGCAAGCACACATTCATACGCGACCATGTTTGCAGGTTTCGCCCGCGCGAGCTGGTCCCGCTGAGCCGCCTCGACACGACCGGGCAGCGTGGCTGCGATCGCCGCGGTCACCTCATCCTGAATCGCGAATATGTCGTCCAGCTTCCGGTCATATTTGTCTGCCCAAATATGAGCGTCATTCGCCGTGTCGATGAGCTGAACCGTCACGCGCACCCTGTCGCCGATCTTGCGGACGCTTCCCTCCACCAGGTATTGGACGGTGAGTTTCTCGGCCACCTCGCGCACATTCACGGCGCGGTTCTTGTAGACGAAGCTGGAATTGCGCGAGATGACGAACAGCTCATGATGGCGGGACAGTTCGGTGATGATGTCCTCGGTCAGTCCGTCCGCGAAAAATTCCTGCTCGGGGTCGCCGCTCATGTTGGTGAACGGCAGCACCACTATCGAAGGTTTCGAGATGGATCGCTTTGCCTCGACTTCTGGCAGGGCAGGACTGTCAAACCCAACGCGATAGAGGCGAACCGGGCGGCTGATGTTCTTTAACGTTTTCTCGCCCAGGTCCTCCATGGCAATTTCGAGACGGTCGGCAATTTGGGTCGCCACCGCTGCGGTCACGCAGATACCGCCGACGTCGGCGAGTTGCTCGATGCGCGAGGCAATATTGACGCCGTCGCCGAAAATGTCCTCATCGTCGAAAATGATGTCGCCGAGATTTATGCCGATCCTGAATTCGATACGCCGTTCTTGCGGCACATCCGAATTGCGCCGTTTCATGCGCTGTTGGATTTCCACGGCGCATTTCACGGCATCGGTCACGCTCTGGAACTCAACGAGCATGCCGTCTCCGGTGGTCTTGATGATCCGGCCCTTGTTCTTCGCGATGGCGGGATCGACCAGTTCTATGCGATGGGTCCGAAGGCGTGCGAGCGTGCCGGATTCATCGGCCTCCATTAGCCGGCTGTAGCCCGCCATATCGGCAGCCAGAATTGCGGCTAGTCTCTGTTCCATCGCTGAACCACAAACCAAGCTTATCCTTCCAGAGCTGCCAAATCCAGCAATTTGGGCTTGTGGCTGAATGAAGACGTCTTCTACGCAGCAGCAAGAAAGGGCGGATCAGAACCCTCCGCCTGGTGGCTGCGAGCTCGATCGCTTCAATCGGGGGAGGGATCCGCGCGGCGTCAAGCTCGTCGAGGCGATATATTTCGGCCGCGCGTTGAACCGCTCGGCGAAGTCTCCGTTCTCCTTGGGCCACGAGCCGGCAAAGATCTCATAGGTCGTGCGCCCCAAAAGCATGGCGCCGCTGTCGGCAAGCTCGTCGTCATTGAATTTTGCATTTCATCGTTCCAGGTCACGCTCGCCAGCTTCTCGACCTCGGCAATGCCGTCGACGCTGATGAATTAGGTGACGATGAGTTTTGGTAGGGCGGGCTCCTTCTGTCGGGACGGCCCGGCGCTGGCTAGACGCTCCGTGAACTCGCGCGGCGCTTTGTTTTAGAGATATTAGAGATAGACGTCGACCTCCGCCGACCTGATGTTTGGCGCCAACTGATGATGCAGTGAACGCAGCTTCGGGGATCACAACGGCAATCAGGACTTGGAAACGTCTCGATCTGTATGCAACAACACGGCGCTGACTCGGGGCTGGATTGGGGAGGGGCGAGTCTGTTGGCCAACAAGGAAGCGACTGCAAGAATTAAGATCAATCGCCTTCTTGAGGAGGCTGGTTGGCGGTTCTTTGACGATGGGAACGGTCCAGCGAACATCGTGCTTGAACCAAACGTACAGATCAAAAAGACCGACATTGACGCTCTTGGCCAAGACTTTGAGAAGGCGAACAACGGCTTCATAGACTTCCTGTTACTAGGCCGAGACGGCAAGCCGCTTATCGTCTTGGAAGCCAAATCTGAGGAGAAGAACCCGCTTTCCGCGAAGGAGCAAGCACGCAAATATGCACGTTCGCAGAACGCCCGCTTCGTGATTCTGAGCAACGGCAACATCCATTATCTCTGGGACTTACAGCAGGGAAATCCCTCCGTCATTTCCAAGTTCCCCGGACCCGACGAGATCAAGAACCACTACTTGTTTGAACCGGATGCGAACAGGCTCGTGGCCGAGCCGATCGGCTTGGATTTCATCGCTCTTACGCAAATGCCGGGTTATGCCAATGAGGCAGCTTGGAAAAATGAAGCGGAACGATCCGCCTTCGTCGAAACGAGCAAGCTGCGGTTCTTGAGAATTTATCAAAAGCGCGCTGTTGAGCGGGTCCAGGAGGAAGTGGGCAGAGGCGCTACGCGGTTTCTGTTCGAAATGGCAACCGGGACCGGCAAAACCCTTACCTCTGCCGCCCTCATCAAGCTGTTCCTAAAAACGCGAAACGCGAAGCGAGCGCTTTTCCTTGTGGATCGACTGGAATTAGAGATCCAGGCAGACAAGGCATTCAAGGCGCTCCTGAAGAACGACTTCACCACGATGATCTACAAGGAACAGCGTGACGATTGGCGCAAGGCCGACATTGTCGTGACGACGGTGCAATCGCTTCTGTTCAATGACAAATACCGACGCCTCTTCGCGCCGACGGACTTCGATCTTGTCATATCGGACGAAGCGCATCGCTCCATTGGCGGCAATGCCCGCGCAGTCTTCGAGTATTTCATTGGCTACAAACTCGGCCTCACAGCCACCCCAAAGGACTACCTGAAACAGTCGAAGGATCGAACGTCGGCACGCGATCCGCGCGAAACAGAGCGGCGTATGATGCTCGATACATATCGTACTTTCGGTTGCGGCTCGGGCGAACCGACATTCCGATACTCGCTCATCGACGGAGTGCGTGATGGCTTCCTCATCAACCCCTATGTGGTCGATGCCCGAACCGGCGTCACAACACAGCTGCTTTCCGACCAAGGCTTCATCATCGAAACGGTGGACGAGAACGGGGACGAGACCCAGGAGGCTTTTGCGGGCCGTGACTTCGAAAGGCGATTCTTCGCTGAGACAACCAATCGGGCATTCTGCCAGACCTTGCTCAAGCACGGCCTTCGCGATCCGATTTCCGGTGAGTTCGGAAAGACGATTGCCTTTGCCGTCAGTCAGAACCATGCAGCAAAGGTCACCCAGATATTGAACGAGATGGCTGATCAGCTCTGGCCGGGTCGATACAAGTCCGATTTCGCTCTGCAGGTCACCAGCCACGTGGACGATGCCCAAAAGATGACGGTTAACTTCGCCAACAACAATCTCGGCGGGCACAGCGAATTCTTGCCGGATTACCGCACTAGCCGGGCACGCGTCTGTGTGACTGTGGGAATGATGACTACAGGCTATGACTGTCCCGACATTTTGAACCTTGCGTTGATGCGCCCTGTTTTCTCGCCATCGGATTTTGTGCAGATCAAGGGACGAGGAACCAGAAGGCACAACTTCGCCGAAGAAATGTTCAACCCTGCACGGAAGGCCGAAATTGGCGTGGTCACAAAAACCGAGTACCGACTGTTTGATTTTTTCGCCAATTGTGAATACTTCGAAGAAGAGTTTCAGTACGATGAGGAACTCACGCTGCCGAAACCGGCAGCGATTCCAATGTCAACCGGGGAGGAAGTCCGCGGCATAGCCGGTGCGCTCAGCACCTACGAGTTTTTGGAACCCGACCAAGTCGTCTATCAGGTCGAACAGCAGATTGGCCCTGAGGGCATGCGGGTCGACCGCGAACTGTTCCACAAATTCGAACAAATTGCACGATCCGATAGCCGGCTCAGGGAACTGGTCGAACAACACAACTGGGAAGCCGCAAGCCGCCGCGTTGTCGAAGAGCTGTTTGACAAACCTGATGAATATTTCAATCTCGAGCGGTTGCGCTATGCGGCCGGCGTAGACCGCCGGATTACGATCCGCGAATTGATTGAGAGGGCGTTCGGCTTCATCCCGAAGTTCAAGAGCAAGGCGGAACTGATTGAGGACGAGTTCCAGAAGTTTCTGCTTGATCAGAAGCCTGAGGAAGCCGGTCGTGTCGCCCAGATGCGCTATTTCTTTGAGGCCTATATCCGCGACGTGAAGGTCCGCACCTTGATCGATGCAGGCCATTTCGGCGACCTCAATGTGAACCCAACTTTCACGACTCGTGACCTGCGGGAGGTGCCTGAAAAGTGGCGCAGGCGCATCCCGGAATACATCAAGGACTATGTGTCCCTGAGCCCATTCCTCTGACGAAAGACCCAAATGCTCGATAGTGAAACCAAGCGCCGTATCAATACGTGCCGCGACATTCTGGTTGGCAAGGTGCCTGACCCAAAAAGCCAGGTCGAACAGATCACGGTTGCGCTCATTTACAAGTTCATGGACGACATGGATCTAGAGTCCGAGGAACTCGGCGGTGCACGACGCTTTTTCACCGGCGAGTTCGAACGCTATCGCTGGTCGAAGCTGGTGGCGCCCGGCGTGTCCGGACAGGACATGCTCAACACTTATTCCGAGGCACTCACCAAGATGGTCGAGAACGAACGCCTGCCGGCGCTCTTCCGCTCGATCTTTCGCAACGCCTATCTGCCTTACCGTGATCCGGAAACGCTCCGCAGCTTTTTGCGCGAGATCAATAGCTTTATCTATGATCATAGCGAGCGGCTCGGCGATGCCTTCGAGTATCTGTTGTCCGTCCTCGGTAGCCAGGGCGACGCCGGCCAGTTCAGGACACCGCGCCACATCATTGACTTTATGGTCGGGATCATCGACCCAAAGAAGAACGAGGTGACCCTTGATCCAGCCTGTGGCACGGCGGGCTTCCTTATTTCGGCTTACAAACACATCTTGAAAACGAACTCGACCCATTTCGTCAACGTCAACGGCAAGGGAGAGGAAGCCGACGTTACCGAGCTTGCGCTCGAAAGCCCCATGCGCTTCCCGGGCGATCTACTAACGCCGGAAGATCGCGAGCGACTGTCGCGTAACATAAAGGGCTATGACATTTCTCCGGACATGGTGCGCCTCAGCCTCGTGAACCTTTACCTGCATGGCTTTGCTGATCCGAAGGTGGAAGAGTACGACACGTTAACGAGCCAGGACAAATGGGCCGAGACGGCGGATGTCATTTTCGCTAACCCGCCCTTCATGTCGCCGAAAGGCGGGATCAGGCCGCACACGCGGTTTCAGGTTCAGTCGAAGCGCAGTGAAGTCCTGTTCGTCGACTACATCGCCGAACATCTGACGCCGCAGGGCAGAGCCGCCGTTATTGTGCCCGAAGGCATTATCTTCCAGAGCCAGAGCTCATATGTGGCGCTGCGCAAGATGCTTGTGGAGAACTTTCTTGCCGCCGTCGTCTCACTTCCTGCAGGTGTGTTCAATCCCTACTCCGGCGTGAAAACCTCGATTTTGATCCTCGACCGGGCGGTTGCAAGGGCGAGCCAGCACATCGCGTTCTTCAAGGTCGATAATGACGGCTTCGCCCTTGGCGCGCAACGCAAGTCAATCAAAGGGACGCAACTGCCGCAGGTGAAGGAAGAACTTTCGGCATGGTTGGCGACGGCGCGGTCCGGCAGTGGTGGCGAATTGGATTCTTCGCTGGGCTTTGCGGTAGCCCGATCGGCAGTCCTTATTGAGGGCTCCACTACCCTAAGCGCAGAACGCTACGTTCAGCGAGATGCGAGCCGCTCAGGGCATCCCATGGTTTCATTGGGAGACGAGACTGTGTTTCGCGTCGAAAGTGGTGGAACCCCAAAATCCGACGTTCCTGAGTACTGGAACGGCGGGATAGCTTGGGCGACCTTGGTAGACCTCCCGCAAGAAGACTTTATCACCGAAATTGCTTCGACGGTTCGAACGATCAGCGAGCGCGGGCTGAAAGAGTCATCGGCTAAGCTCCTTCCGCCAAACTCGGTGCTAGTGTCTTCGCGGGCGACCATCGGGCGCATCGCGATCAGCCGCGTACCGCTAGCGACCAATCAGGGTTTCAAGAACATTGTCATCGCCGATGAAACGAGAGCAATCCCGGAGTACGTGGCTCTCGCCGTGACCCGTCTCGTGCCCACGATGCAAAGCTGGGCAACCGGCGGCACATTCGCGGAAATCTCAAAGTCAAAGTTCTGTGAGCTTGAGATCCCCCTTCCACCGGTCGATGTGCAACGGAAGATTGTAGAAGAGATCGAGGGCTATCAACAAGAAATTTCGGCATTGGAGCAGGAGATTTCCGACCGCGAAAAGCAAATAAGGGAGTCAATTGCACGGGTCTGGGAAGAGGGTTAACTGCCCATGGAAGAGGCGCTGGAACTAGGCGAATATCTGCCGCAATCCTTCGCGAATGCGAACGAGCAGACCTATCTCGAATTCCTTTGGTCTGCCTTTCACACGAATTACGAGGCAGAGCGCTTTGAGTTCGCCAGCCTAGCCTTCCACCTGCTCTATATGAGCTTCGTCAGCTTCTCAATTTGGCAGATCAGACTCGCCAGACCAGAGCAATTTGCAATGGCCATGGTAGGCTTTCGATCTGAGGAAGAAGGAAGCTTGTTGGATTGCGAAAGCCCGTTCAAGTTTTACGATAGATTAAAGGAGTCTCAGATCTTCCGTTTTCTGAAACTGATCGGCTGCAACAATCAGCAGGTCGGGGAATTCGCAAAGTTCGTGAAGCGCCGAAACAAGATCGCCCACCCCACCGGCACGGTATTTTTTAACGATCAAGCCACCATCGATCAGGAAATTGCTGAAATGATGCGCGAGGTTCGCAACATCGAAGCCCATGTACAGCCGATCATTAACGAAATCTATCAGCGCTTCCTGCGAGATAGCGCTGATCCGGAAGAGCGGGAATATACGGTCCTCGCTGACGAGATCACTGCCAACTTCGTCCATAAGAACTATGTATCCGGCGCCGACATCGCTTTCTGTCGATGCTTTGATATCGAGATACTTCGCGGAGAGCCTCTCTACGACGCTATGAAAGAGTTGCACGATGCGGTGGCGGCACTCTATCCGGCCGAAGAAGACGTGGAGGAGGCAGCATGACCTCACTCTCCACCCTTGCCTTCTTTCCCACCTTCTCCTAATCTCTCTGAGAAAACCTTTTCCCAAGCCTCGCAGCGTTCGCCGGCATCCAGATGGACGCGCCATCGGCCCATAAGAGAAAAGCTTTTCTCAAAAGGGCGGATCGATATCCAAATCATGGCGTCCGATGCGCAGCCAACGCCCGTCAAACAGCCCGTAACCCTGCGTGAGGTGGCAGCCCTTGCCGGCGTGAGCGTTGCCACGGCGTCCAAAGCGCTGAACGGGCAGGGGCGGATGACGGCCGAGACGCGGACGCGCATTCGCGAGACGGCGCAGCGGCTTGGCTTTCGCCCGAACAGCCTGGCGCAGAGCCTGTTGCGGCGACGCAGCTTTACCGTCGGCCTTTTGACCAACGACACCCTATCACCGCGCCTTCGGCGCGCATTTGTGACGGTCACCGCCCTCATGAAGCAACTCTGATCCCAAATATCGTCGTGCGATGCCAAGCCGCTGCGGGAGGGGATGCGGGTAACGTCAGCAAAGTGGAACAATCCGGCAGCCGACGGGTTTGTACGATGAAGGGCGATCTGTTTCGGAGGAAGATTACGATGAAACGCGTCCTTGCCCAACATGCGGTGCGACTGATGCTCGGCGGCGTAACCGCCTGTCTGCTCACGGTCGTCGAGATTCCCAACCCGATTGCGCCATTGTCGCTTGTGTCCGAGGCAAGGGCTGCCACCACCGTTTCGATCAGCACGTTCTACGAAGACCTGTCTTCCTATGGTGATTGGGTCTCGTATCACGGGGCGACCGTTTTCGTGCCGGTTGATGTGCCTGACGATTGGCGTCCGTATACGCTTGGACACTGGGTCTATACCGAGCAGTATGGCTGGCTCTGGGTGTCCGACGAGCCATTCGGCTGGGCGACGTACCATTACGGCCGGTGGGGCTATGCCGACGATATCGGCTGGTACTGGGTTCCGGGCACTCGCTGGGCGCCAGCATGGGTGAGTTGGCGTCGTGACAGAGAGCACATCATTTGGGCGCCGCTGCCGCCCCGCCGCGATCCGGATTTGATTTCAATCGAGGTGACCTTCGACACGACGCCGGATTATTACTGGGTTGTGGTCCCCACCCGCGAATTCCTTGCCGCGGACATTTCTGTGGTCGTTATTCGTGATGAGCCGGAGTTTGTGCGCATTGTCGAGGCGGCCGAACCGGCCGGCGACGTGACGATCCAGAACAATTTGGTGATCAACAAAGTCATTGATGTCGATGTGATCGAAAAGGAGACGAACCAGAAGGTGACTGCTGTCAAGGTCAGCAAGACCGACGCGCCCGAGAAGTCCGGCAAACTGGAAAACGATAGGGTCGCTGTCTTTGAGGGCGAGGTGAAAGCCGACCCTAAGGCCAAACCAGCTAAGCTCAAAGACATCGAAGAGGTGAAGCAGGTTCAGGCTGGCCGGAAATCGAAGCCGACCGAAGGCGCTGCAACGACCGAGCAGGCCAAGCCCGAAGAAACCGCCAAGCCTGAGAAGCCGAAGGCCAAGGAGCAGCCGGCCACCGAGCAGCAGCAGGCCGAGCCCGGCAAGGCGGCCAAGCCTGAGAAGCCGAAGGCCGGGGAGCAGCCCGCCGCCAAGCAGCAGCAGGCCGAGCCGGAACAGGCGGCCAAGCCTGAGAAGCCGAAGACCAAGAAGCAGCCCGCCGCCGAGCAGCAGCAGGCCGAACCGGAACAGGCGGCCAAGCCCGAGAAACCGAAGGCCAAGAAGCAGCCCGCCGCCAAGCAGCAGCAGGCCGAGCCGGAACAGACGGCCAAGCCTGAGAAGCGGAAGGCCAAGAAGCAGCCCGCTGCCGAGCAGCAGCAGGCTGAGCCGGAGCAGGCTGCCAAGCCTGAGAAGCGGAAGGCCAAGGAGCAGCCAGCGGCCGAGCAGCAGCAGGCCGAGCCCGAGCAGGCGGCCAAACCCAAGCCACAGAAGCAAAAAAACAAGGCGTGCGATCCGCAGACTGAGAACTGCTAGCCGTGCGGGGAGACTACGGGCACCGCGATCATTCCATCGCGGTGCCCGCTGAACGGCAATGCACGCCAAAGCTGCTCGCCCTCTTTCCTTCGGGCCGCCATGGCAGATCCTGGACCCAGGGCAGCGAGTCGTAGTTGACTGCCGAACATGCCTGTAACCAGGCCATTCCCTCTTGCCATCGTTGTATCCTTCCCCTAATCTTCCTTTTGAGAAAACCTTTTCCCAACTCTGCCGGCATCCGCTGACTTCACCATTCAGCGCTTCGCAGGACGATAAGAGAAAAGCTTTTCTCAAATGGGAGGATCGATATCCGAATCATGGCGTCCGATGCGCAGCCAACGCCTGTTTCTGCCAAGCAGCCGGTCACCTTGCGCGAGGTGGCAGCCATCGCCGGCGTCAGCGTTGCCACGGCGTCAAAGGCGCTGAACGGGCAGGGGCGGATGACCGCCGAGACGCGGACCCGTATTCGCGAGACGGCGCAGCGGCTTGGCTTTCGCCCGAACAGCCTGGCGCAGAGCCTGTTGCGGCGGCGCTCCTTTACCGTCGGGCTTTTGACCAACGACACCTATGGCCGGTTTTCGCTGCCGCTGATGGCCGGCGTTTCCGATGCGCTGGTCGATGCCGGCGTCTCGGTGTTCCTGTGCAATGTCGAGGACGACCCGCGCCTTGCCCAGCTGCATGTCGATGCCATGCTCGACAAGCGCGTCGACGGCATCATCGCCACCGGCAAGCGCATCGACCGCCACCTGCCGGTCGACCTCGCCAATCTCGGCATTCCGGCGATCTACGCATTCACCGAGCCCGATCCCGGCGCCATCGCGTTCGTCTCCGACGATGCCGGCGGCGCGCGGCTGGCGGTCGAGCATTTTTGCCGGCTCGGGCGGCGGCGCATCGCCCATGTCAGCGGGCCGGCGAGCTTTGCCGTGGTGCATGCCCGCGCCGAGGCTTATCGCGCGGTGCTGGCCGAGAACGGCCTGCCGGTCATGGAGCCGCTGCTCGGCCCGTGGTCGGAGGCCTGGGGCCACGAGGCGGTCAAGAAGCTGTTCGACGGCGAGGGTTTCGACGGTACGCGCGAAAAGCCCGATGCGGTGTTTTGCGGCAACGACCAGATCGCGCGCGGCGTCATCGACGCCTTGCGCGAGCGCGGTATCGGCGTGCCGGACGAGGTCGGCGTCATCGGTTTCGACAACTGGCAGATCGTCGCCGAGGCGACCCGCCCGCCGCTGACCTCCGTCGATATGAATCTGGCAGCGCTTGGCCGCGAGGCCGGCCTTGCCTTGCTTTCGCTCGTCGGCGGCGAACCCGCTTTGCCGGGCATCAGAAAACTGCCGTGCCGGCTGGTGGTGCGTCAGTCATGCGGCCGTCCGCCGGACGGCTGAACGAAACGGGCCGTGTCGATAGTCACCCGCTTGGGGGCGCGGCTAAATTAAGACGCTAAATTAAAACCATGTGGAGGAGAAGCATGAGAACCACCATTACCGGGCTCGCCATCGCCGCGAGCATTTTGGGCACGCTGGCAACGGCCGGCTCGGCCGCCGCCGACACCGCCAACATCTGGGTTCGCGCCGACGGCTCGAACTTCATGCCGCGCGTCGTCGATGCCTTCAACAAGGGGCATCAGAACCAGATCAAGCTCGACATCATCCCCAATGCCGAAATCATCCCGAAATACGGCGCTGCCGCTGCCGGCGGCACAGCGCCCGATGCGCTGTCGCTCGACCTGATCTACACGCCGTCCTTCGCCGCCGCCGGCCAGCTCGAAGACATCACCGACTGGGCGAAATCGCTGCCTTATTTCGCCAGCCTGTCGCCGGCGCATGTCAAGACCGGCACCTATAAGGGCCGCATCTACGGGCTGCCGTTCTCGGCGGATTCCTCGGTGCTGATCTGGAACAAGAAGCTGTTCAAGCAGGCCGGCCTCGACCCGGAAAAGGGCCCGACCAACTGGGCCGAGATCGAAGCCGATGCCGAAAAGGTCAACGCGCTCGGCGGCGATATCAAGGGCTTCTATTTCTCCGGCAATTGCGGCGGCTGCAACATCTTCACCTTCACGCCGCTGATCTGGGCCTCGGGCGGCGACATCCTGACGGAGGACGGCTCCAAGGCGACACTGGACACGCCGCAGATGCGCGGCGCCATCGACCTCTACCGTTCGATGGTCAAGAAGGACCTGGTGCCTTCAGGCGCGCAGACCGACACCGGCTCCAACTTCTTTGCCGCCTTCGCCACCGGCAATATCGGCATCTCGCCGTCCGGCGCCTTCGCCATCGGCGCGTTGAACACGCAATATCCCGACATCGACTACGGCATCACCTTCCTGCCGGGCAAGGATGGCGGCTGGTCGTCGTTTGCCGGCGGCGACAATTTCGTCGTCACCAAGGGCACCACCAAGGTGGCGGTGGTGAAGGAGTTCCTCGATTTCGCCTATTCGCTCGAGGGCCAGACCATTTTGGCGAAATACGGCAGCCTGCCGGTGCGCGGCGACATCGCCAATGAGGCGCTGAAGGAACTCGACCCGCGCTACAAGGTTGCCGCCGAAGCCATGGCCAAGGGCCGCACGCCCTATTCGGTGGTGTTCAACGACCTGATCAACTCGGCCAACGGTCCGTGGAACCAGATGATGAACGAGGTCTTCTTCGGCGAAGACGTCGACGGCGCCATCGCCAACGCGCAGGAGACCATGCAGTCGATCATCGATTCGGCGCCGCAGAAGTAAAGCGCCGGCTCCACCTCCCCCTCGAGGGGAGGTCGGACCGCAGGTCCGGGTGGGGTCATCGCGGCAGTGCTCGACGCTCTTTTGATGTCGGAGCACTTCGCAGAGGACCCCACCCCCGGCCTTCGGCCGGACCCTCCCCTCGAGGGGGAGGGGACGTCCCGCCAATGGAACAACAGGCATGAGCACCATCACAGTACGCCGTCGCAACGTTGGCTCCCCCTTCTCCCCTTGTGGGAGAAGGTGTCGCCGAAGGCGACGGATGAGGGGTGCTCCAGCTTGGCTCGGACGGCATTCCTTCCAACACCCCTCATCCGTCTCGGCGCTTCGCGCCGATCCACCTTCTCCCACAAGGGGAGAAGGAGAAGGCCAGCGATGACCACCATCACAGCAACCACCGCCGCGCCAGCGCGCGCATACAAACTGGTCGGCGCCGGCCGCCGGCAGTGGATCGGCCTGCTCTATGTCGCGCCGGCCGTTGCGCTTGTCGTCGTCTTCTTCATCGTGCCGCTGTGCATGACCGCCTGGATGTCGCTGCACAACTGGCCGCTGATGGGCGCGCACAGCTTTATCGGGCTCGACAATTACTGGGCGATCCTGCGCGATACCCGTTTCTGGAACGCGCTGAAGTTCACCGGCTACTACACGGTGGTGGTGACGATCGCGATTTTCGCCGTCGCCTTTCCGCTGGCGCTGTTCATCGAAAGGCCGCGGCAGCTGACCGGCTTCTACCGCACGTCCTTCTTCATGCCGGCGGTCATCGGCTTCGCCTCGGCCAGCCTTTTGTGGTCATGGCTGCTCAATGTCGATTCCGGCCTGTTCAGCCCGGCCGCTTTCGAGCTCGGCCTGACCGAGAAGAAATTCAACCTGCTGGCGACCTTCCAGCCGGCCTTCTGGTCGATCATCGCCATGGTCGTGTGGAAGGTGGCGGGCTTCACCATGATCATCCTGATGACCGGCCTGCAGTCGATCCCGCCGGACCTGCAGGAGGCGGCGATGATCGACGGGGCAGGGCCATTCGCGCGGTTCCGGGCGATTACCTTGCCCTTGATGCGCCGCACGCTGGCGCTGGCGCTGATCCTGTCGGTTGCCGGCTCGATCCTCGCCTTCGACCAGTTCTACATCATTCTGCGCGGCGGCCCGCGCAACCAGACGCTGACCGCCGTCTACTGGATCTTCAACCAGTCCTTCGTGTCGTTCAAGCTCGGCTATGGCGCAGCACTGTCGATGGTCCTGCTGGTCATCCTGGTAGCGCTCAGCCTTATCCAGCTGCGGCTGCTGCGCAATCCCGAGGGGGTCGACTGATGGCGCAGGCTCGCACCCGCAAACGCCGCATCGGCATGCAGATCGCCGAGCACTCGACCGGCATCATCGCGTCCATTCTGTTCCTGGCGCCGATCGCCTGGACGGTGCTTTCGGCCTTCAAGCCGGCTCAGGAGGCGCGCCAGCCGCCGCTGCCGCCGTGGCCGACCAGCGGCATCTCGCTCGAGAACTACGCCACGCTCAACACCTTTGGCGACGGCCTCTGGCTGCCGGCGCAAAACAGCATCTACGTCTCGGTCATGACCGTGGTGCTGTCGGTGATCGTCAGCGTGCTCGCCGGCTACGGTTTCTCGCGCTTCCGCTTTCCGCTGAAGAACCTGCTGTTCGTCGTCATCCTGTCGACGATCATGATCCCGTTCCAGTCGATCCTGACGCCGATCTTCCTGGTACTGACCAAGATCGGCCTGCACAACACGCTGACCGGGCTGGTCTGCGTCTACGTCACACTGCAGCTGCCGTTCTCGATCTTCATGATGCGCAACGCCTTCGATGCGGTGCCGCGCGAGATCGAGGAGGCCGCGCGCATGGACGGCGCCAACAACGTCACCATGCTGTTGAGGGTGATGCTGCCGCTGGTCTGGCCGGGCATCGTCACCATCGCGCTGTTCGCCTTCCTCGGCGCCTGGAACGAGTTTCTGGCTGCGCTGGTGCTGATGACGGACCAGTCGAAATTCACGCTGCCGATCATGATGACCGCGCTGCAGTCCGGCCGCTTCGGCGCCATCGACTGGGGCGCCGTGCAGGCCGGCGTCACCGTCATGATGGTGCCGTGCCTGGTGCTCTTCCTGCTGCTGCAGCGCTTCTACATCCGCGGCCTGATGGCAGGGGCCGTGAAGTGACCAACCGAACCGAACCGGAGTAAATTGATGACCGCATCGCATTCCGCCAGTCAGGGCGCCAAGCCGAAACTCGCCTTCCGCCCGCTGCCGGTGCCGCAGGTCGACGTGCGCGGCTTCTGGGGCGACCGCGTCGATGCCGTCGCCTCAAAAACCGCCGGCATCCTCTATGACCGCTGCGTCGAGGCACGCATGCTCGAGCAGATCGACCCGGACCGGCCGTCGCCCGGCGTCGTCATCCCGTTCCACTCACCTTCACCGGACGAGGCGGCCACCGCCGGCAACGAGTTCACCGGATCGACGGTGACGACGCAGATGTTCTGGGACTCCGATTGGGGCAAGACCATCGAGACCGCCGCCTATTCGCTCTATCGCCGCCGCAACGACGAGCTCGAGAAGAAGATCGATGCCGTCATCGACATGTATGGAAAGCTGCAGCAGCCCGACGGCTATCTGTCGAGCTGGTACCAGCGCATCCAGCCGGGCCTGCGCTGGACCAACCTGCGCGATTGCCACGAGCTCTATTGCGCCGGCCACCTGATCGAAGGCGCCGTCGCCTACTACCAGGCCACCGGGAAACGCAAGCTGCTCGACATCATGTGCCGCTACGTCGATCATATCGCCGAGACGTTCGGTCCCGAGCCCGGCAAGAAGAAGGGCTATTGCGGCCATGAGGAGATCGAGCTGGCGCTGGTCAAGCTGGCGCGGGTGACGGGCGAGCGCAAATACATGGAGCTAGCCAGATACTTCATCGACCAGCGCGGCCTTGAGCCGCATTATTTCGACGAGGAGGCGCGCGCCCGCGGCGCCGACCCCAAGGCCTATCATTTCAAGACTTACGAATACAACCAGTCGCACAAACCGGTGCGCGAGCAGGACAAGATCGTCGGCCATGCGGTGCGGGCGATGTATCTCTATTCGGGCATGGCCGACATCGCCACCGAATATGGCGACGACACGCTGCGGGTGGCGCTCGACCGGCTGTGGGACGACCTCATGACCAAGAACCTCTACGTCACCGGCGGCCTCGGGCCGTCGTCGCACAATGAGGGTTTCACCGCCGATTACGACCTGCCCAACGACACCGCCTATGCCGAAACCTGTGCTTCGGTCGGCCTCGTGTTCTGGGCAAGCCGCATGCTCGGCATGGGTCCCAATGCGCGCTACGCCGACATCATGGAGCGGGCGCTCTACAACGGCTCGATCTCCGGCCTGTCGCTCGACGGCTCGCTGTTCTTCTACGAAAATCCGCTCGAAAGCCGCGGCGCCCACCACCGCTGGAAATGGCACCGCTGCCCGTGCTGCCCGCCCAATGTCGGGCGCATGGTCGCCTCGATCGGCAGCTATTTCTACGGCCTGTCGGACGACGCACTCGCCGTTCACCTCTATGGAAACGGCACGGCTCGTTTCGATATTGCCGGGACGCAGATAGAGCTCACCCAGACCAGTAACTATCCATGGGAAGGCGCGGTCTCGATCTCCGTCGAACCGGAAGCTCCGACCGCGTTCACTTTGCACCTGCGCCTGCCGGCCTGGTGCCGCAAGGCAGCGCTCAAGGTCAACGGCGCCGATGTCGATCTGGCTGCTGTCAGCAGCGACGGTTATGCCGCGATCCGCCGCGAATGGAGCAAAGGCGACCGCGTCGAGCTCGACCTCGAAATGGCCGTCGACCGCCTCTACGCCAACCCGCAGGTGCGGCAGGATATCGGCCGTGTCGCGCTGGCGCGCGGACCGCTGATCTATTGCGTCGAGGAGACCGACAATTCCAGCCAGCTGCACCGCATCGCTCTGCCGCGCACGGCCGACATCGAGGCGCATCAGCAGCCGAACCTTCTGGGCGGCGTTGTGACACTTTCGGCGATTGCCAAAAAGGAGGCTTTCGAAAACTGGGAAGAGGGGCTCTACCGCACCGAACCGCCGGCGCTCGAGGGCGCGAAAATCACCGCCGTGCCGTACTTTGCCTGGGACAACCGCGATCCCGGCGAGATGCTGGTCTGGCTCAGAAGCGCGGAGTAGGCTGGGCGCGGCAGCGGCTCAAAGTACCTCGACCGCAGTCGCGAATATGTAGCCGGCGCCACGCTCCGTAACAATGAGCTTCGGCTCGCTCGGATTGACCTCGAGCTTGCGGCGCAGCCGCAATATCTGCACGTCGATGCTGCGGTCGAACACCTCTTCGTCGTGCACGCGGCTGGCAGCGAGAAGCTGCTCGCGGCTCAGGATCTGCTGCGGCGATTTCAGGAAGGCTGCCAGCAGGTTGAACTCGCCGGCGGTCAGCGGCGTCGCCTCGCCCGCCGCCGACCTCAGGCGCCGCATCCGCATGTCGAGCTCCCAGCCGGCAAAACGATAGCGTATGGGTTTCTTGCCGCGCGGCTGCGGCTGCGTCGACCGCGATCGCCGCAGCACGGCGCGAATGCGCGCCAGCAGCTCCCTGAGGCCGAAGGGCTTGGTGATGTAGTCGTCGGCGCCGAGTTCCAGGCCGACGACGCGATCCACCTCGTCGCACCTGTGGCCGGTGATGATGATGATGGGCGCTTCCGGCGGACTGCCGAGTTGCCGCATGATGTCGAACCCGTCCTCATCGGCAAGCCGCATGTCGAGGATCATCAGGTCTACGGGCTTTTCATTGAGGACGCGCGACATGGCCTGGCTGTCGGCGACCGCGCTGACCCTGAAGTTTTGGCTCTCCAGGTAATTGGTGAGCATATCGCGAATTTCGGGGTCGTCGTCGACGACAAGGATATGCTTCGGCGCCGCTGGCTGCTCGATACTGCCTCTCGACTGCTGTTCGTGGCGAATGTTTTGTTCGGCTGACATCTCGCACCGTCCGCAAGCATGGAACTCATGACCGAGCCGTTGCTTTATTTAAACGTCGATTTTCGGCGATTTGGTGAACGCCGATGATCTACGTGATCGCACACCCTGCCGCAGGCTCGCTCGATGGCACATCAGCAGATTGGTAAGGTTCGGGCGGGGCTTTTTGTTCCACTTTGCCTGGCAATGGCGGCACCTTTTGCGTTGGCCCAGAGCAATCAGCCGGCCCCGCCGATGGGCGAGCCGATTGCACCGATCACGGCCAGCGGCCCCTCCGACCGGGCGAAGATCGCGCTTGGCGAGAGCCTGTTCAACGATGCCCGCCTGTCGCATGGCGATGTCGTCGCTTGCAGTTCCTGTCACAGGCTCGATTTCAGCGGCGACGACGGTCTGGCCCGTTCCGTGGCGGCGGATGGCAAGCCGCTCGATTTCAACACGCCGACCGTCTTCAACGCGGCGCTCGATTTTCGGCTGAACTGGCGCGGCAATTTCCGCACTTTCGAGGAGCAGAACGAGGCAGCCCTGCTCGATGACAGGCTGATGAATACGAGCTGGGAGGAATTGCTGACCAAGCTGCGCTCGAATGCTGAGTATTCGCAGCGGTTCGCGAGGGTCTACGGCTCCATTCCCGACCGGACAAACGTGCTCGACGCGCTTGTTGTCTTTCAACGGTCGCTGATCACGCCCGATGCCCGTTTCGACCGCTATCTCAAGGGCGAACGCGAAGCCATCACGACCGACGAAGAGCACGGCTATCAACTGTTCAAAGCGTATGGCTGCGTCGCCTGCCACCAGGGCGCCAACGTAGGCGGCAATCTGTTTCAGAAATTCGGCATCTTCCAGGATCCCTTCGCTCGCCAGAAGACCCTGACCAAGGCGGATCTCGGCCGCTTCGCCGTTACCGGCGCCGAGAGCGACCGCCATGTGTTCCGCGTTCCCAGCCTGCGCAACGTCGCGGTGACGGCGCCGTATTTTCACGATGGCCGCACCGCATCGCTCGCAGACGCGGTGAAGATCATGGCGCGCAACCAACTCGGCCGGGAGCTCGACCAGCGCGATGCCGATCTCATCGTCGAATTCCTCGGGACACTGACGGGCGAGTATCGCGGCCGGCCGTTGACCAGCGCAGCCGATCGTCTGCAGCAATGAAGTCGCTACGCATCCTGGCGCCGATCGTTGCCTGCCTGCTCATCGCCTTGACCTACCTCCTGGTGCAGGGCACGGCTCCCGATGCGGCGCGTCACGAACACACGCTCGATGCGCTCAGGACCGTCATCCTCTATAACGCCGCACTCCAACGCGATGTTTTAAGGGCACGCGCGGGACTGCTGCGCAGCTACGATCCGCTTGTGCGGTCGATCGAGAACCTGGATGAGGCGACGCAGACGCTGCCGGCTGCCCGCGACGTAGCAAGCGGCGAAACACGGGCGGATATCGACAAGCTGATCGCCCAAGTCATCGCCGCGATCCGCGACGAGGAAGCGCTCGTCGAGAGGTTCAAGTCCGATAACGCGCTGCTGCAGAACTCGCTGAACTTTTTCAACTATATGAGCGGTCGTCTCACGAGCGAGGGTGACGGCCTTCGAGCGGTCGAGATAGGAGCCCTGATGGTCGCAATGTCGCGGTTTATCAGCGATCCCCAGCCGGATGCGGCAAAAGCAGTAACCGCCGCACTCGACCGGCTGGCAAGGCCCTCCGTCGATGCCGTGCCTGCAAGCGATGTGCTCTCGCTCGTCTCCCACGGCCGGCTTATCGTCACCAGGCTTCCGGCGGTCGACGATCTCGTCGCCCGCCTGCAGACCGCGCCGACGAGCGAGCGGGCTCGCGCGCTGCAGGACGTCTATCTCGGTGCGCATGGGCGGGCCGCGGCGCGGGCCGAACTGTTCCAGACGCTGCTTTATGTCGCCGCGTTGGGCCTCGTCGGCTATGTCGCCTACCTGTTCGCCCGCCTGCGCCGCAACGCGCGGATCCTGCGCGAGCGGCTGGAATTCGAGGACCTGATCGCCTCGATCTCCACGCAGTTCATCAATCTGCCGCGTGACCGCATCCGCGCCGGCATCAGCAAGGGCCTCGCGCGCCTGGTCGAACATGCCGGGCTCGACGGCGCCCAGATTTTCGTCAGCCACATCGCCGATCCTTCCGGCGGCTACTTCTATCGCCGTCCGGGCGGGAGCAGGCCGGCCCGCCTGTCGAAGGACATGATCGAGCTGGCTTCACGCTGGACGCTGGCCGACCACGAGCGGCAGGGCTGCATCGACGTTCCCCGCGTCGGCGAGCTTCCCGAGGGGCGGGAGAAGGCATCCCTGCAGGCGCACCAGTTTCGATCGTGGCTGTGCATACCGATGTGGCATGCCGGCGAGCGGTTGGGTTTTCTGGCTCTCGATACCGTCACGCACGAAAAGCATTGGGCCGACGACGACATTGCACTGCTGCGCACCGCGGCCGAGATTTTCGCCAATGCCATCGTGCGCGAGCACAACGAACGCGAGCGTGAGGCACTGCAGGCGCGGCTCAATCAGTCGCAACGGCTGGAAGCGATCGGGACGCTCGCCGGCGGCATAGCGCACGAGTTCAACAACATCCTCGGTGCCGTCCTTGGTTACAGCGAGATGGCGCTGGCGGTGCTGCTGAAGGAGTCGCGCGCGCGGCGCTACGTCCAGCAGATCATGCAGGCCGGCAGGCGGGCGCAGGACGTCACCGAGCAGATCCTCGCCTTCGGCCGTCGTCACGAGCGGCAGCATCACGCGCTGCGGGCGGAAGCCGTGGTTGCCGAAGCGATCGACCTGCTGCGCGCCTCGTTCCCCGCCACGCTTTCAGTGCAGACGCGTCTTGCAGCCGCGGATGCGGCGATGATGGGCGATCCGACCGAGCTTCAGCAGGTGGTGATGAACCTCGGCACCAACGCGGCGCAGGCGATGAACAACCGCGGCGCATTGGAAATCGGTCTCGACACGACGGAATTCGTCGAGGCGCGGATGCTATCGCACGGCAACCTGCCTGCCGGGCGCTATCTCCGCCTTGCCGTCAGGGACACCGGCAGCGGCATGGATCAGGCGACGCTCGAGCGTATCTTCGAGCCGTTCTTCACGACCAAGCCGGCAGGGCAAGGCACCGGGCTCGGCCTGTCGACGGTGCACGGCATCGTCATAGCGCACAGAGGCGCGGTCGACGTGAACAGCAAGCCCGGCGAAGGCACGACCTTCGAGATCTATTTTCCGCAGATCGAGGCCGCCGAAGCAACCCAGAACGAGGACGAGAGCGACGCCGCCGAGGTGCCGGTCAAGCGTGGCAACGGCGAGACGATCCTCGTCGTCGACGACGACACGCCGCTGATGCAACTTGCGGAGGAAATGCTCGCCGCGCTCGGCTACGAGCCGGTCGGGTTCGACCGCAGCCCCGCGGCTCTCAGCGCATTCCGCACCGATCCGGAACGCTTCGACCTGGTGCTGACGGACGAGGTCATGCCCGACATGACAGGGATCGAATTCTCCGGCCGGTTGCACAAGATCCGGCCCGACCTTCCGGTCGTGCTGATGACCGGTTACGGCCGTCAGCTGCGGCCGCGCCAACTGACGGCGGCCGGCATAAGCGAAGTCATCAAGAAGCCGCTGCTGTCGGCCGCCGTCGCACAATGCCTTGCCCGCCATCTGCATTCAGGCTGATCACGGCTGGCCGGGTTTCTTCGTTACAACCGTAACCAAAATCCCACCTGGCTGAAATCGACCCGTAGCCGGGCCAGTCGATGGTCCTCCCGCGCCCAGACCATGATCCCGAAAAACCGGGAACCGGTTTTTTGGGAGGTCATGGTCTCTTGAGGAAGGAGAAATCTTATGGACGCAAACATCACCGAGGTAACGAAACAGGCGAATGACGTCGCAGAACTGTCGCCCGAAAGCCTTATGCAACTCGGCCTCGGCTTCTGGGCATCGAAGACGTTGCTGAGCGCCGTCGAACTTGACCTTTTCACGGAGTTGGCGGCCGGACCCCTCGAAGGGGAAACACTGAGAAACCGGCTCGGACTGCATGAGCGGGGAGCGCAGGATTTCTTCGACGCACTGGTTGCGCTGCGCATGCTTGAGCGCGAGGGCAACGTCTACTGCAACACGCCCGTGACTGACCGCTACCTTGACCGCAACAAGTCGACCTATGTTGGCGGGATGCTCGCCAGGGCCGGTCAGCTGCTTTACGCGAACTGGGGCTCGCTCACCGACGCGCTCAGGACGGGCAAACCGCAAAACGGCACCCAGGACGGCGAAGATCTGTTCGACATGCTGTTTTCGGACCCGGACAAGGTAAAGATGTTCGCGCAGGCGATGACCGGCGGCAGCCTCCAGGTGGCGGAGGCGCTCGCCCGGCATTTTCCCTGGGCGGACTATTGTACCTTCATCGATATCGGCACAGCCGAAGGCAGGCTTCCGGTCGAGGTCGGCCGCGCCCATCCGCATCTCACCGGCGGCGGTTTCGACCTGCCGCCGATGCGGCCGGTGTTCGAGGCCTATGTGGAGCGGCACGCACTTGCAGACCGGCTTCGGTTTTATCCCGGCGACTTCCTTGCCGAGCCGCTGCCTTCCGCCGACGTGCTGGTGATGGGTCATATCCTGCACGACTGGAACCTGGAGGTGAAGCGCGCGCTGCTGGCAAAGGCCCATTCCGCGCTGCCGAAGCAAGGCGTGCTCATCGTCTACGACCAGATCATCGATGACGAGCGACGGGACAACGCTGCGGGTCTGCTGATGAGCCTCAACATGCTGGTCAACACCAATGGCGGGTTCGACTACACGCGCGCCGACGGCATGGGCTGGATGCGGGAGGCGGGCTTTGCGGAGGTCCGCTGCGAGCATCTCGCCGGGCCTCACTCGATGATCGTCGGCATCAAATAGCAGCGGAGAAGCTGATGACACGAAGAGCTCTCATCGCAATTGCCGCCCTTGGCCTGGCCGCAGCATTCACCGCCGCAACGCTCAACCAGGGTGAAGTCGGCGCGGCGTCCGCGACCGCTTCGATCGAGCACGGTCGATACCTGGTGAAAATCGGCGGCTGCAACGATTGCCACACGCCAGGGTACCTGGAGAAGGCCGGCAACGTTCCGCAGGATCGATGGCTGATCGGCGACTCGCTCGGCTTCAACGGGCCCTGGGGTACGACTTACCCGACCAATCTTCGCCAATTTTTGCGGACCATGGACGAGGACGACTGGGTACAGTTCGCGCGCACGATCGAGACGCGCCCGCCCATGCCATGGTTCAACCTGCGCGCCATGAGCGAGCCCGACCTGCGCGCCATCCACCGATATGTGCTTTCGCTCCCGGCAGACGATACGCCGGTTCCGGACTATGTGCCGCCCGGTCGTCCGCCGAAGACGCCGCATATCGTGTTCGTTCCGCGGGCGCCGAAATCATAGTGGCGTCCGAACGCCGGGCGCAGGGTGGTTCTCCGCTTGCGTGGTACGCCAGGCACGGGCGCCTGTTTCAGTCGTAACGCAATTCCCGATTCCGGAAATCACGTTGTAGCACCGATCTCCGATCGTGACGGTCGGGCCCCGGGCGGTCATCAGGCTGCCCAGCGGTCACAAATCCCGGATAAATCGATCATGGAGTCAAACATGTACAATCTGCTTGCCGAACATGCGCCGAAGACCGGCCGTGATCAGAGCCCCATGGATCCGCGTCCCTATGCGTTGGGTTACACGCAAAGCGAATTCAAGCGCCTGGAGCTGCAGGGAGCGCTCATTCACGACCTTACCGAGCATGTCCTGCGCAGTGCGGGCATAGGACCCGGTATGCGCGTGCTCGACATTGGCTGCGGCGTAGGCGATGTCTCCTTGCTGGCCGGAAGGCTGGTCGGACCGGCGGGAAGCGTGCTTGGTGTCGATCGCTCGGCAGAGGCTGTGGACATTGCCGAGCGGCGCGCCACTGAATCCGGCCAGTGTTACTGGACACGTTTCACGACGGCCGAGCTTGATACATTCTCGCCCGACGGGAGCTTCGATGCGGTGATCGGCAGGCTTGTCCTGATGTATCTGCCCGACCCGGCCGCAACCCTGCGCAGGCTTGCCGGTTTCCTGCGGCCTGGCGGCATCGTCGCCGTCCAGGAAATGGCGATGCCGCTCACCCGCAGTTTTCCAGAGGCGCCGCTGTTCGGCAAATGCCGCGGCTGGATCATCGACACGATCGAGCGCGCGGGTTTCGAGGTCGACATGGGTGGCAGGCTGCCCATGGTGTTCGCCGGCGCAGGGCTGCCGGCGCCGCGGATGAACTCCGCCGGCCTCGCCGGCAGCGGACCCGACTCGCCGATCTACGACTACATTGCCGGCACGTTGCGCAGCCTGTTGCCGATGGCCGAGGCAGTCGGTACCGCAACCGCCGCCGAGGTGGAAGTCGATACCCTCGCCGAGCGGCTGCGCAACGAGGCTGTCGAGCAGCAGACGTGCATCATGCTGCCGCCCTTTGTCGGCGCATGGGCGAACACACTGGCATAGAACCGAAGGAAGGACACACGATGCTCGATACTGCCATCGGCGAGCGCGCGGGACATCTCGTCGACCTGCACAACATCGATTTCGCCTGGGAGCCTGACGAGATGCTGGTCTGGCTCAGGGACGAATGAAGCCCGACCGCAGCGCCCGACCGATCTCCTCGGCCACAAGTTCCTGCAACTGCCAGAGATTGCGGTCGCGGATGCCGCAGGCGTCGAGATGGCGAATGGTCTCGAACAGATATTCGGCGCCCGAACCCCAATGGCCGACGGCCGTGGCCAGGGTCGCCGCTATCGCTCGCTTTTCGAGCTTGCCGGCATAGCGCGGATTGGCGGGATCGACAACGAAACCAAGCGCTTGGCCCGTGCCGTCGCCCGTCCTGACCTGCAGCCAGCGCGGCACGTTGACGGCCGGCAGGATGGTCATCTCACGTCGCAGCAGCGTTTCGAGATTGGCCCCCAATGGCTCGGCGACCTCGAACACCATGCCCTGACATTGGCCGCCGCGGTCGAGCGCCATCATCAGGCCGGGCTGCTCGACGGTGCCCCTGAAGCGCTGCACCGTAAAACAGAACGAACGGTGCCAGCCCGTCGCCACGGCCCGTTCGCCACCCCTGACCTCGCCGGCCGGCTTCCACAGAAGCGAGCCATAGGCGAAAAGCTTCACCGGCCCGCCCGGCGCGCCGGCTAGCACCTCGTCGCGAATGCGCGCGTAATCGGCATCGGTCATGTAGACCATGCCCGGCGTCGGCCCGGCATCCTCGACCGCACGCAAGGTGCGGGCGACCAGCGCCTCGGTCAGCGCCATCGGTGTCTTGCGCGGCGAACGCCGTGATGCGGCGGAAATGACCTTGCTCATCCTCATGCTCTCAGCCTCGCCGCCATGTTGCCGAAGGCTGAAGGATTCTCAAGGGCCGAGTAAACCAGCGCGGTATCGGGATTCGAACTATCGTGTCCAACAGCCCGACTGGCTTAGTGCGGAGGCTGATCTGGCCGGACGGTGTCGTTGCAGCCGTCAACATAGGGATGGACCGACCACCGGGAGCCGGGCCGGGCCTGTTGCGCCTTGGTGAGCGGATCCTGAGACTGCGCGTAGCCGTCCTGGTAGCCCCGAACGATTTCGTCGATATCGTCGGGCCAGTCGCCGTCCCATGGCCGTCCCAGAATCTGGGCCTGCTGGACCGGATGCAGTTCGTTGTGGCCTTCATGAAAGCTGTCGTGGATGTGTCCGGCATCATAGACCCACCGGCCGGTCACCCCCAGGATTGTCGCTCCGGTTCCGTCGCCCTTGTTGGTCTCGATGCTCGGCAGGCCGGCATCGCTCGGACTGGCGGTGTCCGAACTGCTGAAGGCCGCGCCGAGCAGCGAAGCGAGCAAGGCGAGAAGCGCCAATACGTAGGCGACGACCGCGCCGACGCCCGACATGCATACCGCCAGCGCAATCAATGCCGCGGCTAGGGCGAGGATGTTGACGGTCTGCAGGTCATGGATCGATGCCCCTTCGAACTCCACATGCAGCGCCTCTGACTTTACTCCGGTCACCTTGTCCTCCGCCGGGTTCCCCGTGAACAGAAAGCCATGCGAGGAGGTGATTGCGTTTTCGGCCATCAGATAGCCGAACGGGGCACTGGCGGCGGCAACGGCCTGGGAGACGCCCACCGGGTTGTTCGGCAGCAGCAAATTGAGGCTGTAGTCGGAGTCCAGGCTTCCTGGCCAGGTCTTTTCCGACGGCGGCTCGATGCTGATGACCATGCCGACGATACTCACCGGCTCGCCCAGGCAAACCAGCCGTTTGTTGAGCCACCAGTCGCAATAAGCGAGAATCCACACAATCTCAGTCACCACCAGCGCGATCGGTATGCACCACGGCTCGCCCATCGCGACCACCACCACGACCATCACGGCTGCGAATATGCCGCTGGTAATCGCCGCGCTGATGTACTGGTTGACCGAAATCACCTCGTCGGCGGTCGTGCACTTGGTCCAGGATTTGTCGTCGGTGGCCATCACGGCTCCAAGCTGCTGAGGACGGTCAAGGTGACGCCGCCGCTGGCGCGGTCACCCTCGTCAAACGCATTCAGATTGAGGGCCTGCCGGCCGGTCCAGCCGTCCGGCGGCGTAGCGACCGCCGTGATCGTCACCTGTTCGCCCGGCGACAGCGACGGCAGGTCAGGCGAAATCTCGACCTTCCAGCCGGGCGGCAGGGGATGAGCTGACGGCAAGTGTGCCGCCAACCGGTGCTTTTGCTCCGCCTTGGCGGTCTCTTCCGTTGGCTGCCGGTCGTCGCGACAGGGGCCGAGCGGCGGAATTGTGTAGGCATCGACGGTGAACCGGTACCGATGCGGCCGACGGGTAGCGTTGCGCAACTCGAATTGAAATGTTGCTGGCGACTGGGCCAGTCCGACATCGGTATTTTCTTGCCCGAGATTGTTGGCGAAGTTGGCGTCATCGGCCGGGTCGAGCAAAGCTTGCAGGCAATAGTGACCTGCTTGCCGCGGCGTATGCCAGTCGAAGGAGACGAACCCAGGCTGGCTGGCGGATCCGATCACCCCGACCGAGACCGGCCTGGTGGCTATCGGATTCGACACGGTTCCGATGCCAAACGACAGATAGGACAGATGGACCGGCATCTTGACGACGACGGCATCCGGGGAGGCGTTCCAGACGCGAACCCGCACCTCGTAGTCGGTATCCGCCTGCAACCTGCCGGCGGGAACGGGCACACCACCCTGGCGTAGCTCGATATCGGGATTATCCCAGGTGACCGCGAGACCAAGGCCGATCAGGTAATACTGATCGTAGATCAGCGGGTCAGGCCGGCAGAAAGCAGGGTGATCGATCGGTACGCAATGCGCCCGGGACCCTTTCTGGTCGACCCGGCGGTCGCCCCCTAGCCGCCACCGGCGACAGAAACGGCGAGCCATCTCGATCAGTGCCGGAATCCAGGCGGAGAACAGTGCTCGCAGGATTGCCGCTATTCCTCGCATCGACTTCCCCTCTGAAGCTAACGCAGGGCAACGCTCTGATAACAGCGGGATTCGCGCGGCAACAGTGTATTGGCGTGTCAGACGACTAGTGCCGTTTGTACTCTGGTCAGACGAATAAAGCTGGGCTCGAACGGCACGCGGGCTATTTCCGCGCGAAGAAACCGCGCGCGAACTGCACGATGTGCTTGTGGAATGCGAGCGCCAATATTGCGACGACGGCAAGTATGTAGAGAGCTTCGGTCGATCCGTCGCCGCCGTCAGGGGAAATACCAAACCAACTCTCGATGAAATCCATGAACAGATTCCCTCCGCGCAAACTTGCGACCGATGTTCAGCATAGCTCTTCAGCTTGTCCCGGTGTCAAGTAGGGATGCATTGCCATCCACATAAATCCAGTAAAGACCGTTGTGCCGAATTGTCTGCTGCCGAATTGTCTGCTGTTTGTCGATAAACCTGAGAATTTGCCTAAAGATTGCTAAAAAATTGTCGCGGCTTATTGATGCACAACTGAAGGAAAGCTTTGTATCTCGGTCATTTCCGGGTCATTTTGTCGATCATGTGCGAACGATCCAGTCAATGATGGTGTCGCCAAACAGGTCCGGACTTGTGCATGGACAGTACGCGGCCCACCACGATCAGAAACGCGGGGTAGCCTGAAAAGCAGCCCGGCATGGCTCATTGGACGCCATTCGGCGGTCGTCTGGCCTGGTTTCAAATGTAGTCAGCTCTCGAACGTGCCCCGCGGCGTCGTCACGCTGTCGGCTGTTGACAGGAAAGAGGCGTTTGAAAAATCACCGGCGGTCGAGGCAGCAAAAGTCACCCGTGCCGTATTTCGCCCGGGACACCACGATTCCGGCGCGATGCTGGTCTGGATCAGAGCGTCCTGACCGGCAAGCTATCGTACCGGCCGAGCCTTAGCTGGGCCGGCCGGTACGCTTGCCGGCCTGACAAGAGCCGCCGTCAAGCAGCCGGTCGAATGTTTTGGTTCACCCGGAAGAGGTTGTTAGGGTCGTATTTCTTCTTCAGCGTAGCCAGGCGCTCATAGTTGTCGCCATAAGCCGCCTTGAGCCTTGCATCGCCCTCGTCATCCATCATGAAGTTCAGGTAGGCGCCACCCAGATCGAACGGATGTACGGCCTCCCAGTAGGCCTTGGTCCAGCGCGTCACCGGCCCCGCTTTCTGTGGGTCCGGATCGATCCCGGCGATGACCATCGACCAGGTCGCATCACGGTAATTCCAGGGTGTCTCGTCTTTGCCGACGCGATGGACCGCACCATCGATCGGGTAGAGATGCATGAGCGATAGCTCGCTCGGCGTCTTCGCCGCCTGCTCGAGATGGGCGTCGATCGCCTCGTCGGACAGCGTCTTGACGAAATCGCCCCGCCAGTACCACTGCATTCCCTTCGGGTAGAGCCCATCGAACATGCTCTGCACCGCGGGATAGGGCATCGTTCCCATCCAGTTGAACCAGGGCGCGGGCAGCGCATCGAGCAGCGGGGCCAGCGCCTCTCTGCCCTTTTCCTCCGGGCCGTTGTAGCAGCACATCAGCAGACACATCCGCTTTCCCCAAAACTCTTCCGGGAAGGGTGCGCTTGAGAGGACGGTCTTGAGCCCGAGAAAGATCCCGAGTTCTTCGGGCGCGTTCGGCAGGAACTCGCGATAATGCTGCATGATGGTGCGGGCGTGGCGCTGATCCCATGCGATCGGCCCCGCAAAGACCATGCTGACCCGGTGGAGCCTGAACACAAAGCTGGTAACGATGCCGAAATTGCCGCCGCCGCCGCGAAGCGCCCAGAACAGGTTGGGGTTCCGTTCCTTGCTGGCGGTGACGAAGCTTCCGTCGGCAAGCACGACATCGGCCTCGACCAGATTATCGATGGTCAGGCCATATTTGCGCGTCAGATAGCCATGGCCGCCGCTCAGCGTCAGTCCGGCGACCCCGGTGGTCGAGATGATGCCCGCCGGTACGGCCAGGCCAAAGGCATGGGTGGCATGGTCGAGGTCGCCCTGAGTGCAGCCCGGGCCTACCCGCGCCGTGCGGGCATCCGGATCGACGCGCACGCCGTTCATCGCCGACAGGTCGATCACCAGACCGTCGTCGCAGCTCCCCAATCCTGGTCCATTATGGCCGCCGCCACGTACCGCAACCAGCAAATTGTTGTCGCGGCCGAAATTCACCGCTGTGATTACGTCGGCGACGTCGACACAGCGGGCGATGATCAGCGGCCGCTTGTCGATCATGCCGTTGTAGAGCTTGCGGGCCTCGTCATAGCGGGCGTCGCCGGCGCGGATGACTTCGCCTCGCAGGCTTGCTGCGAATTTGGTGATGTCTTCATCGTTCATGACATTCCTCCCTGTTATTGGACCTGTCGGCCGGCCGATGAAACGCTAATCCCATCCGCTGTTCCCGCAAATGTCACATCGTCCATTTCTGTTGCCCGATCGTTCAGAGTAGGATTAGACCGGATGGATAGTTGCTCGGGCGGCCATATTGCCGGATAGTTCGAGATGCCTGGCGGAAAAACTCGTTGTCAAAGGGAGTAGCCGATCGTTTCCGGAGGTGTAGTGCATGGATGTCCTTTCCGATGTGCTCCGAGCCGTTCGCCTCACCGGGGCGATCTATTTCGACGTCGACGCCAGCTCTCCCTGGGTTGGCGAGTCGCCGGGCACGGCCGACATTGCCGCCGCCATCATGCCGGAGGCAGAGCACATCATTTCTTTTCATGCCGTGATGTCGGGCTCGTGCTGGGCCGCGCTGGGAGACGATTCGGTGCCCCCGGTGCTCGTGAACGCCGGTGATGTCGTTGTCTTCCCCGGTGGTGTTCCGAACGTCTTGAGCTCCTCGCCCGGGGCACGGGGCGAGCCCAATATGGCGATGTATTATCGGCCGATTGACGAGAGCCTGCCGTTCGCGGTGATCCATGGTGGCGGCGGAGTCGAGCGGACCCGGTTCATTTGCGGGTATCTTGGCTGCGATGCACGTCCCTTCAATCCTCTCCTGGCCGCATTGCCGGCCATCCTGTGCGCCCGCAAGCCCGCCGATGGAAGCAGCTGGGTTATCGACCTTTTTCGGCTGGCGCTGGCAGAAGGTGGCAGTGGGCGGGCGGGCTGTGAGACGATACTCGCCAAGCTGAGCGAGCTGATGTTTGTCGAGATCATCCGCCGCCATCTCGAGACCCTCCCCGACGATTCGCGCGGCTGGCTGTCAGGCCTACGGGATCCACATGTCGGCGAGGCGCTCCGGCTCATCCACGCTCGCCCCAGGGAGGAATGGACATTGGACCGGCTCGCCCGCGAAGTAGGGCTCTCGCGCACGGCGTTTGCGAGCCGCTTTACCCACTATGTCGAGGTCTCGCCCATGCACTATCTTGCTCGCTGGCGTCTACAACTGGCAGGACGCTTGCTCGAACGCCCTGAAATGAGCATCGCGCAAGCGGGTGCCGAGGTCGGCTACGAGTCGGAAGCCGCCTTCAATCGCGCCTTCAAAAAGTTCGTCGGCATTCCACCTGGCACCTGGCGAAAGGGACGGTCGGCGTTGCTCGAGGCTCAGAGATTGCCCGCTGGCGTCGTGCAATAGGAAAGAACTGGCAGGGCGTTGACGCTTCGGTCCGCGTGCAGCGTCCCAATGCTCGAAAGCCCCTGGCACAAAGCGGTAGACGATGACCGGCCGCCGCGACGCCTTCGGCGAGGCGTGTCAGACTTCGCGCCTTAATCTTTCGCGCGCTCGACATAGGCGCCATCGGCGGTCATCACCACCACGCGGGTGCCGGCGCTGATGTGTGGCGGCACCAGGGTACGCACGCCGTTGGACAGCGTTGCCGGCTTGTAGGACGAGGACGCCGTCTGGCCCTTGGTCACCGGCTCGGTCTCGACCACCTCGAAAGTGGCGCGCTGCGGCAGTACCAGCGAGATGGCGATGTTGTTGTATTGCGAGATCTGCACCGGCATGCCTTCCACCAGATAGGGCGCCATGTCGCCGACCACGCTTTCCGGCACCGCGACCTGGTCGTAAGTCTCCGGATTCATGAAGTGAAAGCCTTCGCCGTCACGGTAGAGGAACGTGTGCTCGCGCTCCTCGACATAGGCCCGCTCGACCTGCTCGGTGGTGCGGTAACGCTCGGAAACCTTTACCCCGTCGGAGATACGCCGCATGTCGAGCTGGGTGACCGGCGTACCCTTGCCAGGATGAATGTTTTCGGCAAAGAGGATCACATAAAGCTTGCCGTCCTTTTCGACGACGTTGCCTTTGCGTAAGGAGCTGGCGATGACCTTCACGGGTTTCCATCCTGATAAAATTTGTTGGCGCAAATCGGCTGGAGAGGCCGTTGCGTGCGGCCTAGCGCATCTTGGCCGCAATCGCCAGCCCTCTGTGCAATTCCCCTGAAGCCGATGACCGCCGCCTCGCCGTGGTGGACGCCGCATGTCCACGCCGACCGCCGGCCGCGGCTGATCCTGCGCAATGCCATTGCCACCGGGATGCGCGACTGGTTCGCCCGCCGCGACTTCGTCGAGGTGGATACATCGGCCCTGCAGGTCTCGCCCGGCAATGAAGCGCACCTGTCGGCCTTTGCCACCGAGGCGATCGGGCCGGACGGGCAGCGCCAGCCGCTCTACCTCCACACGTCGCCGGAATTCGCCTGCAAGAAGCTGCTTGCCGCCGGCGAGGAGCGCATCTTCAGCCTCGGGGCTGTCTGGCGCAACCGCGAGCGCGGCCCCTTGCACCATCCTGAGTTCACCATGCTCGAATGGTACCGCGTCGGCGAGACCTATGAGAGCCTGATGCGCGATTGCGCCGAGCTCGTAGCGCTGGCGGCCGAACGGGCCGCAGCGAAGCGTTTTAGCTTCCGCGGCCGTGAGGCCGATCCGTTCGCCGGGCCGGAACGGTTGAGCGTCGCCGAAGCCTTCATGCGCCATGCCGGCATCGATCTGCTGGCGACGGTTGCGGCCGATGGCAACACCGACCGCGCGGGGTTGCATGCCGCCCTGGTCCAGGCCGGATTGCGGACCGCGCCCGACGACAATTGGGCCGACCTGTTCAGCCGGGTGATGGTCGAAAAAATCGAGCCAGCGCTGGGGCAGGGGCGCGCTACCATTCTTTTCGGATATCCGATCTCGGAGGCGGCATTGGCCCGGCCGAGCGCCGACGATCCACGCACCGCCGAGCGTTTCGAGCTCTATTGCTGCGGCGTCGAGCTCGCCAACGCCTTTGGCGAATTGACCGATCCGGCCGAGCAGCGCCGGCGCTTTGCCGCCGAAATGGATGAGAAGCAGCGCGTCTATGGCGAACGCTACCCGATCGACGAGGATTTCCTCGCCGCGCTCGCCATCATGCCGCAGGCGAGCGGCGCGGCGCTAGGCTTCGACCGGCTGGTGATGCTCGCCACCGGCGCGCTCAGGATCGACGACGTGATCTGGACGCCGATGGCTGGTCCCTGAGGAAGGTTGGACAAGCCGATGTCGCCCGGCTTGAAAGCCAGGATTAGATGGTCGGTCCAGGCCGCCGCCGGCTCCGTCGAGCCAGAAGATTGGCGACGACCAGGAGGATTATCGACAGCTCCATCATCAGCGTGGCGGCGGCGCTATTGCCGGGGAGAGCTTTTCGCGCAAGCCGATGAACATTTCGAGCGGCATGGTGCGTTGGTTGGCGCTGGCCAGGAACTGCACCGCGACGACCTCGTCATGTGCGAGACGCTGCAACCGTTCCGTGTGTTGCCACGATCATGGTGGGCCGGCATAGTGCTGGCGGGGTTCTCGGCGCCGCGGAGCTATCGGCCGTCGTACTCAGAATGGCCTTCGGCACAATGCCAGACAAAAACGCGCTGAACGCAAAACATAGCAGCGAATGGACAATGTCCTGGCGCCTGGTCATACTTGCGGCCGTGGCGATTAATGTTGTGATGCTCTTGGCCGCGCTGTTCGTCGCGCAAACTCTTGGTCTGGACGCTACAATCTTCTATCGAGATCCATCTGCAGCCGCGGATGTCGGCTTCTATACGGGGTGGATTTCGTCCCTAGGTGCTTCACTGTGGATCGGCACCGGCGCGGCGACCCTGTTTGCCGGTCTGCTCACGCACCGATGGGATTGCACGTTTCTCGGCGGCCTTACCTTGGTCATGGGCCTCGATGACCTGTTGTTGATCCATGAGGACGTGCTGCCGTTTGTCGCGATACCAGAGATTGTTACGATGATTGCCTACGCCGTCGCCGGGTTGTTCTGGTTCTTTCGGCTGCGACGGAAGACATTCGACGGCTCGATCGTATTTGTGGCCGCAGGCTTCTTACTCGCGATGTCAGCAGCGATCGACCAGCTGGGAGAGCTGTTTCCTAGCCCGGGTTCGGCGGTCGACATCGCCGAAGACGCTGTCAAAGAGCTTGGCATCTTCCTTTGGGCGGCAGGTGCCGTCGGGTACGCGGCGATGGTGACACGGTTGGGCCGCCCGTGGGTGGATCCAGCCGATCCCAACTCTACAGGCTGACGGTCGCACACGCCGCATCTTCGACTCGTCGCCGGCAGCGGTGCCGCCGTCGCGGCTTTCGGTCACGGCCACCTCGGATCTAAGCCGTCCTTTGTGCGTCTGGAAGGACGCACCATCTCTGGATCGGTCGCGCTGACCTGGGGCTAGATGCCTCCTGATTGTCCGCTTCTCCCATTGCAGAAGCGGCATCGGGACAATAGATGGTGCAGCAGCGGCTGCCCTTCAGCCGGCCGGAAATAACAGGATCATGCGCATGACCGATACGCTCGACGCAGCGAAACTGACCGATCGCGTCGCGGCCCTGGTCGAGGCTGCCAAACGGGCCGGCGCCGATGCCGCCGATGCCGTTGCGGTACGCGGCCGCTCGACCGGCGTGTCGGTGCGGCTTGGCAAGGTCGAAGGCACAGAGGCGTCCGAGAGCGAGGACGTCTCGCTGCGCGTCTTCGTCGGCAAGCGGGTAGCCAGCGTTTCGGCAACAGCGGCATCCGACCCCAATATGCTGGCCGAGCGCGCGGTCGCCATGGCCAAGGTGTCCCCCGAGGATCCCTATCAGGGCCTCGCCGACTCGGCCTTGCTGGTCAAGAAACCGCGCGACCTCGATCTGTTCGACGCCACCGAGGTGTCGGCGGACCAGTTGAAGGAAGCAGCGCTTGCCGCCGAAGCGGCGGCGCTTGCCGTCAAGGGCGTCACCAATTCGGCCGGCAGTGGCGCCAGTGCCGGGCTTGGCGGCCTGGTGCTCGCCACCTCGCACGGCTTCGTCGGCCATTACGTCGCCTCGCGTTTTTCGCGCTCGACCAGCGTGATCGCCGGCGAGGGCACCGGCATGGAGCGCGACTACGAATTCTCCTCGCGCCAGCATTTTTCCGATCTCGACGCGCCGGAAGACATCGGCCGCAAGGCCGGTGAGCGCGCTGTACGCCGCATTGGCGCGCGCAAGGCGGCGACCGGGCCTGTCGACGTGGTGTTCGATCCGCGTGTGGCGCGCGGCATTGCCGGCCACCTTGCCGGTGCCATCAATGGCGCCGCGGTGGCGCGCAAGACCAGCTTTCTCCGCGAGATGATGGGCAAGAAGGTGGCTTCGGCCGCAATCACCGTCACCGACGAGCCGCTCCGGCGCCGTGGACAGGCCTCGCGCCCGTTCGACGGCGAAGGCGTCGAGGGCGAAAAACTGTTCATGGTCGACAAGGGCGTGCTCAACCACTGGTTCCTGTCGACTTCGGCGGCTCGGGAACTCGGCCTCGTCACCAATGGGCGCGGCTCGCGCAGCGGCTCGTCGGTCTCGCCGTCGTCGACCAATCTCGCCATCGAGCCCGGGGAAAATACGCCGGAAGAGCTGATCAAGTCGCTCAAGACCGGCTTCTACGTCACCGAAGTGTTCGGCCAGGGCGTCGACATGGTGACTGGCGAATATAGCCGCGGCGCTTCCGGCTTCTGGATCGAAAATGGCGAGCTGGCCTATCCCGTCGCCGAGGTGACCATCGCCTCCAATCTGAAGACGATGTTCCTCAACATGGTTCCGGCGAGCGATCTCGACCGCAATTTCGGCACCGCCGCGCCCACGCTTTTGATCGAAGGAATGACCCTTGCCGGAGCTTGACCCGGCCGTCTCAGCCGGCGCTACTGAAGACCTGCAGCTGTTGCGCGATGCCGCCTGCGAGGCGGGGCTCATCGCCATGCAATACTTCAACAACAATCCAAAAGTGTGGATGAAGGGCGGCACCTCGCCGGTCAGCGAAGCCGATCACGCCGCCGACAAATATCTGCGCGAGACCTTGCTGGCGGCCCGGCCGGATTATGGCTGGCTGTCGGAGGAAACCGTCGACGACCCGGTAAGGCTTGTCGCGCGCCGCACCTTCGTCGTCGATCCGATCGACGGCACGCGCGGCTTCCTCGAGGGCCTGCCCACATGGTGCGTCAGCGTCGCTGTGGTCGAGAACGGCCGAACGCTTGCCGGCGTACTCGACTGCCCGGCGAAGGGCGAAATCTATTGGGCGCTGCCGGGCGAGGGCGCATTCCTGAACGGCAGGCGCATCAGCGTGCGTCCGCCGGCGGAAACGGCCGAAATCGCCGGACCGAAGGCGATGATCGACCTGATGCCGGCGAAATGGCACAAACGGCTGAAGCGCGTGCCCTATATTCCTTCGCTCGCCTACCGGCTGGCGATGATCGCCGGCGGCCAGCTCGATGCCACCTTCGTCAAGGCCAACGCACATGACTGGGACATCGCCGCGGCCGATCTCATCCTGCGCGAGGCAGGCGGCGCCTTGCTCGATCGGCATGGCCGCGCGCCGCTCTATGCCGGCGAAGTGATCCGTCACGGACCGCTTGCCGCCGGCAGCGGCGAACTCCTCGCCGTGCTCGCCGGCGTCATCGCCGGGCTGACAATTGACCACTATCAATAGTTCCAAAGTCGGCGGCTTTGGTCTAGACCTGTCCCAAACTCACGATATGTGAAGGATCGACATGGCCGCTGAAGACGGAAAGAAGCAGCTTTTGCACCTGGTGTTCGGCGGCGAACTCAAGAAGCTGGGCGGCACCGAATTCCGCGATCTCGACGCGCTCGATATTGTCGGCATCTATCCGGACTACCAATCGGCGCACGCCGTCTGGAAGGCCAAGGCGCAAGCTAGCGTCGACAACGCCCATATGCGCTATTTCGTCGTTCACCTGCACCGCCTCCTCGACCCCGAAAACAAGGCTGTCGGTTGACATCGATGAACCGTGAAGCGGTCAAGCGATCAGCCCCGCGGTCGGCGGTCAGACGTCGCAAGCCGAAGACGTTCTGGCGCAAGATCCGCGAACCGCTGGCGCAGTCGCGATTCGTCAAGAATGCGCTTGCCGCGCTGTTTGCGTATTTCGTCCGCCTTGTCCGCTTGACCAACCGCATGGTTGACGGATCGGCCAAGTTTTCCGGCGGCGCCTATGCGCAGCTCGAGCCTGGCATCATCGCGCTCTGGCACGGCCAGCACCTGCTGACCCCGGCCTACTATCCCAAGGGACGGCCGCTGGTTGCCATGGTATCGCGCAGCGCCGATGCCGAGCTCAACGCGCTGATGGTCGAGAAATTCGGCATCGAGGCGGTGCGCGGCTCTGGCGGGCGCGAAAGCGCAAGGCATCTCGACAAGGGCGGGGCCAAGGCGCTCATCGCCCTCAAAAAGTCGCTCGCCACCGGCAAGAATGTCGCCATGATTGCTGATATTCCCCACGGCACGCCGCGCGATGCGGGGCTCGGCGTCGTCCTTCTGGCGCGGCTGTCCGGCCGGCCGATCCTGCCTGCCGCGATAGCCACCAGCCGCCGCAAGGTGATCGAGGGCAGCTGGGACAAGACGACGATCAACCTGCCCTTAGGCCGCTCCTCGATCGTCGTCGGCACGCCTGTCTTCGTGCCGGCCAACGCCGACGCCGCCGAAATGGAACGCAAGCGCCAGGAGGTCACGGCCTCGCTTAATGCCGCGACCGCCGAGGCCTATCGCCTTGTGGACGGTTCGAAATGAGTGTGCGCTGGGCGCGCGCCTTCCTGACCGCATATCGTTTCGCGGGGGCGGCCGCCTACCCGTTGGCCGGGCCTTATGTCGCCTGGCGTACTTCCAGAGGCAAGGAGGATCGCATTCGCCGGCGCGAACGCTACGGCGTCGCCGGACGCGAGCGCCCCGAAGGCCCGGTGATCTGGATCCATGCAGCCAGCGTCGGCGAGACCATCGCCGTCGTGCCGCTGGTCGAGAGCATTCTCGATTACGGCGTCAACATCGTGCTGACGACGGGCACGGTCACCTCGGCGCAGGTCGCCGAAGAACGGCTGGGCGACCGCATCATCCACCAATATGTGCCGCTCGACCTCAAGCCGGCGGTCAGCCGCTTCCTCGACCATTGGCAGCCGGACCTGGCGATCATCGCCGAATCGGAGATCTGGCCGATGACCATCCTGGAACTCGGCGCCCGCCGCGTGCCGCAGGTTCTGGTCAACGGCAGGCTGTCCGACCGCTCCTTCAAGTCCTGGAAGAAGCGCGCCAACATTGCCGAAGCATTGTTCGAAAATCTCGCCCATGTCGTCGCCCAGTCGGACCTCGATGGGGAGCGCTTCCTTTCGCTCGGCGCCCGGCCGGTCACTGTATCCGGCAATCTCAAGGTCGACACCGCGCCGCCGCCGGCCGACGAGCGGGCACTGGCGGCGCTGAAACGCCAGATCGGCGGCCGCCCGACCTGGGCGGCGATCTCGACCCATGACGGCGAAGAGGCGGTCGCCGCCGAAGTTCACGCCATGCTGCACAAGCGCCACCACGGGCTTTTAACGATCATCGTGCCGCGCCATCCCGATCGCGCCGGGCAGCTGGCCGCCCAGATTTCCGGCATGGGCCTGAAGCTGGCGCAGCGCAGCAAGGGCGACAGGATCACCGCCGACACCGATATTCTGCTCGGCGACACGATCGGCGAGATGGGGCTTTATCTGAGGCTGACGGAAATTGCCTTTGTCGGCCGTTCGCTGACTTCCGAGGGCGGCCAGAACCCGCTGGAACCAGCCATGCTGGAGACGGCAGTGCTTGCCGGCCGCAACGTCCAGAATTTTCGCGAGGCCTATCAGCGCCTGCTCGATAGCGGCGGCGCCAAGCTGGTGCGCGACCGCGATATGCTGGCCGGCGCCGTTAATTTCCTTTTGACCAACGAGGCGGCCCGCCATGAGATGATGGCGGCGGGTGCGGCGACGGTCGACGAGATGCGCGGTGCGCTGGCGCATACGCTCAGGTCGCTTGAGCCCTATATCCAGCCGCTGGTCGTCAAGTCGCGCCTGAAGGGCGCGAACGGGCGCTGACGTGACCTCGGAAGCGCCACCCTTCTGGTGGGAAGAGCCGGACTGGCGGGTCACGGCGCTGTCGCCGCTCTCCGCCGTCTATGCGCTTGTCGCCGGTCGCCGCATGCGGCACGCGCCGCGCGAAAAGGTCGAGGCGCCGGTGCTCTGCGTCGGCAACTTCACCGTCGGCGGCACCGGCAAGACGCCGGTGGCGATCGCGCTGGCCGAGCAGGCCAGGCGCATGCAGCTCAATCCGGGTTTCCTGTCGCGCGGCCATGGCGGCTCCTTCGCGCAGCCGCATATCGTCGATCCGCACCACGACGCCGCCAAGCATGTCGGCGACGAGCCGCTGCTTCTGGCCGAACACGCGCCGGTCGCGGTGACGCCGAACCGGGCCGCCGGCGCCAGGCTTCTGCTGGAGAAGCTCGGCTGCGATTTCCTGATCATGGATGACGGTTTTCAGAGCGCGCGCATCCACATCGACTATGCGCTCGTCGTCGTCGACGCGCGACATGGCATCGGCAATGGCCGCGTCATCCCCGGCGGGCCGCTGCGGGCAAAGATCGTCGACCAATTGGTCTTCACCAGCGCCTTGCTGAAGATGGGCGAGGGCACCGCGGCCGATACGGTCGTGCGCCAGGCAGCGCGCGCCGGCAGGCCGATCTTCGAGGCGCACACTGCCCCGAGCAGCAAGGTGACGCTGGCCGGCAGGCGGTTCCTGGCGTTCGCCGGCATTGGCCATCCCGACAGGTTTTTCGACACCGTAGCCGAGGCCGGCGGCGAGCTTGCGCTGACCCGACCGTTTCCTGACCATCATTTCTACAGTGCGGACGAGCTTGCCGAATTGGCGGCGACAGCACGTAAAGCCAGGCTTGGTCTCATTACCACCGCCAAGGACGCTGCCCGCCTGCGTCACGGCGCGGCACCGCCGGAATTCCTCGACGGGCTCGATGTGCTGGAGATCGACACCGTCTTCGAGCTCGACCATGTGCCGCAACGCATCATCGACGAGACGCTGGATGCCTGGCGGCAGCGCCGGCTTAAAGGCTGACCAGAAGCGTGAGCACCGAGGCAATGCGGGACTGGAATTTGCGGCTTTCCGCCGGTCGAACGTATTTTGTTCTTGCTTTGTGCCGGCAGCTATGCTAGTAATTTGGGTATGGTGATGATTCGCCGGTGGCCCGCCCTCGAACTTGAGGCGGGTTTTTTATTTCATGGCCTCTAAGGTTTCGGTGTTGCCGGCCTGACGCCGCGGCAGAGGGCGCAGGATCGCAACGGGGCTGCTTCCATTTGCGCTGGACTAGCGTCGGCGGCGCAGTTCCGGATGCGCTTCGATCTCGCGGCGCAGCGAGGCAGCGGCGTTCACATAGGGTTCCTGCCTGGCGACACTCCAATATTTGAGCTCGTCGAGCGGGATGCTCTCGCCGGTCACCGCGCAGCGCACGAAGGCGCCGGGGCTGGTCACCTGGAAGTCGCCGTCGAGATAGCGGATGCGGGCTTCCTTGCCGCCGGGTCCTTCGAAACGGTTCATCATGGGGTGGTGCCGAAATTCATGACGATGTCATCGCCACAAATTGCGGCGAGGTCAAGCTCGGTTGGCCTTGCCTGGTTCTGTTTCTGGTGGCACTTGCTCGAACAAGCCGGCAAAGCGGATGCCAATGCATGTCGCGCAAAAGTGTGCAGCGGTTTTGCGCGACATGCATAAACACAAGAACCTGAAGCGCGTCGCATGAGGCCGGTCGAACGCGACGCGCTTCTCATTCTTCGGCGATGATAAACTGTTCGATCTTCTCCGCTGGCAGCCCGGCCTGGACGGCGATGCGCCGGGCGAGTTCGGCGGCGGCGGCGCGCGGGCGCCCCAGCGGCCGGTCAAGCCAGTAAGATATCGGGCTCAGCGCACTGCGTTCGTCTACGGCGACGATGCGGCCCGATTTCAATTGGTCCACCGTCAACGGCGGACGTGCCAGCGCAATGCCGAGCCCGTGCGCGGCGGCGTCGAGCACCAGGTTGTAGTCCTCGAAACGGCGGTCGTGCGGCCGCGGCCGATAGTCCATCTCCTGCGCCGCAAACCAGGCGCGCCAGGCCGAAGCGTCGGAATCATTGATCACCGGAAATTCGAGCAGCCGGGCAGGATCTCCGCGGCCGATCTCCTTGGCCAATTCCGGCGAGGCGACCGGGAACACATATTCTTCGAAAAGCTGCACCGAGATCCGGCCCGGAATGCGACCGCGCCCGCAGCGGATCGACAGGTCGATGCCCTCGTCGGCAAGATCGCCCTGGCGGATGTCGACGTCGAGCACGATGCGCAGCTTGGACGGGTGGTTCTCCAGCGCCGCCATGCGCGGCATCAGCCACAGCCCGCTGACCGAAGGGATCGAGGTCAGCCGCACCACCGCCGTGCCGCGCGGCTCGACCCAACGGTCCGAATTGCTGGCGATCAGGGCGAAGGCTTCGGTGGTGCGCAGATGCAGGCGATTGCCTTCGACCGTCAGAGAGACGCCGCGCGCGCCGCGATCGAAGACTTTCAGCCCAAGCCAGCCCTCGAGCTTGGCGATCTGCCGGCTGACGGCGCCGTGGGTGATGTTGAGCTTCTCGGCCGCCGCCGAAAAGCTGCCGGTCCGAGCCGCGGCGTCGAAGGCGCGCAGCGTTTCGAGCGGCAGCATCGGGTCTAAGCTGTGATCCATAGTCACAGGTGATCCTCGATTTGTTCGTTTGTCAACCGACCCGCAATAGCGTTTCTCTACTTCATGGCATTGGATCGCGAGGACGACCAAATGAGCGCTTACACCGGCACGTTGAATACGACACAGCGCATGGATGCCACGGCTGCCATCGCGGTGGCGCTGACGGTGGTCGGCTGGGCCTCCGCCTTTCCGGCGATCCGCGCCGGCCTTGCCGCTTTCGGGCCGCTGGAACTTGGCGCGCTGCGCTTTGCCATCGCCGCGGTTCCGGCGGCGATCTTCCTCGCGGTCAAGCGGCCGGCACTGCCCAGGCTCGATGAACTCTGGCGCTTTGTCTTCGGTGGTGCCGTCTTCGTCGCACTCTACACGGTGATGCTCAATTTCGGCGAGCTGACCGTTTCGGCCGGTGCGGCCGGCTTCATCATCAATGTCAGCCCGATCTTCACCGCCATCATGGCCATGGCGCTGCTCGGCGAACGGTTCTCGGGCCTGGCCTGGGCCGGCACGTTCCTGTCCTTCGCCGGTATCGGGATCATCGCCATGGGCGAGGGGCAAGGCTTGCATTTCAACAATGGTGCGCTGCTTGTCCTCGGCTCGGCGCTGTGCTCGGCCGTCAACACCATCGTCCAGAAGCCGCTGTTTGCCCGCCATCACCCGCTGACGATCTCGGCTTCGAACATGGTGCTTGGCGCGCTCTGCCTGTCGCCGTTCCTGCCGAGCGGTCTGGCGCAGGCGGCGGTCGCCGACACCGCCGGGCTCGGCGCCGTCATCTTTCTCGGCATCGTACCCAGCCTGATCGCCTACGCTGCCTGGGCAACAGCGCTTTCCCGCCTGCCCGCGGCGCGTGCCTCGAACTTCCTCTATCTGGTATCGCCGGTGGCGACGCTGATCGGCTTCTTCTGGCTGGGCGAAGTACCGACGCTGCTCGGCATCATCGGCGGGGCGCTGGCGCTCGGCGGCGTCATCGTGGTGAATTTGAAGAGATGAGCAAAGGGTTTGGGGCTGTGCCTGACTCGAAAAGAGCCGCTGTACAGCGGCTCTTTCGTACCCCCACCCCGCTGCTTCGCAGCGACCCTCCCCACAAGGGGGAGGGTAAGCTCCTAGCGAGGCGTCGGCGGGTAGGCTCCCTACCTCCCCCTTGTGGGGAGGTCGGACCGAAGGTGCGGGTGGGGGCTGCGCCCTGCGAGTTTCTTATCGCCGCCCGAACAACCGCTCAATATCCGCCAGCTTGAGCTCGATGTAGGTCGGGCGGCCATGGTTGCAGGTGCCGGAGCCCGGCGTCGCCTCCATCTGCCGAAGCAGCGCGTTCATCTCTTCCGGTTTGAGCAGGCGGCCGGAACGTACCGAGCCGTGGCAGGCCATGGTCGCGGCTATTCTGTCCAGCCGCTCCTTCAGCGTGTCGACCGTGTCGTTGTCGGCGATCTCGTCGGCGAGATCGCGCACCAGCTGCTGGACGTTGGTCTCGCCGAGCATCGACGGCGTCTCGCGCACCGCGACGGCACCGGGGCCGAAGCGCTCGATGCCGAGGCCGAAGCGGGCCAGCGTCTCGGAATGCCTGGCAAGCCGCTCGGCATCCTCTTCCGACAGATCGACAATCTCGGGCAACAGCAGCATCTGCGACGGCACCGAGCGTGAGTGGAGGGCGTTCTTCAAGGCCTCGTAGACCAGCCGCTCATGTGCCGCGTGCTGGTCGACGATGACCAGCGAATCCCTGGTCTGGGCGACGATATAATTCTCGTGCACTTGCGCGCGCGCCGCGCCCAGCGCCGTGCCGAGCAGCGTTTCCGCCGCTTCGTTTTGCCCGGCGCGCGCATCGGCGCTGTGCAGCGGCCCGGCGTCGAAGGCCGCCTGCTCGTCCTCGCCGAACCCGTCGCCCATATTGAGCGGCCGCTGCGGCGAACGGGCAGGATCGAACCCGGCAAAGCCCGATGCCCGATAGGCGGCCTCGTAGCTGCGGTGACCGTTGGCCGGGCCACCATGCGCATAGGATGCGGCGCCTGGCCGGAACGCCGCCATCATGCCGGCGGCCCCTGTGGTGGCGGGGCGGATGCCGGCATTGGCCAGCGCTTCGCGAATGGCGCCGACGATCAGCCCGCGCACCAGCCCCGGGTCGCGGAAGCGCACGTCTGCCTTGGCCGGATGGACGTTGACGTCGACGATCGCCGGATCGAGCGCCAGGAACAGCACGGTGACGGCATGGCGGTCGCGCGGCAGCACGTCGGCGAAGGCGCCGCGAATGGCGCCGGCGATCAGTTTGTCACGCACCGGGCGGCCGTTGACATAAGCGTATTGCTGCAGCGCGTTGGCGCGGGTGAAGGAGGGGACCGAGACATGGCCGGCGAGATGCACGCCGTCCCGCGTCGCGTCGATGGCGATCGCATTGTCCGGAAAGTCGGCGCCCATCACCTGCGCCACCCGGCGCAGCCGGCCTTCCGGGCTGTCGTCGGTCGCCGGCAGTTCCAGCGTCGAGCGGTCCGGGCCGGCCAGGGTGAAGCGCACGGCGGGAAAGGCGATGGCGATGCGCTTGACCACGTCGCCGATGGCCGAGCTTTCGGCGCGCTCGCCCTTCATGAATTTGAGCCTTGCGGGCGTGGCGAAGAACAGGTCGCGCACCTCGACCGTGGTTCCGCGATTGGCCGCCGCCGGCCTGACCGCGGAGACGCGGCCGCCCTCGATGCCGATCTCGGCGGCGTTTTCACTGGACGCGGTGCGCGAGCGGATCGACAGCCGTGCCACCGAGCCGATCGAGGGCAAGGCCTCGCCGCGAAAGCCGAGCGAGCGGATGTCGTGAATGTTGTCGGCGAGCTTGGAGGTGCAATGGCGCGCAATCGCCAGCGCCAGTTCCTTTTCCGGAATGCCCGAGCCGTCGTCACTGACGCGGATCAGGTTCAGCCCGCCGCCGGCGGTGACGATCTCGACTCTGGTAGCGCCTGCATCCAGCGCGTTCTCGACCAGTTCCTTGACCACGCTTGCCGGACGCTCGATGACTTCGCCGGCGGCGATCTGGTTGATCATCGTTTCGGAAAGCTGGCGGATCGGCATGGGGCACTATAGGCGGATTCGTGGTCGATGCGGGAGGGCGGAATTGAGGAAATCCACGCAGCTGATCGCGACTGGCCGCTCGTGCACTTCAACTCATGAGCTTGGGCAGCGCTGCCGCCAGTGCATCGACGGCAAGGCGGACTTTCATCGGCAGATGAGGCGTCTGCAACCACAGGGCATGTACGTCGTAGAGAAACCGGGATTGTTCCGGCAATAGCAGGACAAGCGCGCCCGCCTGGATGCGCTGGCGAACCAGCCAGTATGGCAGCCAGGCGAGCCCCATGCCGGCGGCCGCGGCATCGGCGATGGCATCGAGATCGTCGAGCCGCAATCTGCTGATGGGCCTGACCTCAATCGCGGGGTGGCCGTTGCGCGGAAACAGCCACGGCTGAACGGCACGCCCGGAACGGCGGTAGATGATCGCGTGATGGCTGCCGAGGTCATCTATTTCCTGCGGCTGGCCGTGCCGGTCGAGATAGGACGGCGACGCGCAGACGACCATGTGCTGGCGCGCGATGCGACGCGCCATCACCCCGGCCTGGTCCTCCAGATCGCCCGTTCGGATGGCAAGATCGCAGCCGTCCTCGGCGAGGTCGGCGATGGCATCGCTGAACGACAGGTCAAGTTCCAGCGCCGGATATTGCTGCGCAAACCCGAACAGGATCGGGGCAACGCAGCGCCGGCCGAAATGCACCGGCATGAGGACACGCAGCTTTCCGCGCGGTTCGGCAAGCTGGTCGGCGGCCAGTGCATCCGCGGCCTCCGCTTCGGCAAGCACCAGCCGGCAGCGTTCATAGTAGGCGCGCCCGAAATCGGTCAGGCTTTGGCGGCGCGTGGTCCGGTTGATGAGGCGCACGCTCAGGCGCTCCTCGAGAAACCGGACATGCTTGCCGACCATCGGCCCGGACAGATCGAGAGCCGCCGCCGCGGCTGCGAACGAGCCCAGGTCGACGGCTTTGACGAACACGGCCATGCTGGTAAGGCGATCCATATTCAAAACCTGCAGTTTCTGCTGATCTACTCAAGCGGCTATTTATCCGCCTGATGAGCGCTGGCATAGCTGATTCAGTTCAAATATTTTGGAGTTTGACCGATGGCACGTGTCGTTCGCTTTCATGAGCTCGGTGGTCCCGAGGTCCTGCGCATCGAGAATGTTGACACGCCTGCGCCCGCGAGCGGTGAGATTCAGATCCGCGTCAAGGCGTTGGGTATAAACCGCGCCGAGGCGCTGCTGCGTTCGGGGACCTACATCCAGACCGCGCCGTTGCCTTCCGGTCTTGGGCTCGAGGCGGCGGGTATAGTCGAGATGGTCGGCGAAGGCGTGGACGGGTTTGCGCCTGGCGATGCCGTCAGCATCGTGCCGCCATTATCGATGGCCCGCTGGCCTGCCTATGGTGAGATTGCCACATATCCCGCCGAGCTCGTCGTCAAGCATCCACCATCGCTGAGCTGGGAAGAAGCCGCCGCAGCGTGGATGCAATATCTCACGGCCTACGGTGCGCTGATCGACATTGCCAAACTTGGCAGGCAGAACGTTGTCGTCATCACTGCGGCCTCGAGCAGCGTCGGACTTGCCGCGATCCAGATCGCCAACATGATTGGCGCGACCCCGATCGCGGTCACACGGACGTCCGCCAAGAAGCGGGCTTTGCTTGAGTTCGGCGCGGCCCACGTCATCGCCTCGGCAGAGGAGGACCTGGAAGCCAGGTTGAAGCGAATCGCCGGCCCGGACGGCGTGCGCGTGGTGTTCGATGCCGTCGGCGGCCCGATTTTCAAGCCTCTGACGGCAGCGATGGCACCGGGTGGCATTCTCATCGAATATGGCGGCTTGAGCCTCGACCCGACACCCTTTCCGCTACCTGCAGTGCTGGCAAAGACACTGACGCTGCGCGGTTATCTCGTCCATGAGATCGTGCGCGATCCGGTCCGGCTGCAGGCCGCCAAGGCGTTCATCCTCGACGGACTGAGCTCGGGTTCGCTGAAGCCGGCAATCGCCAGAACCTTTCCGTTCGACCAGATCGTCGAGGCGCACCGCTATCTCGAATCGAACGAGCAATTCGGCAAGATCGTCGTGACCGTTTGACCGGGCGTTTATCGGCCTCACGCCTGCGCCGCCAGCCAGTCCCGCACCTTGCGGGCGTTGTCGCTGAGTTCGCGGTTCTTCGACCAGATGACATGAAAGCCCTTGCCGGTCGTCATCGCGTGGCCGGTGACGCGCACCAGCAGCCCTGATGCCAGCAGCCGCTCGGCGAGGTGACCCCAGCCGAGCGCGATGCCTTGCCCTTCCATGACTGCCTGGATCACCAGCGCATAGTCGTTGATGCGCAAGCCGCGCCCGGCATCGGCGATGTCGACACCGGCCGAGGCGAACCATTCGTCCCAGCTCGCGGCCTCGCGAAACGGCTCTTCGAGATGGATGAGGCGGTGCGATTGAAGGTCCGCGACACCCTCCGGCAGCCCGAACCGTGCCACATAACTAACACCGGCAACGGGGAATATCACCTCATCGGCCAGCGGCAGCGAATGATAATCCGGCCATTCCCTGGGCTCGCCGCCGCGGACGCCGAGCGGGATGTCTTCGGCGATGATGTCGAGATCGCGGTCGGCGGTCTGGATGCGCAGGTCGATGCCCGGCAATTCGTCGCGAAACTGCTGCAGGCGCGGCATCATCCAGAACGAGGCAAAGGCGGTCGAGGCGGCGAGTGTCACATGCGCGCCGACCGCGATCTGGCGCAGATCCTCCGCCGACTTGCGAATGTGCGACAGCCCGAGCGAGACGTCGGCATGGAAGCGGTCGCCAGCCTCGGTCAGGCTGACTTGCCGGTGGCGGCGCTGGAAGAGTTTGGCGCCGAGCTGCTCTTCGAGCCCACGGATCGCATAGGAGACGGCAGCCTGCGTCATGCCGAGCTCGCGCCCGGCGGCGGTAAAGCTCGACAGCCTCCCGGCAGCCTCGAAAACGATCAGGCTGCCGGCCGACGGCAGCAGGTGGCGCAAGCTTCGCATAAGCTGAGCTTATACAAGAGATCAGGATTTTCCAGCGTCACAGCCGCATTTTGTCTGGCTAGATTGGTCACCAACAGGAATATGGAGCCTTCATGAACGCACCGGCCGTTGAAGTGAGCGAACACACCAACCGCCGCAGCGGCGGCCGCCTGGGGCGCAAGGCGCTGCGGGGCGCACCCATAGCGTCGTTTCCAACCCTGGTCCGTCAGATTCCCGTCTATCAGATGGTCCCGGACGAGGCGGTTGAGCTGATCCACCAGGAGTCACTCTCCATCCTCGAAGAAGTCGGGTGCGAGTTCCGCGACGACGAGGCGATCGCAATGTGGAAGGCGGCGGGCGCCGATGTCTCGGAGACAAGGGTCCGGATCGACCGCGCCCTGCTGATGGAGCTCATCTCGAAGGTCCCGTCGGAGTTCACGCTCAATGCGAGGAATCCCCAGCGTTCCGTACGTGTGGGTGGAAACAACTCCATCTTCGTGCCGATGTACGGAGCGCCTTACGTGCGCGACCTCGACAACAACCGGCGCTACGGCACACTCGCCGACCTCAACAATTTCCACAGGCTCGCCTACATGGCGCCGGCGCTGCACTCGTCGAGCTCGATCATCTGCGAGCCGATGGAAATCGCGGTGCCGAAACGTCATCTCCACATCATCCATTCGGCGCTGAAGCACTCCGACAAGCCGTTCATGGGCATCGTGACCTCCAGGGATCGAGCCGAAGACACGATGGCGATGGCAGGCATCGTGTTCGGCGAGGACTATGTCCGCGACAACCCGGTCCTGGTGTCGATCACCAACTGCAATTCGCCGCTGGTGTGGGACGCCACCATGCTGGACGCGATGAAAGTCTATGCGCGCCACAACCAGCCGCTGATCCTCGCCCCCTTCGCCCTTTGCGGCGCCTCGACTTCGGCCTCTGCCGTCGGTGCGGTCGCGCAGGTCAATGCCGAAGCGCTGGCGGGCGTCGCGTTCACACAGCTCCTGCGTCCGGGTTCGCCGCAGATCTACGGACAGTTCATGGTGACGGTCGACATGAAGACCGGCGCTCCCATGGGCGGCACGCCGGAGGCGGCCCAGATGATGTATCTCATGGGCGCGCTGGCGCGGAAGTATCGTCTGCCGTGGCGCACGTCAGGTTTCCACGTCGGCTCGAAGCTGAACGACGCCCAGGCGGGCTACGAGGCGAACATGCTGATGCATGCCGCCATCCTTGCCGGCGCCAACTACATCTGGCACTCCGCCGGTTGGCTCGAGGCCGGCCTGACCTGCGGCTATTCGAAATTTGCCACCGACTGCGAGCAGCTTGTCGGCTGGTACAAATATGCTGGCGGGCTGCCATTCGACGATTTCAAGGAGGCGATGGCGGCTATCCGCGAGGTCGGACCGCAGGGCCATTTCCTCGGCACCCAGCACACGCTTGAACATTTCGAGTCCGCCTTCTTCATACCGAGCATCATGGACTTCAATTCGTTCGAACAGTGGAAGGCGGAAGGAGCAAAGGACCACGACACCCGCGGCCGCGAGAAAGCGCGCAACATGCTCGCCGATTATGAGGAGCCGAAGCTCGATGAGGGCATCGCCGAGGGTCTCAAAGATTTGATTGCGCGGCGCGAGGAGAAACTGCCGGACAGCGTTAGTTGATCACGGGCGAAGACCCGATGCGAACCATAAGGGAGGAAAAAATGACACTCTTCAGAAGCAACGCCGATCGCGTACCGAGCGCCATCGAAGCAATGGCCAGCGAGGCGCGCGCCGGTCGCGTCGACCGGCGGGAGTTTCTGGCCCTGGCAAGCGCCTTCGGCGCATCGACGGCCCTTGCCTACGGCATGATTGGACTTGCCGTGCCGGAGCGGGCTTTGGCTGAAGAGCCGAAGAAAGGCGGAACGCTGCACGTTTCGATGTCGGTGAAGGCGCAAAAGGACACGCGCACCTACGACTGGGTGGAACTTGCGAACATTTCACGCTGCTGGCTCGAGCCGCTTGTCCGCTACACCCGCCAGTTCACATTCGAGCCGGTTCTGCTCGAAGGCTGGGAGGTCAACGACGACGCCACCGAATACGTGCTGCATGTGCGCAAGGGCATCGCCTGGAACAACGGCGATGCTTTCAACGCCGATGACGTGGCCTACAATCTGACGCGCTGGTGCGAGAAGGCTGCCGCCGGCAATTCGATGGCCGCGCGCGTCGGTGCGCTGATCGATGCAAAGACCGGCAAGGCCAGGGAAGGGGCGATCACCAAGGTCGACGACAACACGGTGAAGCTGAAGCTGAACGAACCGGACATCTCGCTGATCCCGAACTTCACCGACTATCCGGCGCTGGTGGTCCATCGCAACTTCGACGCCGACGGCGCCAATCCGATTGAGAAGCCGATTGGCACCGGGCCGTTCGAACTGGTGTCTTATGCGGTCGGCCAGAAAGCGGTCGTCAAGCGTCGTGAGAATGGCAAATGGTGGGGCGGTGAAGCGCTTCTCGACGGCGTCGAATTCATCGACTACGGAACCGATTTCAACGCCTCGATAAATGCATTCGACTCCGGCGAAATCGACCTCAACTTCGAGACGCCGGCCGACTTCATAGACATCCTCGACAAGATGGGGCTGGTCAAATCGGAGGTCGCGACAGCGACCACGCTCGTCGCCCGGACCAACATCACGAACAAGCCCTATGACGACAAGCGGGTTCGCAACGCCCTCCAGATGGCCGTCGACAACAAAGCGGTGCTCGAACTTGGCTACGCCGGGCGAGGCACTGTTGGTGAAAACCACCACGTCAGCCCGATTCATCCGGAATACTACGCGCTGCCCAAGAAGACACGCGACGCCGCGGGCGCCAGGAAGCTTATGGCCGATGCCGGGCAGGACGACTTCGAGCATGAACTGATCACCGTCGAGGACGATTGGCAAAAGAACACCGGCGACGCTATTGCCGGCCAGTTGCGCGATGCCGGGATCAAGGTGAAGCGCACCGTGCTGCCGGGGTCGACCTTCTGGAACGACTGGACGAAATACCCCTATTCGATGACCATCTGGTACATGCGCCCGCTTGGCGTACAGGTGTTGGCGCTCGGCTATCGCACCGGCGAGGCCTGGAACGAAACCGGCTACTCGAACCCTGATTTCGACGCCAAGCTCAAGCAGGCTCTTTCGCTCATCGACGTGGAAAAGCGCCGCGAGGTCATGAAGGACATCGAGCAGATCCTGCAGGATTCGGGCGTCATCATTCAGCCGTTTTGGCAGAAGCTGTTCAGCCACATGAATGAGAAGGTGAAGAACTACGGTGTCCACCAAACCTTCGAGATGGATCTCCAGGATGTCTGGCTGAACGCCTGAGTTGCCAGCAGACGAGACGTTGCAGGATTTCATGGACCGCAAGAAAGCCGACGGGCAAGATGCGTGGTACTGATAGCTTCCGTCAGTGAACAATCGGGGACACCCATGAAACTGCCACTTTTTGTTGCCGCGCTTTCGATGGCCGTGCCGGCGGCCGCGTTTGCCGGCCCTGCTGCCAACGCCGTGAAGTTCTTTTATGTCCCGTCGGTCAAGTTCGAGGCCGATGCGCAATATCGCGACCGCTTCACCGAACCGGTGACGAAACTGTTCGAACTGAACGACAATGCGGCAAAGAACCATCCGGATGAAGTTCCCTGCATCGACTTCGCCCCTGGTCTCGATGCGCAGGACTATGACGAGAAGACCGTGGCCAAGACGCTGACGCTGGCCGAAACGCTGGATGGCGACAGCGCCGAGGTGACGGCGACGTTCAACCTTTTTCCGGAAGGCGATGGTTCCAAACGCGAAATGGTCTGGTCGTTGAAGAAGATCGACGGCCAGTGGAAGGTCGCCGACATTACCTCGAAGACCAGCGGCTGGACCCTGAGTGCGCTCGAATGCCTGGCCGGGCAGTCGCCGGAGTGATGCCGTGCTTCGCTGCCGTCCCTGGATTTTGGCGACTGCGTGCCTGCTGGCCGGATTGAGCAGCGCCGCCGCTCAGGACCTGTTCGGCGCGCCGCCCGCAAACGCGCCGGCCGACAGTGCGGCACCTCCGCCGGCAGTTTCGCCGCCGGCAGAAAACGCGCCGGCCGCAGCCGTGCAGCCGGGCTCGCCGACCGCGGTGGTGAAGCCGTTCTACGAGCATGCCGGGCTCGAGGTCGATCCGGCTCAGCGGGGCCATTTCACCGACCCGGCAAAGTCGGTGCTGGACAAGAGCGACGCGCTGCGGAAGTCGGGGCAGGGCGAGTGCCTCGATCCCAACATGGCGCTCGACAATTCCGAATACGACAAGGCGGAGATCGACAAGAGCCTGAAGACCATCGAAGCGATCAAGGGCGACGAGGCCAAGGTCGTCGTCGCTTTTGTCGTCGCCGGCAATCCGCACCGGCTGGAATGGAAGTTCAAAAAGATCGATGGCGACTGGAAGATATCGGACCTGCTCTCGGTGACCGGCGAATGGGCGCTAAGCCAATACCAGTGTGAGTGAGAACGGAACCGATGAAGATCACCAACATCCGCGTCACCCACGTCAACGTCCCGCTCGATGCTCCGTTCTGGTGGACGGCTGGTCTCTACGGCGGCGCCTCGAAATCGATCATCGAGGTCGAGACGGACGAAGGCGTGGTCGGACTGGGCGAGGCGCCATGGTGGCATTTCGGCGAGGTGATCAAGGCCGAGATCGCGCCGGCGCTGATTGGCGCCGATCCCCTCGACATCGCCGACTGCGAGGCGCGCTGCGTGCCGCCCTGGCAGATTACCGCCAACACCGGCGAGAATGCAGCCACGGTGGCGTTCGGCGCCGTCGAACTGGCGCTGTGGGATATAAGAGGCAAGGTCTTCGGCATGCCGCTCTACAAGCTGCTCGGCGGCGCGGTGCGCAAGGACATTCCGTTTTCGGAATATTTCGCCTTTCGCCCCGCTCACGGCGGAGCCGGCGGCGAGATGACCGCCGAAGCGATCGTCGACTACTGTCTCGGCATGCGAGAACAGCACGGCTCGACGATTTTCGAGGGCAAGCTGATCATGGGCGATCCCGAGCACGAGATCAGGACAGTGCGCATGCTGCGCGAGGCGCTTGGCGATAAAGCGCAGATCAAACTCGATTCCAACATGCAGTGGTCGCTGACCACAGCGCGCTGGGTGCTGCGCGAGATCGAGCCGTTCAACATCCGCAACTACGAGGATCCGGTCGCGACCTTCGAGGAGATGGCTGCGCTGCGCCAGCATTCGCGCATTCCGTTCTCGACGCACATCCCGGATCTCAGACGGGCAGTCGCGCTCGGTGCGCCGGATTACTTCGTCTGCAATTTCGCAGCACTCGGCGGATTGTCGAAAACTCTGAAATTCATCGCCGCCTGTGAGGCGATGGGCAAGGGGTTCTGGTGCTATTCGAACGATCTCGGCATCATGACATCGGCTTATCTGCACGTCGTGGCGGCGACACCGTGGATCACCGAGGCGTCGCAGTCGTTGTTTCGCTGGCAGATCGGCGATGTCATCAAGGACGGTCCTTTCCGCCAGACGGGCAATACGGTGCGCGTGCCGGAGGGTGACGGGCTGGGCGTCGAACTCGATCCGGCGGCAATGAAACGCTGGTCAGCGCACTTTGCCGAACACGGGCCGATGCACCATTTCAGCGACCCGAACAGCCCCAGCCGCTACCGGCGGCTGCCGCTCAACTGATGCGAAGTGCACGTGACCGATCGATGAGAAGAGGTCCTGTCGTGGTTGCTTTATTCGCGGCGGTTTGCGTCCTGGCCTGCGCTGTCACCTGGGAGGCAGGTAGCCACGCGGTGGCCCGCGTCCCTCAGCAAAGCTTCACGCTGCCTGTGGGGTTACCGGTGGAGCGCATCGTTCTGAAGCGGGAGGGCGCGCCCGACCTTGCCGGTTGGGTGGCGGATCGGCAGGACAGTTGCGGAACAATCGTGCTGTTACACGGACGTGGTTCAAACAAGCTGGCCATGGTTCCACGAGCGAAGCTGCTTTTCGAAAGCGGCTACTCGATCGTGCTGTTCGATCTGTCGGGACATGGCGAAAGCGGCGGCGATATCAGAGGCTTTGGTTACATCGAACGGCAGGACGCCAGCCGCATCCTCGCCTTTGCCCGGCAACGCTTCGCCGGTCGCAAGGTGGCGGCCATCGGCTCGTCGCTCGGTGCGGCTGCTTTTGTATTTGGCGCTCAGCAGGAGCATGCCGACGCCTATGTCCTGGAGCAGCTCTACGCGACTTTGCTGGAAACCACGGCGTTGCGAGCGCCCTTGCCTATGTTGCGCGACGTACAGGCGACCATCCTCTTGGCGCAGATGCAGCTCCGCCTTGGCTTCGGGGTAGATGATGTCAGGCCGGTCGATCGCATCGGCGCGATTGATCGGCCGATTTTGCTGCTAGCAGGCAATTCGGATCCGTTTGTCGCTCGCAGCCAGACACTGGCGTTGAAAGATGCGGCAGGCGCTGACGCAAAGCTGGTCTGGTTCGACGGCGCGCGGCATGTTGATCTCTATCGCTATGACCAACAGCGGTACCGCGACGCGGTGATGCCTTTCCTGGAGACCAACCTGTGCCGGACCGGGATCAGGTGAGCCGCTCCGTCCGATCAGCCGCGCCCGCGATAGGGGGCGACGCCGGTGTCGGGCAGCCACACACCTTCCGGCGGCGCGCCGGTTTGCCAGAACACGTCGATCGGAATGCCGCCGCGCGGATACCAGTAGCCGCCGATGCGCAACCACAATGGCTTGGTCGCGGCGATGATGCGGCGGCCGATCATGACGGTGCATTCTTCGTGGAAGGCGCCATGGTTGCGAAACGAGGTCATGAACAGCTTGAGCGACTTCGATTCCACCAGCAGCGCATCGGGTGCGTAGTCGATGACGATATGGGCGAAGTCCGGCTGGCCGGTGACCGGGCAGAGCGAAGTGAATTCCGGGCAGGTGAAGCGAACGATGGCCGGCGGGCCGTCGCCGCGCGAAAACGGCACGGTTTCCAGGACTGCCGCTTCAGGGCTCTGTGGCGCCTCGACGTTGGTGCCGAGCTGGGTGAGGTTTTTCGTATCGGTCATGAGCAGGTTCCTTGCTGCATGTCGCCCAAAACTGCGCAGCGATTTTGGGACAGCGACATGCGTAAAAACAAAATTTGCCGCTCATTAGCACAATTTGAAACAGCAGGAAGACGATGACCAGCAACGACCCGCTTCTCCAGCCCTATCAGCTCAAGCATCTGATGCTGAAGAACCGGGTGATGTCGACCAGCCATGAGCCGGCCTATTCCGAGGACGGCATGCCGAAGGAACGCTACCGGCTCTACCATGCCGAAAAGGCCAAGGGCGGCATGGCGCTGACCATGACCGCCGGTTCGGCGATCGTCTCGCGCGACAGCCCGGCCGCTTTTGGCAATCTGCATGTCTATGACGACCGCATCGTGCCGTGGCTCGCCGAGCTTACCGATGCCTGCCACGAGCACGATTGCAAGGTGATGATACAGATCACCCATCTCGGCCGCCGCACCGGTTGGAACAAGGCCGACTGGCTGCCCGTGCTGTCGGCTTCGCCGGTGCGCGAACCGGCCCATCGCGCCTTTCCCAAGACTATCGAGGACTGGGATATCGAGCGCATCGTAGCCGACTATGCGGCGGCCGCGCAGCGCTGCCAGGCTGCCGGCCTCGACGGCATCGAGTTCGAAGCCTACGGCCATCTGATGGACGGTTTCTGGTCGCCGGCCACCAACCAGCGCGACGACGATTTCGGCGGCTCGCTCGACAACCGGCTGCGCTTCACCGGAATGGTGCTCGACGCGGTGCGTGCCGCGGTCGGCGAAAAGTTCGTCGTCGGCATCCGCATGGTCGCCGACGAGGATTTCGAGAAAGGCCTGTCGAAACAGGAGGGCGTCGAAATCGCCAGGCGGCTGGCCGGCTCCGGCAAGGTCGATTTCCTCAACATCATCCGTGGCTCGATCGAGACCGATGCGGCGCTGACCAAGGTCATCCCGGTGACCGGCATGCGGTCGTCGCCGCATCTCGACTTTGCCGGCGAGATCAGGGCAGCGACGAAATTCCCGACCTTCCATGCGGCGCGGATTTCCGACGTCGCCACCGCGCGTCACGCCATCGCCACCGGCAAGCTGGACATGGTCGGCATGACGCGCGCCCACATTGCCGACCCGCATATCGTCAAAAAAGTGATGGAGGGCCGCGAGCACGAGATCCGCCCTTGCGTCGGCGCCACCTATTGCCTCGACCGCATCTATGAGGGCGGCGAGGCGCTGTGCATCCACAATGCGGCGACGGGCCGCGAGGCTGATATCCCCCATATTATTCCGAAAACCGAGGGACCGAAGCGGAAGGTGGTCGTCGTCGGTGCCGGCGCCGGCGGGCTGGAGGCGGCGCGCGTCGCCGCCGAGCGCGGGCACCAGGTGACGGTGCTGGAAGCATCGAGCCAGGCCGGCGGCCAGGTGCGGCTGGCAACGCAAAACCCGCGCCGCAAGGAATTGATCGGCATCATCGACTGGCGCCTGGCCGAACTCGACCGGCTGGGCGTCGAGATCCGCTACGACAAATGGGCGGAGACGGACGACGTGCTGGCGCTGTCGCCGGACGTGGTGGTGGTCGCCACCGGCGGCCTGCCGCAGAACCCGCCTCTGACGGCGGGCGACGATCTCGTCACCTCGAGCTGGGACATCATGGCCGGCAGCGTCAAGCCGGCCGAGAACGTGCTGCTCTATGACGACAATGGCGGCCATCAGGGCATGGGTGCCGCCGAACTGATCGCCAATAGCGGCGCCAGGCTGGAGCTGGTTTCACCAGAGCGCTTCTTCGCCCCGGAAATGGGCGGCATGAATCATGTGCCCTACATGCGCGCCTTCCAGGAAAAGGGTGTCACGGTGACCATCAACACACGGCTACGTTCTGTGCGGCGTGAAGGCAACCAGCTGATCGCCGAGCTCGCCTCCGACTTCGCCGATGGCTGGCGCGGCGAGCGGCGGGTCGACCAGGTGGTGGTCGAGCACGGCACGCTGCCGCTCGACGATCTCTACCTGGCGCTGAAGCCGCTGTCGAAGAACGCCGGCGCGATCGATTACGAAAAACTGATCAATGGCGGCGACATCTTTCCTGCGCGCAATCCGCAAGGCGGTTTCGTCGTCTTTCGCATCGGCGACGCGGTAGCTTCACGCAATATCCACGCTGCGATCTATGACGGCATCAGGTTCGGCTTGCGAATCTGAGGAATATTTTGGATTGATTGGTGGCGCGCAGCCGAACCTCCGTACGGAGAGCCACCACGGTACGTCGGTCCGGTCTGCGCGCCGCGCACGCCGCCGGCCATCGCCGGGCACCGTACGATCTTGCGATTGCGGCAGGACGTTCAAAACATCCTGGCGGTGGCCATGCAGAACACGGTGATGACCAGCAGGCCGCCGGCGATGCGTTCGCCCTTTGTCATCTTGGCGCGCAACTGGGTTTGCTTCGCCGCATCAGCGCCGGCCAACTGCCTGCTGGCGGAACCCACCAGCGCGCCCTGAACCCCGGCGGCGATTAACGCCGTCAAGATGCCGAGCGCCAAGACCTTCTCCATCGAGCCGAAAGAGCCGTTGTGGAAGAAATACCACAGCAGCAAGCCGGTGAGGAAAACCACGCCGGCTGCGCCCATTTGCGGCCGGAAGAAACGTTCCGCCCTGATCTCCGGTTCGCGCGCAACCGCGATAGTGGTGCCGGCCCAGAACACACCCGCCATGACGTGAAGGCCGAGGACGATGATGTAGACATATTGCATGACCGCATTTCCTCTCTTGCCCACCGTCAGGCATATTGATAGATATCAAATGATTAGATGTCAACGCATAAGCTCGAGCCGGTTCCATAGGCTTTGCCCTTGTTCTAGTGTCGGATCATGACGCCCTTTGACCGCCCGCCGATCGGGATGAATCTCGCGCGCACCGCCAAGCTGGTTGCGCAGGCTTTCGACGCTGCCTTGGTCGAGGCAGGCGGCACGCTGCCGGTCTGGGTCACGTTGCTGTCGGTCAAGTCGCGGGAGCTGGCCAATCAACGCGAGCTCGCCGGCATGATCGGCATCCGGGGCGCAACGCTGACCCACCACCTCAACGCTATGGAGACGCAAGGCCTGCTGATGCGCCGCCGCGATCCCGAGAACCGCCGGGTTCACCAGGTGGAGCTGACCCAAGCCGGAGAAGCGCTGTTCCTGAAATTGCGCACCGCCGCGTTAGCCTTCGACAAGCGGCTGCGGAAAGGACTGTCCGACGACAGGCTGGCAGAGTTTGCACAGGTGCTGGCCGCGTTGCGGGCCAATGTCAGTTGATACCGATTGGACCGCAACCCTTGTTCCAAGCCGTCTGCAATGTTATATGACCATGGTAGTCATATGCGAGGGTGGCAACATGCGCGAAATTCAGTTGAAAGACGCCAAGGCGACGCTTTCGGCAGTCGTCGATCAGGCAGTTGCAGGAGAGCCTGCCATTATCACACGCCACGGTCGGAAGCAGGCCGTCATCCTGTCGTTCGAAGATTATCAGCGGCTGTCTCGGGTGCCGAGCTTCGGGCGGCTGCTGGCGGCTTTTCCCGGGGACAAGGACGACATTCCGCCTCGTTCCCGTAAGCCGGCTCGCAAGGTTGCGTTGTAGCGCGGCGACCAGCCCTGATGTTTCTGCTGGACACCAACATCATCTCGGCAATGGCTCCAGCCAGGAAGGTTGATCGGGCGGCGCTGATGGCATGGCTCGATATGGCGAGCGAATACCTGTTCCTATCCGTTGTGACTGCGTCCGAAATCGCGGCGGGGATAGCGAAGGCGGAGCGCGACGGCGCGACCACAAAGGCCGCGCTGCTACGCGACTGGTGGCAGGCAGTCGAGCACCTTTACGGGGCAAGGATTCTGCCCTTCGATTTGCGAGCCGCGCATGCCGCGGGTTCTATTCTTGATCGCGCAAGGGCTCATCGGCCGGGATTTGAAGATATAGCGATTGCTGCTACGGCCGAGGTTCACGGCCTGGTGATACTGACGGATAACGAGCGTCATTTCGCACCACTTGGGGTGCCGATGCTCAATCCGCTGAGAAACCTGCCGCCATTGCAGTAGTTCCGACTTTCCTACGCCCGGCAGCCCTGCAGCACTGTCAGCCTGGCCTTCTTGGGCGTTCGCGCCACCAGCCATTCGCGCACGCTGTCCGGCGGCATCGGGAAAGCGATGGAATAGCCTTGCACCTGGTCGCAGCCGATCGCCATCAGCGAGTCGAGCTCGGCTTCGGTTTCGGCGCCCTCGGCGACGATCGAGATGCCGAGACCGCGGGCGAGCTCGGTGAGGGCACGCACGATCTTGGTGTTGCCGCTGTTCTCGTTGATGTTCTGGACGAAACGGCGGTCGATCTTCAGCCGATCGATCTCGTTTGGATTGACATGGCTGAGCGATGCGTAGCCGGTGCCAAAATCATCGAGCTCGAGATGGATACCGGCGGCGCGAATGTGCCGCAGCTTTGCCGCGATACCGGTCTTCTCATCGTCGAGGATGACGGATTCGACGATCTCCAGCGACAGTTTGTGCGCTGGCAGGCCAGCCCTCTCCAGCATGTCGAACAGGAAGACTTCGAAATCTGTCTCGCGCAGCTCCGAGCCGGATACATTGACGGCGATCCGTCCGAAGGCGATGCCTGCGCGGTTCCATTCGGCTGCTTCGTCGATCGCCTTGGCGATGACGATGCGGCCGATCTCGGGCATGAGACCGCATTTTTCCGCGATCGGAATGAACTCGCCCGGCGCGATCATGCCGCGCTCGGCATGTCTCCAGCGAACCAGAGCCTCGATGCCGCTGATGGCGCCGTCCGACAGCGAGACTTGCGGCTGGAAATAGACTTCGAACGCCTTCTCCGAGATAGCGGTCCTGATATCGAGCTCGAGCTGCTTGCGATAATCGAGTTCGTGCCTCAGCTCCTCGGAGAAGAACGACAAGCTGCCGCCGCCCTGCTTCTTGGCGGAATACAGCGCCAGATCGGCATGGACGAGCAGATCCTGCGCATTGTCGGCGTCGACAGGGTAGACCGCAATCCCGGCACTTACGCCCGGATGGATTGTCGTTCCCCGGAAAATGATCGGCTCATTGAGTTTGGCCAGCATGCGCCTGGCGACGATATCGATGTCCTCGGTGCTGCCGGCGTCGTTGAGGACCACAACGAATTCGTCGCCGCCGAGACGCACGTTGAGATCCGACGTACGGCACGAATCACGCATGCGCTGCGCAGCCGCCACCAGCACATAATCGCCGGCGGCGTGGCCGAACGTGTCGTTGATCTGCTTGAACCGGTCGAGATCGAACTGCACCACGGCAACCCGTTCACGCCGTCGCTGCGCAGCATTGATCAGCGTATCGAAATGCTCGGTCAAGAAGGTGCGGTTGTGCAGGCCGGTCAGCCCGTCATGCACGGCGATAAAGGCCATGGAATTGCGCGCATCGACCAGCTCGCGCGTCCGGCGCAGGATGGCATTCGACATTGGCCTGAAAATGAAAAGCGCCACCAGCACGATAACGCCGATGGTCGAGTAGAACAATGTGCGGTTAAGATCGAGAAGTGTTTCGGATCGCTGGTCTGCAAAGGCACTGATGCGCTGGCCAAGTGCGGCATAGCCCGACAATGTTGCGTTGGCAACGGAAGCGTTCAGGTTGACGCGCTCCTCTCCGCCTTTGTAGCCACCATTGCCGGCCATGTTGAGCCGCGATTCGAATGACGAGATCAGGCGTTCGCCGTTGGCGATAAGCCCGACCGAGAAATAGTCGAGATGGTACGGCTTGGCGAAAAGTACGCTCTCGATCGATCTCGGATCGAACCTTGCCGGCGACGCCGGATCGGCGGCGGTCCGTTCGAGCAGCAGATCGTAGTTCTCCTCGAACTCCACCGTCGCTTGCTTGAGCGCGCTAACCAGGGCCGGCTGCTGGTCGCGTGAGGCGGTACCGGTGGCGCCGGCAAGGAAGACGATGCGCTGCGATAGGGCTTTTTGTGTGCTGACCACATCGAGCAGTGCCTGGTTGTGCTGCTGGGCCGCCATCATCTGCTGCAGCAGGATGAAGGAGGCCACGACCATGGCGGCGATGATCAGCAGAGCCAGCCAGTAGCCGGATTTGATCAGGAGTATGAGCCTGCCCGAAACGGCGTGCACCGGCTGCTGTGACATTTTCTGAGGCGGCCCTCTCGCCAACGAATTCTTGTGCGACAACCTTTGGCTTCAAAGTGTTAACAGGTTTGGGACGGCAGCATGCCGGCGGCGGCGACCGTGGCGAGAAACCCGCAAAGTGGTTATTGCAATCTTTCGCGGCGCCTCCGCATTTGAACATCGTGGCCTCTGCCGTGCCATTGCCGCCACCGAAGCGGTCGCTTTTGCGATGGATTTTTCGTCCGCGCGGCGCGACAGTCCTCATCGATCTCAACAGGGCCTGATCATGACCGAAGCATTCCTTTCCCACATCGACAGCGAGCTTGAAGGACTGAAATCGGCCGGCCTTTACAAATCCGAACGGGTGATAACCTCGACCCAATCGGCCGAGATCGAGGTCGGCGGCGAGAAGGTGCTGAATTTCTGCGCCAACAATTATCTCGGCCTCGCCGACAGCGCCGAACTGCGCGAGGCGGCCAAGCAGGCGCTCGACCGGTACGGCTACGGCATGGCATCGGTGCGCTTCATCTGCGGCACGCAGGAAGAACACAAGCAGCTCGAGGCGACCATTTCTGACTTCCTCGGCATGGAGGACACCATCCTCTACGGCTCCTGCTTCGACGCCAATGGCGGCCTGTTCGAGACGCTGCTCGGCGAGGAGGATGCGGTCATCTCCGATGCGCTGAACCACGCCTCGATCATCGACGGGGTACGGCTGTCGAAGGCAAAGCGCTTCCGCTACGCCAACAACGACATGGCCGATCTGGAAGCGCGGTTGAAAGAGGCGCGCGACTGTCGGTTCCGGCTGATCGCCACCGACGGCGTGTTCTCGATGGATGGCATCATCGCCAATCTGAAAGGCGTCTGCGACCTCGCCGACAAATACGATGCGATGGTCATGGTCGACGACAGCCATGCTGTTGGCTTCGTCGGCAGGAACGGCCGTGGCTCGGCCGAACATTGCGGCGTCGAGGGCAGGGTGGACATCATCACCGGTACGCTGGGCAAGGCATTGGGTGGCGCGTCCGGCGGCTACACGTCGGGCAGGAAGCAGGTGGTCGACTGGCTGCGCCAGCGCTCGCGCCCCTATCTGTTTTCCAACACGCTGATGCCGGCGATCGCTGGCGCTTCGATCCGGGTTTTCGAGATGATCCGCAATGGCGATGCGTTGCGCCAGCGCCTATATGCCAATGCGGCGCGGTTTCGCTCCGAGATGGGCAAGCTCGGTTTTACTCTGGCCGGCGCCGACCATCCGATCATCCCGGTGATGCTGGGCGACGCGACGCTGGCGCAGGAAGTGGCGGCGCGGATGCTGAAGCGCGGCATCTATGTCATCGGCTTCTCGTTCCCGGTGGTGCCGAAGGGCCAGGCGCGCATCCGCACGCAGATGTCGGCCGCCCATTCCGGCGCCGACATCGAACGCGCGGTTGGGGCGTTCGCCGCAGTCGGTCGCGAACTCGGCGTGATTTCCTGAGCGGCCGGATCAAGAGATTCAAGCGACTAAGGTTCTGGGGACAAAAGAATGTCGAACATGATGAAGGCGCTGGTCAAGGCCAAGGCCGAGCCGGGCATCTGGATGGAAGAAGTGCCGGTGCCGGAAATCGGTCCGAACGACGTGCTGATCAAGATCAGGAAGACGGCGATCTGCGGCACCGACGTACACATCTACAATTGGGACCAGTGGGCGCAAAAGACCGTGCCGGTGCCGATGGTAACCGGCCATGAATTTGTCGGAACCGTCGCCGATTTCGGCACGGCGGTGACCGAGTACAAACTCGGCCAGCGGGTTTCCGGAGAAGGCCATATCGTCTGCGGCCATTGCCGCAACTGCCGGGCGGGCAGGGGGCATCTGTGCCGCAACACGCTCGGCGTCGGCGTCAACCGGCCGGGCGCCTTTGGCGAATACCTTGCGATCCCGCAGCACAATGTCGTGCCCATCCCCGACGATGTGCCGGACGAGATCGCCGCCATCTTCGATCCCCTGGGCAATGCCGTCCACACGGCCTTGTCTTTCGATCTGGTCGGCGAGGACGTGCTGGTCACCGGCGCCGGGCCGATCGGCATCATGGGTGCGCTGGTGGCGCAGTGCGTCGGCGCGCGAAAAGTGGTCATCACCGACATCAACCCGGTGCGCCTGGCACTGGCGAAAAAGCTCGGCGTCCAGCATGTCGTCGATGCGTCGAAGGAAAAGCTGCGCGACGTCATGCCGGCGCTCGGCATGACCGAGGGTTTTGACGTCGGCCTCGAAATGTCGGGCGCCGCACCTGCCTTCCGCGACATGATCGACACCATGAACAATGGCGGCAAGATCGCCATTCTCGGCATCGCGCCGACCGGCTTCGAGATCGACTGGAACAAGGTCATCTTCAAGATGCTGCATCTGAAAGGCATCTACGGCCGCGAGATGTTCGAGACCTGGTACAAGATGATCGCGCTGGTGCAGGGTCCTCTCGATGTCAGCGGCCTGATCACCCACCGCATCGGCATAGACGACTATATTTCGGGATTTGAGGCGATGAAGAGTGGCAATTCCGGCAAGGTGGTGATGGATTGGTGAGGCATATAGGGGTGCAAGATGGCGGATAGTGAGCACGGTCGCATCATTGCCTCGCAGGCAAAGATCGTACTGAAGCCCGCCGGATTTCAACGCAAAGGGAAGTCTCGAATCTGGATCGCCGATCGCGGCTTCTGGCTAAGTGTAGTCGAGTTCCAGCCCAGCTCTTGGTCCAAAGGCACTTACCTTAACGTAGCAGTCCACTGGCTCTGGGGTTCGCTCCCTGAAACAGTTACCTTCGATCGTCCTCAGCGCATTGGACAGTTCGTTCCGTTCGAGAGCCCGGCACAGTTTCTGCTCGCGGTTGATCAAATGGCCAAGAAGGCCGTCGAAATCGATCGGGTTCACCGATCAATGTTCCCTTCCGTGCAGGCGACAGCGACAATCCTCGTGAATGAATTGCAGCCGGGCGCCTACGGCGAGTGGGCGGCCTTCCACGCCGGGGTGGCGGCCGGTTTGGCTGGTGATTTTGAAACGGCAAGGCGGCTGTTTGAAAGCGCTCAGAGACATGCGGCTTCGCAGGCGCAGCTTCTCTTGGGCTACATCGATGATCCGATAGCATTTCGAAGCCGTGTCAGAGGCTTCATTGTAGCCGAACGCGCCTACTACGGTCTAGGAGCGTTACCTGCCGCAATAGCGATCTGATTTCTACGACGGTCAAACCCATGGAGGATTTCAACCCACTGTGAGTTTTGCCTCCAGCGCCGCTACCCCACTGACAATCGCCGCCCGCTCTTCCGCACCAAGCCTCTCCAGCAGCTCCCGCTCGAACTCCTTCGCCAGCGGCACCATTTCGCGATAAGCGGCAAGCCCCGCTTTGGTCAGCGTCAGATGCTCGACGCGACGGTCTTTCTCGTCTGGCGTGCGGGTCAGCCAGCCGCGCCGCTCGAGTTCGGCGACCGCGCGCGAAACCTTGGTCTTGTGCATGGCCGATTGCTCGCCGAGCGCCGTCGCCGTCATCGTGCCGTGCTGTCCAAGTCCCGCAAGCGTGCGCCATTCGGGCCGGGTCAGGCCGTGGCGGTCCTTGTATATCCTTGAGAATTCGCGGCTGACGGCATCGGCAAGCCGATAGAGCCGGTAAGGCAGGAAGGATTCCAGCTCGAGGATTTCCATGGTTGGCCCTGACTGGGCATGCTGGCGGCTCATGCCGAAATCACCGTTGATGGTTACATTTTCAATGGTTACAAATGAAACCGGTATGGTCAACTCGGAGCATCTTTGCGGATGCGCAAACGATGCTCCGAGACCATGAATTCGGGAGGATTCCATGGCCTATTCCTACATGCCGGGTTTCGGCAACGACTTCGAGACCGAGACTCTGCCGGGCTCGCTGCCGCAAGGGCGAAACTCGCCGCAGCGGCCGGCCTACGGCCTCTATGCCGAGCAGCTTTCGGGCTCTCCTTTCACCGCGCCGCGCGGCACCAATGAGCGCTCCTGGCTTTATCGGATAAGGCCGAGCGTCAGGCACACCGGTCGCTTCAAAGCGGCGAATTATCCGCTTTGGAAAAGCGCGCCGAACGTCGGCGACCATCAGCTCGCACTCGGCCAGTATCGCTGGAGCCCCGTGCCGATGCCGAAGGAACCGACCGATTTCATCGCCGGCATGCGCTCGATCACCACCGCCGGCGACGTGCTCGGCCAGACCGGCATGGCGGCACACGTCTATGTCGCCAATCGCTCGATGGCCTACGATCATTTCTTCAACGCCGACGGCGAGTTGCTGGTCGTGCCCCAGGCTGGAGCCTTGCGCTTCGTCACCGAGATGGGTGTTATCGAACTCAGGCCGGGCGAGATTGCCGTGCTGCCGCGCGGCCTGGTGTTCAAGGTCGAACTGGTCGATCCGCAAGTGCGCGGCTATGTCTGCGAAAATTACGGCGCCAAGCTGACGCTGCCGGATCGCGGCCCGATCGGCGCCAATTGCCTGGCCAATCCGCGCGATTTCAAGACGCCCTGCGCCTGGTTCGAGGACAAGGACACGCCCTGTCGGCTGATCGCGAAATGGTGTGGCCAGTTCCACGTCACCGAGATTGATCATTCACCGCTGGATGTGGTGGCGTGGCACGGCAATTATTCGCCCTACAAATATGATCTTGCGACCTTTTCGCCGGTCGGTGCGATCCTGTTCGACCACCCCGATCCGTCGATCTTCACCGTGCTGACCGCGCCGAGCGGCGAGGAAGGCACCGCCAATATCGATTTCGTCATCTTCCCGCCGCGCTGGCTTGTGGCGGAAAACACTTTCCGCCCGCCCTGGTATCACCGCAACATCATGAGCGAGTTCATGGGCCTGATTCATGGTCAGTACGATGCCAAGGAAGAGGGCTTCGTGCCGGGCGGCATCAGCCTGCACAACATGATGCTGGCTCACGGACCCGATGCGTCTGGTTTCGAAAAAGCCTCGCGCGCGGAGCTGAAACCGGTCAAGCTCGACAACACCATGGCCTTCATGTTCGAGACGCGCTTTCCGCAAATGGTGACCCGCTATGGCGCCGAGCTCGAAACCCGGCAGGACAATTACATCGACTGCTGGGCCGGCCTGAAGAAGCGCTTCAACGGCACGCCAGAGGGCGACTGGTCTTGAGCGCCGTCGCGTGACGGATCGTCTGGTGCTTCTGGGTTCGAAGGGTGGCCCGGCGCTGCGGCCGGGCGGCCCGTGGCCGAGTTCGTCGCTGCTGGAGATTGGCGGCCGCACCATCGTCGTCGATTGCGGGCTGGGCGTAACGCGCGGGCTGACCGATGCCGGCATCAGCCTGAAGGCGCTCGACCTGATCTTCATCACGCATTTGCACTCCGACCATGTTCTGGAACTCGGACCTTTCATCCACACCGCCTGGACCGCCGGCCTGGCGGCGCCCGTCACTTTGTTCGGCCCGCCCGGCATCGGCCATTATTGGCAGCGCTTTTGCCAGGCGATGGAGTTCGACATCGAGATCCGCATCGCCGATGAAGGCAGGCCGGATCTCCGCGACCTGGTCTCGATCGTCGAATTTGGTGAAGGCCAGGTGGCCGAAGAGCGCGGTCTCAAAATATCGGCGCTGCGTGTCGACCACCCGCCGGTGACGGACTGCTTTGCGCTGCGCTTCGATCATGCGGGGCAAGGCATCGTCTTTTCGTCGGATACGGCGTTCTTTCCGCCATTGGCGGATTTCGCCGAGGGCGCCGACATTCTGGTCCACGAGGCCATGCTGGAAGTGGGTATCGAGCGGCTGGTCGCGAAGACCGGCAACGGCGCAAGGCTGAGGGAACACCTGCTTGCCAGCCACAGCTTTGCCGAGGAGGCGGGCCGCATCGCCAGCGACGCAGGCGTCAAAAGACTGGTCGTCAACCACCTCATTCCGGCCGACGATCCCGAGATCGGCGAAGCCGACTGGATTGCCGCCGTCAGGAAAACATGGGCCGGCGACTTGACGATCGCCCGCGACGGCCTTGTTGTGGGGCTTGGGAGTGAGACGTGACCAAAGACAAGCTTTGGGAAGAGGTGGGCAAATCCGAGGAGACATCCTGGGCGCAGCTCTCCTTGTTTCTCGACAGAGTGGAAGACTTGCCGTCTTTTGTCCGGTTCCTCGATGCGTTGAGGAGGGATCGGGAAGACGCCGACCGCAAGGAGACTGCGATGCCGGGACCATCCGATCCCGGCTGGAACGGTTGGTACAACGGCTCGATCAGCACCTTTCTCGAATCGGCAGTCGCCTGGGCCGTCACCTGGACCGAAGACAGTCGGCGCGGCGACCCGGCGTTTCTAGCGGATGAAAATCCTTGGAAAGCCGCGGCCAGAATTATCTATGCCGGCAAATATTACGAATAAACGCCTTGGGAGGAAGCATGAAGCTTGCCACATTGAAGGACGGGACGCGCGATGGAAAGCTCGTCGTCGTCTCGCGCGACCTGACGCGGTTTACCGATGCTTCGTTCCTGGTGCGCACGCTGCAGGCCGCGCTCGACGACTGGCATCGCATCGCCCCGCATCTCGCTGCCATGGCGGAATCGTTGGAAAACAATGCGGTACCGTCCGCCCGCTTTCACGAGCACGACGCCCATTCGCCGCTGCCGCGCGCCTACCAATGGGCCGACGGCTCGGCCTATGTGAACCATGTCGAGCTGGTGCGAAAGGCGCGCGGTGCCGAGATGCCGGCAAGCTTCTGGACCGATCCGCTGATCTACCAGGGCGGCTCGGACGCTTTCCTCGCACCGCGCGACCCGATCCGCATGGTCGACGACACCCTTGGCATCGACATGGAAGGAGAGGTCGCCGTCATCGTCGACGATGTGCCGATGGGCGCAAGCCTCGATGAGGCGCGGGCGGCGATCCGGCTGGTCATGCTGGTCAACGATGTAACGCTGCGCGGCCTGACCGGACCCGAGCTCGCCAAGGGGTTCGGCTTCTACCAGTCGAAACCGTCATCTGCCTTTTCGCCGGTTGCGGTGACGCCGGACGAGCTGGGCGATGCCTGGGACGGCGGCAAGGTCAGCCTGCCGCTGCTGGTCGATCTCAACGGCAAGCCGTTCGGCCGGGCGAACGCCGGCATCGACATGACCTTCGACTTTCCGGCGCTGATTGTTCACGCCGCAAAAACGCGGCCGCTGGCCACCGGCACCATCGTCGGTTCGGGCACCGTCTCCAACAAGCTCGACGGCGGGCCGGGCAAGCCTGTCTCGGCGGGCGGCGCCGGCTATTCCTGCGTCGCCGAGCTGCGTATGATCGAGACCATCGAAACCGGCGAACCGAAAACGCCGTTCCTGCGCTTTGGCGATAGCGTGCGCATCGAGATGAAGGACAGGGGTGGGCATTCGATCTTCGGCGCCATCGAGCAGAGGGTCGAGAAGTACGAGGGGGCAAGAGAATGACGGGCGAGACATTCTATCTGCTGTGCGGTGTCTGGGCCCTTGTGATGCTGGCGATCTTCATCCTGGCGATCCGCCTGAGCTATCGCATCGAGGCGCGCTCGCCAGGCCTGACCAACCGCAGCGGCTTTCCGCGCAAGGCGGTGATGTTTCACACCGTCACCAACACGAATGTCGCGCTGGACCAGGAAACGCAAGCCATGCGGCGGCACATGATCGGGCTGCTGCTGATTGTTTTGGCTGGGTTTGCGCTTCTATGGGCGGGTGTGTCGCTATTCCGGGTCGCGCCGTGAAGTCATGGACCTGCTGAACCATTTCCGCCGCATGGCAGCCAACAATCTGTGGTCCAACGACCGGCTCTACCGCGCCGTGCTGCAGCTTGAGCCCGGCGAATTCGAAGCCGAACGGACGAGCTTCTTTCCGTCGATCAAGGCAACGCTGAACCACATCCTGGCGGTCGATCACCTCTATCTCGATTTTCTCGAAGAGGGCGGCGTCGGCGCCGCCGCCCATGACGATTTTGTGCCGTTCAATGATGCCAAGGCGCTTTTTGTTGCACAGGCGGAGGCCGATCGGCGGCTGATCGCCTTTTGCGGCCGCCTGTCGGCGGACGATCTCGAGCGCCGCGTTCTCACCGACCGGCGCGAGGACGGCATGATACCGGAACGGATCGGTGACCTGCTCGCCCATCTCTTCATCCACGACATCCATCATCGCGGCCAGGTGCACGCGATGCAGTCCGGCACCTCGGTGAAACCGCCGCAACTCGACGAGTTTTTCCTCGATTATGATCTGACACTCAGGAAAGCCGAGGTCGAGAGGTTGGTGCTCGAAAGTCGCAATTAGTTGTAGTTACGAAAATTATTGACTTAATTATTGTAGGTACATAAATTCTGATGAAGATCGTTTGGAACGAACCAAAACGGTTGGCCAACATTGACAGGCACGGCTTGGATTTTGCGGCGCTTGGTGACGAGTTTTTTCTTGCCTCGACAATCCGCACTGCCAAGGCCGGACGTCTCATGGCAATTGGCGGGATCATCGATGGCATCGTTGCGGTGGTTGCCCGGCTCGGTTCCGAGGGCATCTCGATAATTTCGGTGCGCCCGGCAAGTCCCGCGGAAAGGAGATTGTTCAATGGCAAAGCGTAAGGTGCGCACCGAGTTCGAAGCTGGTCGCGGCTACAGCAAAGAAGATTGGGAAGCCGTTTCGGAGAATCCGGAATGGACAGAGGAGGATTTTCGAAACGCTCGTCCTTTCGCCGAAGCGTTCCCTGAGCTTGCCGAAAGCATTCGCCGTTCGCGCGGCCGGCCGGCTCTCGATAATCCGAAGAAGCAGGTAACACTCCGTCTCGACAGTGACGTAGTCGCCCGCTTTCGTGCCGGCGGCCCCGGCTGGCAGAGCCGCATCAACGAGATTCTGCGCAAAGCCGCCGGCCTCGCCAAATAGACGTTTGCCTGTGACAGCGTCATTTGGCATACCCGTCCCATTCGGGACCGAGTTCGTCAAAATCGTCGGCAATCCTGATTTTGCCCTTCATGGCGCCGACACGAGGCAGGGACTCGGGCACGGCTAACGGCACGAGGCGCGCCGCAACCTTGCCGCGACGGGTAATCACAATCTCTTCGCCAGCTTCCGCGCGGCTGACGAGTTCCGACAGTCTAGCCTTGGCCTCTGCGATAGCAATGTTCATGGCCAGAGTCTGAGCTACTACTGACCGAATCGCAAGAAGTCCGGTGCAGCCTTACTCCGCCGCCTGCACCTTCAGCACGCCGCGCTTGATCTGGTCCTGCTCGATCGATTCGAACAAGGCGCGGAAATTGCCCTCGCCAAAGCCTTCGTCGCCCTTCCTCTGGATGAACTCGAAGAAGATCGGGCCGATCACTGTCCTGGAAAAGATCTGCAGCAGGATCTTGGTCGTGCCGCCGTCGACGACGCCTTCGCCGTCGATCAGGATACCGTGCTTCTTCATGCGCTCGATCGGCTCTTCATGGCCGTTCACGCGGGCATAAGACATGTCGTAATAGGTCTCCGGCGGGCCCGGCATGAACTTCAGGCCGTTGGCGGCGAGCCTGTCGGTGCCGCCGTAGATGTCGTCGGTGCCGACGGCGATGTGCTGGATGCCCTCGCCATTATACTTCTTCAGATATTCGGCGATCTGGCTGGTCTCGTCCTTGGACTCGTTGAGCGGGATGCGGATCTTGCCGCAGGGCGAGGTGATGGCGCGGCTGACCAGGCCGGTGATCTTGCCGTCGATGTCGAAGAAATGGATCTGCTTGAAACCGAACAGGTCGCGATAGAAATCCCACCATTTGTCCATCTGGCCGCGATAGACATTGTGGGTGAGGTGGTCGAGGTAATAGAAGCCGACGCCTTCCGGCTTCGGGTCACGCTCGCCCAGCCAGTCGAACTCGGCATCATAGGCCGAGCCCTTCTCGCCGTAGGTTTCGATGAAATAGAGCAGAGACCCGCCGATACCGACGATCGCCGGCACATCGAGCGTCTTGTCGTTGCCTTCATAGGGCGTCGCGCCCTTGGCCACCGCGTGATCGAAGGCATGCCTTGCATCGACCACCCGCCACGCCATCGAGGCGGCGCAAGGGCCGTGCTTGTCGACGAATTTCATGGCATGCGAGCCGGGTTCGGCATTGACGACATAGTTGATGTCGCCCTGCCGCCAGACGGTGATGTCCTTGCTGCGGTGCTTGGCCACCGGCACATAGCCCATGCGGGTGAACAACTCGGCGAGCTTTTCCGGCTTGGCATGCGCGAATTCGACGAACTCGAAGCCGTCGGTACCGGCGGGATTGGTTTTGCTGATCGTGGCGGGCGGTGCGTCGTGCGGGAAGGGACCCATGGCAGTATCCTCCAAAGCTGTTGTTGGCCGGGAAAAGCCATCTCAACACAATGATAACGCGGACGCGGTGCATGGTGCTTGCATTCAAACGCTTGAAATGATCAGATAATGCGTGAATTGTGCATATGTTTGGAAAAATCCATGGATGACGCGCGCATCGACCGGTTTGACCGCAAGATAATGGCTCTGCTGCAGGGCGATGCACGGCTGACCAACAACGATCTGTCGGAACGGGTGAACCTGTCGGCGTCGCAATGCTCGCGCCGTCGCCAGCGGCTGGAGGAGGACGGTTATATCAAGGGCTACCGGGCGGTGCTCGACCGCGACAAGCTCGGCTTTTCCCTGGTCAACGTCATTTCGGTGACGCTCGCCACCCACAACCGCGACAATGCGCGGCGTTTCGGCGAATTGGTGGCGCGGCTGCCGCAAGTGCAGGAAGCGCACGCGCTGACCGGCGAGATGGATTATATATTGAAAGTGGTGACGCCCGATCTCAAATCATTGTCGGAGTTCGTCAACGGCGTGCTGCTGCCGCACGAATCGGTGCAGCATGTGAAGACGGCGATCGTGCTTGAGACATTGAAGGAAACCGGCGCGCTGCCGATTTAGCCCAGACGGCTTTTCGTTAGATATGGCGGAGGGACAGCACCCAGGACAGCACCCCCCTCTGGCCTGCCGGCCATCTCCCCCTCAAGTGGGGAGATTGGCAGCTCTGACCTCGCTGCCCACTCCGCAACGCTGAAAATTGGCGAAAGCCAACGCGACATCCAATCTCCCCACTTGAGGGGGAGATGTCCGGCAGGACAGAGGGGGGTGTGAAGGATCGCCACAGTGCGGAACTTGACTTCCTCCGCTCGGAACGTGAGGCCTCTCACCCCTTCGACTGCTTGATCAGCCCATAGAGATTGGTGCAGCGGGCGCCGGAGCGGCAATAGGCGAAGACCGGGCTTTCGAGTTCGTCAAGCGCCTCGGCCTGGTCTTCGACATTCTCGGCCGTGATCTGGCCGCTGATGACAGGGATGTAGCGGAAGGCGAGCCCGGCGCCCTCGACCGCCGCTTTGACGGTGTCGGCCGATGGCTGGCCGGGCTGCTCGTCGTCCGGCCGGTTGCAGATCACGCTCTTGAAGCCGGCGGCCTTGATGGTCGCGACATCTTCGGGCTGGATCTGGCCGGAGACCGAATAGTCCTCGCTGATCTGACGGTATTCCATGGCGGTGTCCTCGCAATCTGGCTAGCGGCAGTCTTGCCACTCCCGGACCCGGTCGGCAACCGCCGTTAGATAGAAATCCGGCCGGGCAATTTCAGCCCGACCGGATGGAGTGACTAGACAGCTCAGCTGCCGAGGATCGCGCCTTTGATCTGGGCGATGTTATTGTGCATCAGGTCGATATAGGTCGCGGCCGGGCCGTCGGGCTGCGACAGCGCATCGGAATAGAGCGTGCCGCCCACCTTGATGCCGGTCTCGCTGGCGATCTGCTCGATCAGCCGCGGGTTGGTGATGTTCTCGACGAAGATCGCCGCCGCCTTGTCCTGCTTCACCTGGCTGACCAGCTTGGCGACGTCGGCGGCGGAGGGCTCCGACTCGGTCGACACGCCTTCCGGGGCCAGGAACGTCAAGCCGTAGGCCTGCTCGAAATAGCCGAAGGCGTCATGCGAGGTGATGACGACGCGCTTCTCCTGCGGGATCGACTGGATCGCCGCCTGCACTTCGCCCTCAAGCGCCTCGAGCTTTTGCGTATAGGCGGCTGCATTGGCCTTGTAGCTGTCGCAACCCGCAGCGTCGGCCGTGCAAAAGGCGTCGGCGATGTTCTTCACATAGATCTTGGCATTGGCGATCGACTGGAAGGCATGCGGATCGGTGACCGTCTTGCCGCCATCGGTTTCTGCGCCTTCGGCGGCATCGGCCTCGGCGAATTCGGGTTTGAAATTGATCGGCGTGACCCCCTTGGTCAGCACGGCAATCGAAGCCTTGGTGGCGCTGGCGTCGACCAGGCGCTGCAGAAAACCTTCGAAATGCAGGCCGTTGACCAGCACGATGTCGGCCTTGGCCATCGTCACAGCATCGGCGGGGCTCGGCTCGTAGACGTGGGCGTCGCCGTCAGGCCCGACGATGGTGGTCAGATCGATGCGGTCGCCGCCGACATTCTTGGCGAAATCGGCGATGATCGTGAAGCTGGCGACCACCTTCAAAGGCTCTGCGAAGGCCGAAGATGCGCCAAAGGCGGTTAATGTTATAACGCTCACGGCCAAAGCGGCGCGGATCGATTTCAGCATGGACAGTTTCTCCTTGTTGGGATCAGGCAGTTCTGTGGCGGTGATGGACGATGCGGGCGCGCAGGATGCCGCGCGTGCCGAACAGGATCGAGGCGAAATAGACGACGCCGGCGGACAGGATGATGGCCGGGCCGGACGGCAATGACGCATGGTAGGACAACAGCAGCCCGGCAATACAGGAGGCAAAGCCGATTACTGTGGCCAGCACGCACATCGGCTCGACGCGCGAGGTCCAGAAGCGGGCCGCCGCTGCCGGCAGCATCATCAGCCCGACCGACAGCAAGGTGCCGAGCGCCTGGAAGCCGCCGACGAGGTTGAGCACGACGAGGCCGAGAAAGATGAAATGCACCGGGCTGCCCATCCGGCTGACCGAGCGCAGGAACAAAGGGTCGAGGCATTCGGCGACCAGCGCCCGCCAGAAGATGGCGAGGCTGACCAGCGTCACCACGACGATGCCGCCGATCAGCGTCAGCGCCTCGTTGTTGAGCGCCAGCACGGTGCCGAAGAGCACATGCATGAGATCGACGCTGGAGCCGCGGATCGACACCATGAGCACGCCGATGGCCAGCGAAATCAGATAGAAGGCCGCCATGGAGGCGTCCTCGCGCTGGATGGTGAAGCGCGAGACGGCGCCGGCGCCGAGCGCCACGATGATGCCGGCGATCAGTCCGCCGATCGTCATCGGCAGGATCTCCAGGCCATAGAACAGGAAGCCGGCGGCAGCACCCGGCAGGATGGCATGCGCCATGGCGTCGCCGGACAGGCTCATGCGCCGCAGCATCAGGAACACGCCGACCGGGCAGGCGCCGAGCGACAGCATCATCGAACCGGCAAGCGCCCGCTGCATGAAGGCGTAGTCGGCGAAAGGAGCGACGAACAGACCGTAAAGCACCTCCATCATGCCGCCCTCGGCCCGGAGCCGTGATAATGGTCGTGGTCATGGCCGTGCTCGTGGCCACTGTGCTCGTGATCATGCTCGCCGGGCTCACACCATGGCGCGTTGTCCTCCCAGGCTTCGTGGAAGCGGCGCGCGCGCAACAGATTCTCCGGCTGCAGCGTCTCCCTGGTCTCGCCCCAGGCGATCGGCTGGCGCGCCAGGAGCAGTGTTTCGGGGAAATTCTGCCGCACCAGATCGAGATCGTGGACCACAACCATGATCGTGCGTTCCTCGCCGTGCCAGCGCTTGATCAGCGCGATCAGGTCGCCGACCGTCTTGGCATCGACAGCGTTGAACGGCTCGTCGAGCAGGATGAGCTCGGCATCCTGCAACAGCACGCGGGCAAACAGCGTGCGCTGCAGCTGGCCGCCCGACAGTGTGTCGATCGGCCGCTTCTCGAAACCGCCTAGGCCGACGGCCATCAGCGCCTTGCTGACCGAGTCGCGGTCTTCCCTTGTATAGCGGCCGAGCATGCCGCGCCGCGGCCACAGGCCAAGCGAAACCAGGTCGACGACCCGGGCCGGAAAGGAGCGGTCGAGCTCCGATTGCTGCGGCAGATAGGCGGCGCGTACGCCGGGCGCCCGGATCACCGTGCCGGCCATCGGCTTCAGGACGCCGACAATGCCCTTCATCAGCGTCGACTTGCCGGAGCCGTTGGCGCCGACGACCGCCGTCAGCGATCCCTTGCGGATTGTTCCATTGAGGTGGTGGACCGCAGGATGGCTATTGTAGCCCAGCGTCAGGTCGCGGAAGGTCAGGCAGGTTTGGCTCATGTGACGATCCATGGGGCGATGATCGGTGCTGCAGGGGCGGATTCGATATGTGATGTTATTACATTAGTCAACAAGCCAATCGGGCGGAATTGCGGCCGGGCCGTCTTGTTGTGTGCTTTGGCTTGGCTCAAGAAGTTCCGCTCGAGCGGCCTTGCCCCCGGCGAACCCGGCCCCTAAACAGGCGCAGCGACAAGAGGAGAAGGAATATCCAATGAGCATTCGTCGTATCGATGTAGGCCCGCGCATGAGCCAGATCGTCATCCACGGCAACACCGTCTATCTGGCCGGTCAGGTCGGCAAGCCGGGCGGAAACGTCGGTGCCCAGACCAGGGACATTCTGGCGGCGATCGACGAATTGCTGGCCAAGGCCGGCACCGACAAAACCAAGATCCTGCAGGCGATCATCTGGCTGGCCGACATGAGCACCTTTGCCGAGATGAACGCGGAGTGGGACAAATGGGTGCCGCAAGGCAACACGCCGGCCCGCGCCACCGGCGAAGCCAAGCTTGCCGGACCGGAATATCTGGTCGAGATTATTGTTACCGCGGCGATTTGAGGGTCTTTACCCTCCCCCTCGAGGGTAGGGTCGGCGAGGTTGCACCGACCCCACCCCGCGTCACAAAATGCCGCCATGCGGCAATTTGCTCCGCGACCCTCCCCTCGAGGGGGAGGGTTACCCCCTTGACGGCGTGAACCGCGCCACCAGCGTGTGGTTCTCTGCCGCATAGGTGAACCGGACATGGGTGACGGGGTGCTCGGCGCTCCATGTCCGCCGCTCGATCACCAGGCACGGCGCACCGGTCTGGATGTCGAGCGCCGCCGCGATGTGCTTTTCGGCGGCAACGGCGCGAATCCGATGCTCGGCGGCACTCCACGGCACGCGCCCGATCAGCCACGGACCGGGCGCCGTGTCGAAAAACGCCTCTTCGACAGCCTCCGGCACGGCGGCCAGATTGATCAGCCGCTGCTCGTGGGCGAACGGCCGCTTGCCGGCGAAATGCCGGCATTCCAGCACCAGCACCGGCCCGGCGACGTCGAGTTCCAGCAGGGCGCGGTCGTCGGCGCTGCTGCGCCTTCTGTTTCGCGCCATGCGCTCATAGCGGTAGGGCAGGCCAAGTGCCTCGACCTCGATCCGGATGTCGTGGATTTCGAGAACGGCTGCCTGCGACTGCGGCTGGCGGACAAAACTGCCGGAGCGACGCCGGCGCTCGATCAGCCCGGCCTTGGCCAGTTGCGACAGTGCCTTGTTCACTGTCATGCGCGAACATCTGTATTCGGCCGTCAGTTCATGCTCGAACGGGATGCGGTGGCCGGGCGCCCAGGCACCCGACAGGATCCGTTCGCTGATGTCCGACAGGATGCGCTGGTGCAGCGAAAGAACCTCGCCGCCGTCCGCGCTTCCGGAATCCGCGCTTATTGTCCCGATCATGCTCATGCCGAAAGCGCCGTCATCACCTTGCGGAAGCGCTCGGCGATGGCATCGCGCCTGGCATGCATGCCGCCGCTGACCAGTTTCTTGCCATGCACCCAGACGCAATCGACCTTGGTGCCGTTGGCAAAAATCCAGGCATCAAGGATTGCATCGCCCGTCTTGCCGGCCAGCGATGGATGCTTGCCGTCGAGCGAGACGAAATCGGCCGAGGCACCTGCTGCGATCTGCGAGAGGCCGGCGCCCAGCGCGGCACTGCCACCATCGAGCGCGGCATCGAACAAAGCACGGCCGGTCGAGCCGCCGGCCACCGCCAGCACGTTGCGGGCGCGGTGGGCGAGGCGCTGCGAATATTCGAGCTGCCGCAACTCGTCCGGCAGGCCGATCAGTACGTTTGAATCCGAGCCGATGCCGAAGCGGCCGCCATGCTGCATGAACAAGGACGCGGCAAAGGTGCCGTCGCCGAGATTGGCCTCGGTGATCGGGCAGAGGCCGGCAACGGCGCCGCTTTTCGTCATTTGCACCGTCTCGGTCTCGGTCATGTGGGTGGCGTGGATGAGACACCAGCGCCGGTCGACCTTGGCGTTGGCAAGCAGCCATTCGACCGGCCGCGCCCCGGACCAGGCAAGGCAGTCCTCGACCTCCTTCATCTGCTCGGCGATGTGGATGTGGATAGGCCCCTCCGGCGCCATCACCGTGATGTCTTCCAGTTCCTCCGGTGTCACGGCACGCAGGCTGTGCGGGGCGACGCCGACGACGCCTTGATTCAGCGCGCGAATGGATTCTCGGCATTTCTCAACAAGCCGCGAGAACTGGTTCACATCGTTGATGAACCGGCGCTGGCCTTCATTTGGCGCAGCGCCGCCGAAAGAGGAATGCGCGTAGAACACGGGCAGCAAAGTCAGCCCGATGCCTGTCTCGGACGCTGCGGCAACGATGCGCTGCGCCATCTCGGCGATGTCAGCATAGTGCCGGCCGTCACGGTCGTGGTGGAGATAGTGAAACTCGCCGACGCGCGAGAACCCGGCCTCCAGCATCTCGACATAGAGCTGGGCCGCGACCGCCTCGACCTGGTCCGGCGTCATCGACAGCGCGAAACGGTACATCACCTCGCGCCAGCTCCAGAAACTGTCGGCGGAAGGGCCGCGCAATTCAGCAAGGCCGGCCATGCCGCGCTGGAAGGCATGGCTGTGCAGGTTCGGCATGCCGGACAAAAGGATGGCACGGCGCTCGTCGCCGGGCAGGAGCGAGGTATTCGCCTCGACCGTGGCGATCCTGCCGTCGGAGATGACGATCCGCACATTGCTGTGCCAGCCGTCGGGCAGAAGCGCCTGTTCTGCAAAGATTGCTGTCACGTTTTTCTCCAAATCCCGGTCTGCCGTGCCATGATAGCGCTTGCAGTGCCTTTTCATATGTATATACATAATCGTCACCTATTGAAACGGAAAAGATGATGGCTGCAGAGAGCAAAAGCCGGGCAGGGGAGGTTCGCCTCTGGCGCAATGCGCGCCTCGCGACCATGGCCGAAAGCAGCCCCGGGTCAGGCGTTGTCGAGCACGGTGCAATCGCCGTGCGCAACGGCCGGATCGTCTATGCCGGGCCGGAAGCCGACATGCCGGCGGCTCTCCGCGAGGGCGCCGAGGCGACCGACTGCGAAGGCCGCTGGATTACGCCCGGCCTGATCGACTGCCACACCCATCTGGTTCACGCCGGCAACCGTGCCAATGAATTCGAGATGCGGCTGGCCGGCGCCAGCTATGAGGAGGTTGCCAAGGCCGGCGGCGGCATCGTTTCCTCGGTCAAGGCATTGCGCGCGGCGAGTGAGGACGAACTGGTCGCCCAGTCGCAGCCGCGCCTCGACGCGCTGATCGCCGAAGGCGTCACCACCGTGGAGATCAAATCCGGCTACGGTCTCGACCTCCAAAACGAGAAGAAGTCGCTGCGCGCCGCACGACGGCTCGGCGGTGAGCGGCCGGTGACGGTCAGGACCACTTTCCTCGGCGCTCATGCACTGCCGCCCGAAGCAAAAGGCGACAAGGACGCCTTTATCGATCTTGTCGCCAACGAGATTTTGCCGGCCGTCGTTGCTGAGGGCCTGGCCGATGCCGTCGACGGTTTTTGCGAAGGCATTGCCTTTTGGCCGGAGCAGATCGCCCGCGTGTTCGATGCCGCAAAGGCGGCGGGCCTGCCGGTCAAGCTCCATGCGGACCAGCTGTCCAATCTGCACGGCGCCGAACTTGCGGCGCGCTATGGTGCGCTATCGGCCGACCACCTCGAATACACCGACGAGGCCGGTGCGGCGGCGATGGCGAAGGCCGGAACCGTGGCGACCATCCTGCCCGGCGCCTACTACTTCATCCGCGAGACCAAGAAGCCGCCGATCGCCTTGTTTCGCCAGCATGGCGTCAGGATGGCCGTTGCCACCGACAACAATCCCGGCACGTCGCCGCTGACCTCGCTGCTGCTGACCATGAACATGGCCGCGACGTTGTTCGGCCTGACCGTCGATGAGTGCCTTGCCGGCGTTACCCGCGAGGCTGCCCGCGCACTCGGGCTGCTTGGACAGACCGGTACGCTGGAGGCCGGAAAATCCGCCGATCTGGCGATCTGGAACGTCGAGCGCCCGGCCGAACTCGTCTACCGCATGGGCTTCAACCCGCTGCATGCCCGCATCTGGAGGGGACAATGACCGAACTCAAGCTAAGGCCGGGCAATGCCACGCTGGCCGATTGGCGCGCCATCTATCGCGGCGCCGCACTGAGGCTCGACGATGCCTGCCGGCCGAAGATCAAGGCCAGCGCCGAGGCCGTCGCCAGGATCGTTGCCAAGGGCGAGCCGGTCTATGGCATCAATACCGGCTTCGGCAAGCTGGCCAGCGTCCGCATCCCCGCCGCCGACCTGGAAACGTTGCAGCGAAACATCGTGCTGTCCCATGCCGCCGGCGTCGGCGAGCCGATGCCCGTCGCAATCTGCCGGCTGATGATGGCGCTGAAGCTGGCCAGCCTGGCACAGGGCGCCTCCGGCGTGCGGCCGCGGACGATCGAACTGCTCGAGGCGATGCTGGCCAACGACGTTATCCCCGTGGTGCCGGCGCAAGGCTCGGTCGGCGCTTCCGGCGACCTTGCGCCGCTGTCGCACATGACCGCCGTGATGATCGGCGTCGGCGAGTGCTTTACCCCGCACGGCCGCTTTCCCGCCAAGGTCGCCTTCGTTTCGCACGGCCTGGAGCCGGTGACACTGGGCGCCAAGGAAGGCCTGGCACTGCTCAACGGCACCCAGTTTTCGACCGCCTATGCGCTTGCCGCTTTGTTCGAGGCGGAAGTGCTCTACCAGTCGGCACTGGTCGCCGGCGCGCTGTCGACCGATGCCGCCAAGGGCTCCGACGCTCCGTTCGATCCACGCATCCATCTGCTCAGGAAACATCGCGGCCAGATCGAGACGGCCGAGGCGTTGCGCAATTTGATGGCCGGCAGCGCCATCCGTGAATCGCACCGCGTCGGCGACGAGCGTGTGCAGGATCCGTATTGCCTGCGCTGCCAGCCGCAGGTGATGGGCGCAGCACTCGACGTGCTCCGCAAGGCCGCCGAGACGCTCGGCACCGAGGCCAACGGCGTCACCGACAATCCGTTGATCTTTGCCGAGGACGACTCCGCACTTTCGGGCGGCAATTTCCATGCCGAGCCGGTCGCCTTCGCCGCCGACATGATCGCACTCGCCGTCTGCGAGATCGGCTCGCTGTCGGAGCGGCGCATCGCCATGCTGGTCGATCCGGCGCTGTCGGGCATGCCGGCCTTTCTCACGCCCAAGCCGGGTCTGAATTCCGGTTTCATGATCCCTCAGGTCACGGCGGCAGCACTGGTTTCTGAAAACAAGCAAAAGGCCTATCCGGCCAGCGTCGATTCGATCCCGACCTCGGCCAACCAGGAAGACCACGTCTCGATGGCGGCGCATGGCGCGCGCCGCCTCATCGGCATGGTCGAGAATGCGACGGCCGTCATCGGCATCGAATTGCTGGCCGCCGCGCAAGGCTGCGATTTCCACGCACCGCTGGCCTCGAGCGCGGCACTGGAGGCGGTGCGCCGGCTGGTCAGGGCAGAGGTGCCGCATCTCGACAACGACCGGCACTTCCACCCCGACATGGAGAAGGCCATCGCCATGATACGCAGCGGCGCGGCGGTGAAGGCCGCGGGTGCGGTGAAACTGCCGGGCGTTGCGTCATGAGGCGGTGTACCGTCACAGGCCGCGTTCTGTCGCGCCCCCCTCTGTCCTGCC
>NZ_JAMYNR010000012.1:0-202963 GCF_040319155.1 Mesorhizobium sp. M0954 | reverse complement strand
CCTGATCACGCACAAGGTGGACTCTGGAGCTTAGGTCGAGCGATTGGTGTCACCCCACGAATCGCCGGCGCTAGAAGCTCAACGACGCCGCGCCGATAAGCGCGTTTCTCATTGAATGACTTTAAGCCCAAAGCCGGCAAATCGTCTGCTTGCCGGTTCCCCTGCGTCAGGCTTAACCTGCGTGCCATGCGTGGAGGCGCGTGCGGTTGCAAGGGGAGGACATAGCAATGACAATACAAGGCGCATCACCGGACCTGTACAATGAGGATCTCGCTCCGGCGAAGGTTCGAAACTGGGGACCGTTCTCGATCTTCAACGTCTGGACGTCGGACGTCCACAGCCTGTGGGGCTACTATCTCGCTGCCAGCCTGTTCCTGTTCTGCGGCGGCTTCGTCAACTTCATCATCGCCATCGGTATCGGTTCGCTGATCATCTATGCGTTGATGAACATGGTCGGCTATGCCGGCGTGAAGACCGGGGTGCCCTACCCGGTCCTGGCGCGTGCTTCCTTCGGCATCTGGGGCGCCAACATACCGGCGCTGGTGCGCGCCATCGTCGCCTGCTTCTGGTACGGCGCGCAGACGGCGGCCGCCTCCGGGGCGATCGTAGCCCTGCTGATCCGCTCGCAATGGTTCGCCGACTTCAACCAGAGCACACATTTCCTCGGCCACTCCGGGCTCGAGGTGATCTGCTTCGCCGTCATCTGGGCGCTGCAACTCCTGATCATCCAGAAAGGCATGGAAACGGTGCGCCGCTTCCAGGATTGGGCCGGACCGGCGGTGTGGGTGATGATGCTGATCCTGGCGATCTATCTTTGCATCAAGGCAGGCACCTTCGCTTTCACCAGCGACATCCCGATGGATGTGCTGCTGGAAAAGACAAAGGACGCGGGCGTGCCGGGCACGCCGGGCTCCTGGACCTCGCTGTTTGCGGTGGCCGCGATCTGGGTGACCTATTTCTCCGCGCTCTATCTCAACTTCTGCGATTTCGCGCGCTACGCCCCGGACAAGACATCGCTGCGCAAGGGCAACATCTGGGGCCTGCCGGTCAATCTTATCCTGTTCTCGCTGGTCGCCGGCGTTACGACGATCGCCGCCTTCGACGTCTATGGCGAGGTGCTGCTGCATCCCGACCAGATTTCGGCGAAATTCGACAGCTGGTTCCTGGCGGCGCTCGCAGCCCTGACCTTTGCGGTGGCGACGCTCGGCATCAATGTGGTGGCGAACTTCGTGTCGCCGGCCTTCGACTTCTCCAATGTCTTTCCACGCCAGATCGACTTCAAGAAGGGCGGCTACATCGCGGCGCTGATCGCGCTGGTGCTCTATCCATTCGCGCCCTGGGAAGGCAGTGCCGCCTCCTTCGTCAACATCATTGGCGCGACAATGGGGCCTATCTTCGGCGTGATGATGGTCGACTATTACCTGATCCGGAAGGGCGAGGTCGACGTCGAGGCGCTCTACAGGGAGAATGGCGAATTCCGCTTTCAGGGCGGCTGGCATGTCAATGCCTTCATCGCCGCCGGTATCGGCGCGGTCTTCTCCTCGATCCTGCCCAATTTCACCAGCCTGCTGCCGTCATGGTGGGGCGTCTATGGCTGGTTCTTCGGCGTGGCAATTGCCGGCGTCATCTACTACGTGCTGCGCACGATGGCACTCGGTGCCGGAGCCAGGATAGCCAAGGCCTGAGCGATTTGGGGCGGCGCGAGCCGCCCCGTTTATTCTGCGACCATCTTGGCCAGGCGGCGCACCGTATTCCAGTTGCGCGAGGTGCCGATGCCCAGGCGTTTGTGACTGACCGCCGCAAGCAGCCGCGAACTCGGCGTCTCGCTGGAAAAGACGATCCAGATGTCGCCGCCGACAATCCGCAGCTTCTCGTCCTTGCCGGCATACGCCTCAAGCGCCGCGGCGGTCTCGGCGGGAACGGGCGCCCGCATCACGCGCACCGCCACCTGGTCCGCGGCCTCAGCCGATTCGGCTGGGAACGGATTGCCGGCCGCCATCCTCAGCCAGCCGTCGGCGCGGCGCACGATGATGTCGACGTGGCGGCCGAAAGTCTTTGCGAACGTCACCTCCAGCCGCTGCTCCAACGCCGCAAGTTCTGTTTCTTGCGCCTCGAAAACCAGATTGCCGGTCGCCACCAGCGTGCGCGGGTTATTCAGACCCAGGCCTTCGGCCATCGCCTTCAGATCGGACATGACGACCCGCCGCCCCTCGCCCAGGACAATGCTGTAGAGCAGCGCGACGTAAGTTTGCATGGGCGGCTAGTTAGACCAGCCGCGACTGCTCTACCGCCGCCTCGATGAAGCTGGCAAACAGCGGGTGCGGATCGAGCGGCCGGCTTTTCAACTCGGGATGGTACTGCACGCCGATGAACCAGGGGTGGTCGGGATATTCGACCGTTTCCGGCAGCACGCCGTCCGGCGACATGCCGGCAAACACCAGGCCGCAATCCTCGAGCCGCTCCTTGTAGTCGACATTGACCTCGTAGCGGTGGCGATGGCGTTCGGAAATCTGCGTATCGCCATAGATCTCGGCGATCTTCGATCCCTTGGCAAGGTCGGCCTGGTAGGCACCGAGCCGCATGGTACCACCAAGGTCGCCGGTTTCCCTGCGCTTTTCCAGCATGTTGCCCTTCAGCCATTCGGTCATCAAGCCGACAACCGGCTCCTCGGTTGGACCGAACTCGGTCGATGATGCGTGCTCGACGCCGGCCAGCGAACGCGCCGCCTCGATGCAAGCCATCTGCATGCCGAAGCAGATGCCGAAATACGGCACCTTGCGCTCGCGCGCGAACTTCGCCGCCAGGATCTTGCCCTCCGAGCCGCGCTCGCCAAAACCGCCGGGGACGAGAATGCCATGGACCTTCTCCAGCCACGGCGCCGGGTCTTCCTTCTCGAATATCTCGCTTTCGATCCAGTCGAGCTTGACCTTGACCCGGTTGGCGAGGCCGCCATGCGACAGCGCCTCGATCAGCGATTTGTAGGCGTCCTTGAGGCCGGTATATTTGCCGACGACGGCAATGGTCACTTCGCCTTCCGGATTGTGGATGCGGTTGGACACCGCTTGCCACCGTTCCATGCGCGGCTTCGGCGCCGGATCGATGCCGAAGGCCGCCAGCACTTCCGAATCCAGCCCTTCATTGTGATAGGCCATCGGCACGTCGTAGATATGCGGGACGTCGAGCGCCTGGATGACGGCGCTTTCGCGGACATTGCAGAACAGCGACAGCTTTCTGCGCTCTTCCTTGGGGATCGGCCGGTCGGCGCGGACCAGCAGTATGTCGGGTGCAATGCCGATGCCGCGCAACTCCTTGACCGAATGCTGCGTCGGCTTGGTCTTCAGTTCGCCTGCCGTCGGAATGTAAGGCATCAAGGTCAGGTGGACGTAGACGGCGTTGTTGCGCGGCAGGTCGTTGCCGAGTTGGCGGATCGCCTCCAGGAACGGCATCGCTTCGATGTCGCCGACGGTGCCGCCGATCTCGCACAGCACGAAATCGTAGTCGTCATTGCCGTTGAGGACGAAATTCTTGATCTCGTCGGTGACGTGCGGAATGACCTGCACGGTGGCGCCGAGATAGTCGCCGCGCCGCTCGCGCTCGATGATGTTCTTATAGATGCGGCCGGTGGTGATGTTGTCCTGCTGGTTGGCCGAGCGGCCGGTGAAGCGCTCATAATGGCCAAGATCGAGATCGGTCTCGGCCCCGTCATCGGTCACGAAGACTTCGCCGTGCTGATAGGGCGACATCGTGCCGGGATCGACATTGAGATAGGGATCGAGCTTTTTGATGCGTGCGCGATAGCCCCGCGCCTGCAAGAGAGCCCCAAGGGCCGCTGCAGCAATGCCTTTTCCAAGTGAGGAAACCACGCCGCCTGTGATGAATACATATCGCGCCATGGGAGTCATCGCTTAACGCGGCCGAATTGATTCCGCCAGAGAAAAAACCGCCGCGAAGGCTTTTTCCCAAGAAGGCGCTCTGGTCGTTGGCGTATCAAAACAAAAGGGCCGGCGAGGCCGGCCCTTTTGGCACGATCTGTCAAAGCGTCAGATGATGACGACTTTGGTGCCTACTTTCACCCGGCGGTAAAGATCCATGACGTGCTCGTTGATCATACGGAAGCAGCCATTGGAGGCGCTGGTTCCGATTGACTGCGGCGCGATGGTGCCGTGAATGCGCAGGTGGGTATCTTTCTTGCCGTCGTAAAGATAGATGGCGCGCGCACCGAGCGGATTGTCGCCGCCGCCGGGCATGCCGTCCTTGTACTGGCCATAGTGCTTGGGTTCGCGCTTTTGCATATCCAGCGTCGGAATCCAGCGCGGCCATTCCTGCTTGTCGCCGACGGCAACCGTACCCTTGAACTGCAGGCCTTCCCGGCCGACCGCGATGGCATAACGGCGGGCGGTTGACGATGATTCGACGAGGTAGAGACGACGGGCGCTGGTATCGATGACGATGGTGCCGGGGTTGTAGCCGGTGAATTCGACCTCCTGCGGCACGAATTCCGGCTTGACCTTGAACTGCCGCTTGGCCTGCTTCCTTTCGAGCGCGGCGTCGAGCGCGCGTGTTTCCGGAAGCAGCGACATCGACGAAGAGGATGTGCCGCCGAACAGTCCCGCGAACAGCCCGACGCTCTGCGGCTTCTGCCCGACCGGTTCGCTGCGCAACTCGCCATTGTTGCCGGTCAGCGCAACGTTCATGGCCTCGGCCGGGATCGGCTCGGCCGACTGGATCGGCGCAATGGGCGTAATCGGTTCGATGATGTTGACGGTCTTCTTCTTGGCCGGCGTGGCGTCAGCCACCTTGGCCGTTGCGAGCGGCTGGCTCTTCTTGGCAAGGAACGCCTGGCGTTCCGCATCGGCTTTGCCTTTCGCCGCCTCGCGCATCGCCAGCTTCCTGGCTTCGAGTGCCTTGGCGCGAGCGGCGTCCTTGTCGGCTGCGATCTTGGCTTCGATCTTGCGGATCTGCGCAAGGTCGTCCGGCGTCGGATCTTTCTTCTTCTTGAGAAGCTTCAATTGCGCTGCATCGCTTTTGGCAGCGACCTTGACGACGTCGGTTGTTGTTGCGGCTTTGTGGGCCGAGTTTGCCGTCGGCATGGCCGCGAAAGCGGGCGCACCTAGGCTGAGCACGGCACAAAGGCCGGCAAAAATGAAGCTGCGAAGCTGCATGGGGAAGATCCGATCGTTCAATGCTTGTTGCCCACGGCGTCGCCCGGCGCCCCCCAAGGACGCCGAGAATGCCGCGTGCAACGTATAATCGATTAGCCGGAAGCGCCTCAAGCGTGAGGCGCAGTCGAATCTTCGTGATCGTGCGGCATTTGCCGCGACTGTGTTCAAACGACAACAGATCGCGGCATAAGTTGCCCTATTACTGGTTGGGGACCTGCGGCGTAGCCGGCGCGGTGGCGCCGTTTGTCGCTGGCGGCGTCGCCGGAGCGGTTGCCGGCGGCGTCGTTGCCGCGCCATTGCCGGACGGCGGGGTCGGCGCCGTGGTGCCTGAAGGCGGCGTCGGCGTCGTGGTTCCAGGCAATTGGTTGAGTACGCCCTTGCCTGCTCCGTCCGAGGTCGCCGGCACGCGATCGAGAATGTCGATCGGCTTCTCGCCATAGCGCGCAACGATCGACAGTGTCAGCGAGGTGACGAAGAAAGCGGCAGCCAGGATCGCCGTCGCCCGCGTCAGCGCATTGGCGGCGCCACGCGCGGTCATGAAGCCCGATCCGCCGCCGATGCCGAGGCCGCCGCCTTCGGAGCGCTGCAGCAGCACCACGCCGACAAGCGCGAGCACGACCATGAGGTGGACGACGATCAGTACGGTTTCCATAATTTACCCTGGCAAGGCCTTGTGCGGCCGCTGATTTGGAGGCGGCTCAATACAATGCTTTGACGGCATTTCCAAGCCCGTGGCCGGAATATGGGAAGCAATGCGTCCTTTGCAACGATTTCGACGCCGGCCGTCCGCTCAAATGCAGCAACCAGCCCTTGTATCAAGCGATGTTTCGATAGGCTTCCGCGATGCCGAGGAAGTCCGCCGCCTTTAGGCTGGCGCCGCCGACCAGCGCGCCATCGACATTCCTGACGCCGAGCAACTCGATGGCGTTGGACGGCTTGACCGAGCCGCCGTAGAGAATGCGCATCTTGGCCGCCGTATTGCCGAGCTTCCGTGCCAGTTCTTCGCGGATATGCGCATGTGCCTCGGCGACGTCGGCGGCGGTCGGGGTCAAGCCGGTCCCAATCGCCCATATTGGCTCATAGGCAATGACGGTGTTGGAAGCCGTGGCGTTTGGCGGGACCGAGCCAGCGACCTGGCGCGACAGCACGTCGAGCGTGGCTCCTGCTTCTCGTTCGGCTCTTGTCTCACCAATGCAGATGATGGCCACCAGCCCGGCGCGCCATGCGGCGGAGGCCTTGGCCTGGACCAAGGCATCGTCCTCCTTGCGATCGGCGCGGCATTCGGAATGGCCGACGATGACATGGCTGGCACCTGCATCCTTCAGCATCTCGGCCGAAATGCAGCCGGTATAGGCGCCGCTTTCCTCGGTGTGGCAATCCTCTCCGCCGGCCCGCACCGGCGTGCGCGACAGAATCTCGGCGGCGTGCGCAAGCAAGGTCGCCGGCACGCAGACCACCGCTTCGGTCTCGGCGTCTAGCCCACTCATGAAGCCGTTGCCGATCATCCTGATCTCGTTGAGCGAGGCGCTGGTGCCGTTCATTTTCCAGTTGCCGGCGACGAGCGGGCGGATTCCAGTGGTCATGGGATTTGTTTCTCCGGGCAATTTCCAGCTGGCCCTCACTATCAAAATCAGGCCACAAAGCAATCGACAGTGGGCAGGAAGGGCGCTATTGCGCTTGTTTCAGACTCGGCGCATGCGAAATGCGCAAAAATCGGAAGTACTCATGCTTGGTATGTTGAGAAGCGCGGCGGGGACCTGGGTCGCGAAACTGCTGCTGTCATTGTTGGTGTTGAGCTTCGCCATCTGGGGCATCTCGGGGCGGCTGATGGGCGGTCTTGCCGGCCATGACGCCGTGATTACGGCCGGAGGCACCAAGGTCTCGATCAACGAATACCGCCTCGCCTACGATCGCCAGCTCAGCGTCATGTCGCAGCAATTCGGCCAGCGCATCAGCCGTGAGCAAGCGACGGCGCTCGGCATCGACAACCAGGTGCTGGCGCAACTCGTGTCGGGTGCCGTCCTCGACGAGCAGGCCCGCAAGCTCGGCCTCGGCCTTTCCAAGGACCGGCTCGCCGAACTGACGCGTGAAGACCCGGCGTTCAAAGGGCCTGCCGGAACCTTCGACAGGAGAACCTTCGAGTACCTGCTTCGGCAGGTCGGCATGCGGCCGGAAGACTATTTGAAGAACCGCGCCCAGGTCGCGGTCCGCCAGCAGATCGTCGAGGCGGTTTCGGACGGCCTCAAGGCCCCGGATACATTCTTCAAGGCGGTCGCGCTCTATCGCGGCGAAGATCGCACCATCGACTACCTGACCTTGCCGAAATCGCTGGTCGAACCGATAGAAGCGCCGTCCGACAGCGCGCTTTCGGCCTATTTCGAGGAAAACAAGAAAACCTACGCCGCTCCCGAATACCGTAAGTTCTCCTATGTCAGGCTCGAACCGGAGGACATCATGGATTTGAGCGCGGTGACCGACCAACAGGTCAGCGACGACTACAATAAGAACAAGGCGCGCTACACCACGCCGGAGATGCGCACCATCGAGCAGCTTGTGTTCAAGACACCTGATGCCGCAAAGGCGACGCTCGATTCGCTCAGGACCGGCGCGACCTTCGACAAGATCGTCGCTGCCGAAGGCAAGACGCCGGCAGACACGCTGCTCGGCACGCTGGCCAAGGACAAGATCGCCGACAAGGCGGTCGCCGATGCTGCCTTCAAACTGAACGTCAATGAGGTCAGCCCGGTCGTACAGGGCGCCTTTGGTCCCGTTCTGCTGCGCGTCACCGAGATCAAGCCCGAAGTGGTGAAGCCGCTGGCCGAAGTGTCCGAGCAGATCCGCAAGGACCTGGCACTGGGCGAGGCAAGCCGCATCTTGCTGGACGTGCACGACAATTACGAGGATACGCGCGCCTCGGGCAGTTCGCTCGCCGAGGCAGCCGCCAAATTGAAGCTGAAGGTCGTCACCATCGATGCCATCGACCGCACCGGCCAACGGCCGGATGGAAGTATCGTCAAAGACCTGCCGGAATCGCCGGCACTCATCAAGGCGGTGTTCGAATCCGAACCCGGAACCGACAATGAAGGCCTCACCACCGCCGATAACGGCTTCGTCTTCTACGACGTGAGCGCGATCACGCCTGCCCGCGACCGCACATTGGACGAAGTCCGCCAGAAGGTCGTGGCCGACTGGACCGCGGCGGAGACCACCAAACGGCTCACCGCAAAAGCACAGGAGCTCGAGAAGCGTCTCAAGGCTGGCGTCACGCTCGAGGTGATCGCCGGTGAGCTCAAGCTCGAAAAGCAGACCAAGCGCGGCGTCAAGCGCGATGCGGACGACGTCGATTTCGGCAAGGAAGGCGCCGCCGCGATGTTCGGCGTCGGCGAAGGCGGCACCGGGTTGATCCCCTCGCCCACGGGCGACGGACAGATCCTGTTCAAGGTTGCCGAGGTATTCGAGCCTGCCGGGGCCGATGCCAGCTCAGTGCCCCAGGACGCACAGAAGTCCTTCACCTCCGGCATGTCCGACGACCTGCTCGACCAGTTGGTCGCGCAGTTGCAGACGCAATATGACGTCCGCATCGATCAGGCGGCCGTAACCCAAGCCCTGGCCAGATGAGCGCGCTGAAGATCCACATCGCCAAGGTCGCCGCCGGCAGCGCTCTTTCCTTCGAGGAGGCGCGCGAGGCCTTCGACATCATCATGTCCGGCGATGCTACCCCCGGCCAGATCGGCGGCTTCCTGATGGCATTGCGCGTGCGCGGTGAGACCGTCAGCGAGATCGCCGGCGCCGTCGCCACCATGCGCGCCAAGATGCTGCGTGTCGAAGCTCCCGAGGGTGCCATCGACATTGTCGGCACCGGCGGCGACAATTCGCACAGCGTCAACATTTCGACCGCATCCGCTTTCGTCATCGCCGGCAGCGGCGTGCCCGTCGCCAAGCACGGCAATCGCGGGCTGTCCTCGCTGACCGGCGCCGCCGATGTGCTGATCGCATTGGGCGTCAAGATCGACATCCCTCCGGAGACGATCGGCCGCTGCATCCACGAGGCCGGCGTTGGCTTCATGTTCGCGCCGGCGCATCACCCGGCGATGAAGCATGTCGGCCCGACCCGGGTCGAGCTCGGAACCCGCACCATCTTCAACCTGCTGGGCCCGCTTTCCAATCCGGCGAGTGTCAGACGGCAGATGGTCGGCGTGTTCCTGCCCGAATGGATCATGCCGGTGGCAGAAACGTTGAAGGAACTTGGTGCCGACCATGCCTGGATCGTCCATGGCGACGGCTATGACGAGATCACCACCACCGGCGAGACACTTGTCGCCGAATTGGCCGGCGGCGAGATCCGCAGCTTTACGCTGACCCCGGAAGCCGTCGGACTGAAGCGGCACACCAAGGACGAGTTGCGCGGCGGCGACGCCGCCCACAACGCCCAGGCACTGCGCGACATGCTGGGCGGCGCCGCCGGCGCCTTTCGCGATACGGTGCTGATGAATGCCGGCGCCGGGCTGGTGGTGGCCGGCAAAGCGACGACCCTCGCCGACGGCATGGTAACGGCGGCGCAGGCCATCGACAGCGGCCGCGCGCTGAAAGTGCTCGACAGGCTGATCGAGATTTCGAACGGTTAAAACCATGTCCGACATCCTGCGCAAGATCGAGGCTTACAAGCGCGACGAGATCACGGCGGCCAAGGCGCGCGTCCCGCTGGCCGAGATCAAGGCACGGGCGACGGATGCCGACGCGCCGCGCGGCTTTCTTTCCGCCCTTGAAGCAAAGCGCAAATCCGGCAGGTTCGCGCTGATTGCCGAAATCAAGAAGGCTAGCCCATCCAAAGGCCTGATCCGCGCCGATTTTGATCCGCCGGCGCTGGCCAGGGCCTATGCGAAGGGCGGTGCCGCCTGCCTTTCGGTGCTGACCGACGCACCCTCCTTCCAAGGCGCGCCCGAATTCCTCACCACTGCGCGCGCTGCCGTCGAGCTGCCTGCCCTGCGCAAGGATTTCCTGTTCGACCCCTATCAGGTCTACGAGGCCAGGGCATGGGGCGCCGATGCCATCCTGATCATCATGGCCAGCGTCGACGACGCGTTGGCAAGAGAACTCGAAGCGACAGCGTTCGGGCTCGGCATGGACGGGCTGGTCGAAGTGCATGACGAGGCTGAAATGGAACGCGCGCTGCAGCTGTCGTCGCGACTGATCGGTATCAACAACCGCAATCTCCGGACCTTCGAAACCAGCCTGCAGACCTCGGAGCGGCTGGCAGCGATGGTGCCGGCCGACCGCCATCTGGTCAGCGAGAGCGGTATCTTTTCGCACGACGATTGCCGCCGGCTGGAGCAGAGCGGAATTGCGACTTTCCTGGTCGGCGAGAGCCTGATGCGCCAGCAGGACGTGGCCGCGGCAACGCGCCTGCTGTTGACGGGCAAGGCGCCGGCAGAGGCCGTTTGAGGATGGCGGCCACCCTCACCCATCTTGGCGCGCAGGGCGAAGCCAACATGGTCGATGTCGGCGACAAGGCTGAGACGGTGCGCACGGCAATCGCAGAAGGCTTTGTCGCGATGCGGCCCGAGACGCTGGACATGATCCTCGCCGGCGACGCCAAGAAGGGCGACGTGCTGGGCACCGCGCGCATTGCCGGCATCATGGCGGCCAAGAAGACGCATGAACTGATCCCGCTTTGCCATCCGCTGCTGCTGACCAGGATATCTGTCGATATCGAGGCGGACGCCGCGCTGCCCGGCCTGAAGGTGACAGCATTGACCCGCGTCACCGGCAAGACCGGCGTTGAGATGGAGGCTCTGAGTGCCGTCTCGGTCGCTTGCCTGACCATCTACGACATGGCCAAGGCGGTCGACCGCGCCATGGTCATCTCCGGCATCAGGCTGGTCGAAAAGACCGGCGGCAAATCCGGCGACTACAAGATCACCGGAGACGGGGCCACCGAGGCAGGCCGATAATGGCGCTGGTCCCAGTTGCCGAGGCGCTCGAGCGCCTGCTGGACGGCGCAGCAGCGCTGCCGGGCGAACGCGTCGCACTGCTGGATGCCGCCGACCGCGTGCTGGCGGAGCCGGTTGTGGCGCTCCGCACCCAGCCGCCGTTCAACGCCTCCGCCATGGACGGCTATGCCGTGCGGGCGGCCGATATCGCGTCCGTACCGGCAAGGCTTTCGGTGGTCGGCATGGCGCCGGCCGGACGCGGCTTTGCCGGAACGGTGCAGCAGCGGCAGGCCGTGCGCATCTTTACCGGCGCGCCGCTTCCCGAAGGCGCCGACACTATCGTCATCCAGGAGAACGTCCGCGATCTCGGTGGCGGCAGGGTCGAAGTGACGGAACGGACGGTGCAGGGGCGCAACATCCGCCGCCTCGGGCTCGATTTCGCCAAGGGCGATGTCCTGCTGCCCAAAGGCCGCCTGCTCGACCCGGCGGCCTTGTCGCTGGCGGCATCGGCCAATCACCCCGAGGTGCGCGTGGTCAAACGGCCGCTGGTCGCCATCATCGCCACCGGCGACGAATTGCTGCCGCCGGGCAGCGATCTTGGCCCCGACCAGATCATCTCCTCCAACGCCTATGGTGTCGCCGCTGCCGCACAGTCGGTCGGTGCGCGCGCGCTCGACCTTGGCATCGCGCCGGACCGCAGGGAGGCGATCGCTGCGCTGGTTGAAAAGGCCGTGAAGGCTGGCGCGAACGTCATCGTCACGCTGGGCGGTGCCTCGATCGGTGACCACGACTTCGTCCATGACGTGCTGACCGGGCAAGGCATGACGCTCGATTTCTGGAAGATCGCCATGCGGCCGGGCAAGCCACTGATGTTCGGGCGGCTGGGAGACATTCGCTGCATCGGCCTGCCCGGCAATCCGGTGGCAAGCCTGGTCTGCACTCAGCTCTTCCTGAAGCCACTGCTGGCGCGGCTCGGCGGCCGCGCCTTTCAGCAGGATATACGTCGGGCACGGCTCGGTGCCGCCATGCAGGCCAACGATCTCAGGCAAGATTATCTGCGGGCTGTTGTCATAGATGACGCCGGTACGCTCGTGGCGACGCCGTTCGGCATCCAGGACTCCTCGATGCTGAAAATGCTGGCCGATGCCGACGGGCTGATCGTTCGCGCGCCGTTCGCGCCTGCCGCGGCGGCGGGCTCCCCCTGCGACGTACTGATGCTACGCTGAACCTGCCTCACTCCGAAATCAAGGTCCGGGTCAGCGGATGGTCTGGATCGGCCAAACCGTCGATGATGTTGAAATGATGCCGGCCAGGCTCGACCACCGAGCTGGTCGCGGTACCCAGGCCGATCCAGATGTTGGCCAGCAACGCGCTCTGACGCAGGAATTCGGCGCGCTCGCCGCCGCCGGCCCAGCAGGTCAGGCGGGCCTTGTCCATCGGGCGCAGCAGCACCGGACTTTCGGCCTGCGCCTCGGCCTCATCGATCGCCAGCGTCTCGTTCATGCCGGTGCGCATGATCGGGCGCAAATCGTGCACCCCCGAGATCGACACCACATGACGAACGCGCCGGACCACTTCGGTCGCCAGCGGCGTCGTCGCCGTAACCATCCGGCTAACAAGATGGCCGCCGGCCGAGTGCCCGGTCAGCATCAGGGGCCCTGCAACGATCGCCGCCGCCTTGCCGATCGCCGCGCCGACCTCCTTGACGATGCCGCCAATGCGTATCTGCGGACAGAGCGTGTAGGACGGCATCGCCACCGCATAGCCGCGATCAACAGGGCCAGCGGCAAGATGCGACCAGAAATTCTTGTCGAATTCCATCCAGTAGCCGCCATGGACGAACACCACGAGTCCCTTGGGCTTGATGGGAGGCAGGAAAAGATCGAGCCGGTTGCGTGGGTTGTCGCCATAGGCCATGTCCAGCCGCGCCCTGCCCTCGGTCGAAAGCACGTCGCGGAAAATCCGCGCGGGCTCGATCCAGGCCGCCGGCCAGCGATCGCTGCCGGCTATGTTGGCGCCGTTGGCATAGGCGTTGTCCCAATCTGCAATGTGACGTTCGAACACCCTGCGCCCTCCCTGGCATATGGCCTTGCAGCGTAGCCGTAAGCATCGCGCGGCGCGTCGTCGCCAGCCTCACGATTCCAGCTCTCGCATCAATCTCAAGTGACAGCTGCTTTGATGGCGAAGCGCGCATCCTTCCACGCACTGGTGTGCAGGATGTCCTCAAGCACTTTGACGGCCTGCCAGACATCGGCATAGCCAACATAGAGCGGGGTGAAGCCGAAGCGCATGGTCGATGGCGCGCCAAAATCGCCGATCACGCCACGTTCGATCAGCGCGCGCATGACCTGGTAGCCATGCTCATGCATGAATGAAATCTGGCTGCCGCGTTTTTCCCCATCGCGCGTGCTTTCGAGCGTGAGCCCGTAAGTGCCGCACTTTGCCTCGACAAGCTCGATGAACAGATCCGCCAGCGCGATGCTCTTCTTGCGCACCGCCGTCATGTCGACATCGTTCCAGATGTCGAGCGCGCCCTTCAGCGTGCGCATCGACAGGACCGGCTGCGTGCCGCACAGAAACCGGCGGATGCCGGTGCCGGCCGCATAGCCTGGCTCGAAGGCGAAGGGCCGTGCATGGCCCCACCAGCCGGTGAGCGGCTGCTGGATGTCGGAAAGATGCCGCTCAGCCGCATAGATGAAGGCAGGCGCGCCGGGGCCGCCATTCAGATATTTGTAGGTGCAGCCAACGGCAAAATCGGCGTTTGCCTTGTCGAGCTCGACTGGCATCGCGCCGGCGGTGTGGCAGAGATCCCAGACGATCATCGCCCCGGCTTCCTGAGCCCTGCGCGTCAGCGCCGGCATGTCGCGCAGTTCGCCCGACTTATAGTTGACGTGGTTGACCAGCACCACGGCGGTGCGTTCGTCGATCAGATCTTCGATGGTCGGCGCGTCGACCCCCGAGAGGCGCAGCAGCGTATCTTTTCGCGTCGAAACCACACCCTCGGCCATGTAGAGGTCCGTCGGAAAACTATCGCCCTCGGCGACGATGACCTGCCGCTCCGGTCGCATGGCCATGGCGGCGTGCAGCAGCTTGTAGATGTTGACCGATGTCGTGTCGCAGACCACTGTCTGGCCGGCCGCGGCACCGATCAGGCGCCCGAGCTGGTCGCCAAGTTCAAGCGGCATGTTGAACCAGCCGGCCGTGTTCCATGCGCGGATGAGATCATGCGACCATTCTTCGGTCGCGGCCTTGTGCAGTTCATCGAAAGCGGTACGTGAAGCAGCTCCTAGCGAATTGCCGTCGAGATAGATCACTCCTTGCGGCAACACAAAGCGGTCGCGCATCGCGCGCAGCGGATCCGCGGCATCCATCGCCTTTATGGCCACGAGATCGGGAATTCCTGTCATGATTTGTCTGCTCCCCCAAGATCCAACGCAACGCCGGACACGCATCGACTGTTCTTCCATTACCTGGTTGCGCGCAGCAAGGCTCCACCGGCGAGAAGCAGCCTGACCAGGCGGTGGAAACTGGGACTTAACCCGAGGTTGGCGTTTTGAGTTCGTTTCGTTCACGGTGCATCGACCAAACCGCACAGTCGATAAGGGTTCAATTCCGTGCCTTTTACCGACCGACGGCCGATGCCAGCGCCGCCTTCTAGGAGGCCAGAAGGGCGCAAACGAAAGCAGAATCAAGGCGATGAGGCTCGCGGCGGTGAAAATGCGGTACGCCGGTAGGGGACGTCGTTTGTTTCCCGAGCCTTAACGCATTCATTAAACTTTAAACAGTTGCGGAACACAACTGGAACAGATAGTGTTTGTTCTGGGTTTGTTTTTCTGATTCTGTTGGGGGTCGCTATGCTGACACGCAAACAACACGAACTGCTTATGTTCATCCACGAAAGGTTGAAGGAAAGCGGTATCCCGCCTTCATTCGACGAGATGAAGGAAGCGCTCGACCTGGCTTCCAAATCCGGAATCCACCGGCTGATTACGGCGCTGGAGGAGCGCGGCTTCATTCGCCGTTTGCCCAACCGGGCCCGTGCGCTGGAGGTGCTACGCCTGCCTGACTCGATCGCCCCCGGCCTCAATGCGGCACGCAAGTTCTCGCCGAGTGTCATCCAGGGCAGTCTTGGGCAAGGCGCCCCTCGGCAAGGCAAGCCGACATCGTCGCGCGTGCCCGCAGCCGGAAATGACGACGATGTCGTCGCCGCCGTTTCGATCCCGGTGATGGGCCGCATCGCTGCCGGTGTGCCGATCGACGCCATCCAGCACCAGACGCATTCGATTTCGGTGCCGCCGGATATGATCATGGGCGGCGAGCATTATGCGCTTGAGGTCAAAGGCGATTCGATGATCGAGGCCGGCATTTTCGACGGCGACACGGTGATCATCCGCAATGCCGATACGGCGAGCCCCGGTGAGATCGTGGTGGCACTGGTCGACGAGGAGGAAGCGACGCTGAAGCGGTTCCGCCGCAAGGGCGCCTCGATCGCCCTGGAAGCCGCCAATCCGGCCTACGAGACGCGCATCTTCGGACCAGACAGGGTCAAGGTGCAGGGCAAGCTCGTCGGACTGATCCGCCGCTACTGAGCTCCGCCCTTGGCGCCGGCTTTGGGGTTGTCGGCCCGGCGGTATGGCGGCAGGCCCCGTGCCGCGCGTGAAAATTTCCGCTGCACGTGCCAGGGCCGGTATGATTTTTCGACGGCGAAGCGGATCTCGGCGCGTGTTGCCGCTTGTGGATCGAAATAGACGGCGGCACTTCCCGCGCGCGCCAGTTGCCGTTTGGTGACGACGAGGACCAGCCGGTCGTAGTAGCAGGGGTTATGGGCGGTGGCGTCGTCGATGACGATCAAGCTGGCAAAGGCGCAGGCTGGCCGCGCAGTATCGCGGTCCTTGGCTTGCGCGATGATCGCGCCGGATGGATGCCTGGCAAGGCAGAGGCCGTCCGTGCAAATGAACGGCATGCCCGGCGGTAGGTCGGCCGGATCGGCAATGTCGAATTGCGGGTCGTTCTTTCCAGGTGTTTCCGGCGCGACGATAGCCTCTGATGTGAGCGCGCGTTTCCAGTTGTCGATGGTGAACTCATTCGGGCGTGCCCGGTTGACCGCGAGTTCACCGCTGCCGATCGGCAGCGCGACCAGCCGTGCGTCCTCCGAGACCAATACGTCGGGTATGCGTGTCTGCGTTGTCGTCAGCAAGCCGGCGAGCGCAAAAGGAAGTGCCGCCAGCCGCAACCACGTCGTCGCCATGCTGGCAATGACGAGGGCGATCGTCACCAGAAGGACGGATCTCAGCGAAATCAGCCCGACCGCATCGATCGGCGAGCGCTCCGAGATCCACCCGGACAGGGCGATCATCGCCGTCAGCCCCTTGCCCATGACATAGAGAAAAGGGCCATCCGCACCGAACGGCATCGCCAGCGCGCTGAGAACGGCGAAGGGCATGACGACCAGTGACACGATGGGCATGATGGCCAGATTGGCGAACAGGCTGAGCGGCGCCACGCGCTGGAAATGCCATATGGCGAAAAGCGCCGTGGCGCTCCCTGCAATGATCGAGGTCATCGCCAGACCGCACATGCCCAGCAGGACCTTTCGAGTGGCAAAGCGTAGCGGCGACTGCCGCGGCGGCGGCGTGGTGGCCCTGCCGGCGCGGTAATCGGACCAGCCTGCATAGGCGCCGACAAGGGCCGCCGTCGCGGCGAAGGACATCTGGAAACTCGGACCGACCACCTCGTGCGGCGACACCAGGATGACCGCGATGGCCGAGATCGCCAGGTTGCGCATGGTGAGCGCGGCCCGGTCGAACAGCACGGCGATAAGCATCACCGCCAGCATGATGAAGCTGCGTTCGGCCGCCACGACAATGCCGGAAAAGACGAGGTAGGCCGCAATCGAAAAAAGCGCGGCGGCCGCGGCATATTTCTTGACCGGCCGTCGCGATGAGAAATCGGGAAACAGCGCGAAGGCACCCCGCAGCAGCGCCATGATGGTGCCGGCGACCAACGCCATATGCAGCCCCGAGATGGAGATGATGTGGTAGATGCCGGTGCGCCGCATCGCTTCGTTGATCTCCTCGGGAATGCCGGCGCGCACGCCGACGATCAGCGCAGTAGCAATCTCGCCCTCGGCACCGCCGATGCGGCTGCGGATATGGTCGGCGATGGATTCACGCGCGTCTTCGATCGCGGAAGAAAGCTGCGCGGCAAGCGGCATGCTGTCCGACGACACGATTTTCGGATTGCCGAGAAAAAAGCCGCTGCCGCCGATACCGGCGAAATAGCTGTCGAAGGAGAAATCATAGCTGTCGGGCCGCACCGGGCCGGTCGGCGGCAGCAGCCGCACATAGCCGGTGATCTCGGAACCGGCGGTCAGCTCAGCCGGTATCTTCATCGCCGAAACGCGGACCCGTTCCGGCATGTAGCGCAGTGTCGGCCTGGCGGTTGAGATCACATCGATTGTCAGCCTGATGCGGCCGCTCGCCATGGACTCGTACGATACGACGCGACCCGTCAGCCGCGTCGAGATTTCGGAGCCGAGCATATGCGTTCCGACACGCCATGTTTCGAACTTGGCGGCAAGTACGCCAAGCGCGCAGAGCAGCGCCACCATGAAGCACAGGCGCGTCCTGGGCCATGACCGCGAGACGACGGCACAAAGGGTCGCGAGGAGCGCGATTGCGATCGGCTGTGGAAAGGCCGGCTCCACCGACAGCCCGAAATAAACGACCACCCCGCATGCGAGGAACACCGGCACCAGCAGGAAGGCGATGCCGCGGTCGAGTTCCAGACCGGCCGCTGTGGTTACGCTGTTGCGGATACGGGACGGTGACGGGAGGCGGAAACGCCTGCGCAGGCGTACGATAGGCTCGCCCGCGGGCACGAGAACCGTTGCTGGGTCGCTGGCCGGCAGCGACGGAGCATCGAAGCGCGGAGCAGGTAGCAATGCCGGTGCCGGCAGGACAGGCGGGGGAGCGGCAAACAGCAAGCGTTCGCTGACGTCGCTGCCAACGTCCTCGCCCTCGCCCGCACCACGGCCTCGCACAGCCATCGGGTCTGCCCCTTGCGCCCTCGACCTCCTATGCTACATGAACGCGCAACGCGCGAAAGTCCGCAAACCCACTTCCTTCGCCCGCCTGAGAGTTCCATGCCCGATAAGGTCGTCACCCGTTTTGCCCCCTCGCCCACCGGCTATCTGCACATTGGCGGCGCGCGCACGGCGCTGTTCAACTGGCTGTACGCCAAGCACACGGGCGGCACGATGCTGCTGCGTATAGAGGATACCGACCGTGAGCGGTCGACGGATGCGGCGACGGCAGCCATTCTCGACGGGCTTTCCTGGCTCGGACTCACCTGGGACGGCGCGCCTGTCTCGCAGTTCGAGCGCGCGCCGCGCCATCGCGAGGTGGCCGAGGAGCTGGTGCGCGTGGGCAAGGCCTATTACTGCTACGCGACGCCGGCGGAGCTGGAGGCGATGCGCGAGGCAGCGCGAGCCAAGGGGCTTCCGCCCCGCTATGATGGGCGCTGGCGCGACCGCGACCCGTCGGAGGCGCCGCCCGGCGCCAAGGGGGCGATCCGCATCAAGGCGCCGACAGACGGCGAGACGGTGGTGCATGACCGCGTCCAGGGCGACGTGCGCTTTCCCAACAAGGATCTCGACGATTTCATTATTCTGCGCTCGGACGGCAATCCCACCTACATGCATGCCGTCGTCGTCGACGATCACGACATGGGCATCACCCACATCATCCGCGGCGACGATCATTTGACCAACGCCGCACGCCAGACCGTAATCTATCACGCCATGGGCTGGGAGGTGCCGTCGATGTCGCATATCCCGTTGATCCACGGTGCCGACGGCGCCAAGCTGTCGAAGCGGCACGGTGCGCTTGGCGTCGAAGCCTATCGCGCCATGGGCTACCTGCCGGAGGCGCTGCTCAACTATCTGGCGAGGCTTGGCTGGAGCCACGGCGACGATGAGATCATGTCGATCGCCGACATGATTACATGGTTCGACATTGGCGACGTCAACAAGGGCGCCGCCCGTTTCGACTTCGCCAAGCTCGAGGCGCTTAACGGCGTGCATATGCGCCGGATGAACGACGCGGCGCTGCTCGACATCTTCATCGCCACTCTGCCCTATCTAGAAGGCGGCCCGGCAATCGCCGCTCGCCTCGACGACAGACGCAGGGCGCAACTGCTTGCCGCGTTGCCGGGCCTGAAGGAGCGCGCCAAAACGCTGGTCGAACTTGTTGAAGGGGCTGCATTCCTTTTCGTCGAACGGCCGCTGCCGGTCGACGAGAAGGCGGCGGCGCTGCTCAGCGGTGAGGCGCGCGCGATCCTGCGGGGCGCTCATGCGGCACTAGCCACGGTTTCGGCGTGGTCTGCCGCCTCAGCCGAAGCCGCGATCCGCGACTATGCGCAGGCCGCCGGCCATAAACTCGGCGCCGTGGCCCAACCTTTGCGCGCCGCGCTCACCGGCAAAAGTACCTCGCCAGGTGTGTTTGATGTGCTTGCCGTGCTTGGCCGCGAGGAAAGCCTGGCGCGGATCGCTGATCAAATCGATTAGCAAACTGGCCCAAGAAGATTGGCATTGAAAGGTGTGTTTCGCAGTGCAACATTGGGTCTTGGCCTAATCTGCCGCGCAGATTCAATTGCGGGCGCAAATGTGCGTATTCCGATGCTTTTGACGTGTTGGGTTCAGATATTTTGCCTTTGCCGGCCTGTGGAAACAAAAAGGAGTTTGCTATGACCGAACCTGCGACAAAAATGGAATTTGGCGGCAAGACCCAGGCATCGACGGCCAAGCTGGAACTCGGCGGCAAAACCCATGAATTCAAGATACGAAGTGGTTCGGTAGGACCGGACGTCATCGACATCGGTTCGCTCTACAACACCGCCGGCGTCTTTACCTACGATCCCGGTTTTACGTCGACGGCGAGCTGCGAATCGGAAATCACCTTCATCGATGGCGATGCTGGCATTCTTTTGCACCGCGGCTACCCGATCGACCAATTGGCCGAGCACGGCGACTTCCTCGAAGTCTGCTATCTCTTGCTGTATGGTGAACTCCCGACCAAGGCGCAGAAGGACGATTTCGACTACCGGGTGACGCGCCACACTATGGTGCATGAGCAGATGTCGCGCTTTTTCACCGGCTTCCGCCGTGATGCGCATCCGATGGCGGTGATGTGCGGCGTGGTCGGCGCGCTGTCGGCCTTCTATCACGATTCCACCGATATCTCGGACCCCTATCAACGCATGGTCGCGTCAATGCGGCTGATCGCCAAGATGCCGACGATCGCGGCGATGGCCTATAAATACCACATCGGCCAGCCATTCATTTACCCGAAGAACGAGCTGAATTTCGCAGCCAACTTCCTGCATATGTGCTTCGCCGTGCCTTGCGAGGAATACAAGATCAATCCGGTGCTGGCCCGCGCGATGGAGCGCATCTTCATCCTGCACGCCGATCACGAACAGAACGCCTCGACTTCGACCGTCCGCCTAGCCGGCTCGTCGGGCGCCAATCCTTTTGCCTGTATCGCTGCCGGCATCGCCTGCCTGTGGGGTCCCGCACATGGCGGCGCCAACGAGGCAGCCCTGAACATGCTGGGCGAGATCGGTCATGTCGATCACATCCCGGAATTCATTGCGCGCGCCAAGGATAAGAACGATCCGTTCCGATTGATGGGATTTGGCCACCGCGTTTACAAGAATTACGATCCGCGCGCCAAGATCATGCAGAAGACCGCGCACGAGGTCCTGGGCGAGCTCGGCATCAAGGACGATCCACTGCTCGACATCGCCATGGAGCTGGAAAGGATCGCACTGACCGATTCCTATTTCATCGAGAAGAAGCTCTATCCGAACGTCGATTTCTATTCCGGCATCACGCTGAAGGCGCTGGGCTTTCCCACCACCATGTTCACCGTGCTGTTCGCGGTCGCCCGCACCGTCGGCTGGATCGCGCAGTGGAAGGAGATGATCGAGGACCCGCACCAGAAGATCGGTCGCCCGCGCCAGCTCTATACCGGCGCGCCGGAACGGGACTACGTGCCAATCGCGAAGCGGTGAAGGTGGTGAATGGTGAATGGTGAATGGTGAATGGTGAATGGTGAATGGTGAATGGTGAATGGGAGTAGCGAAGCGTCGCTCCCTGTCCATAGAAACCGCTATTCACAATTCACTATTCACAATTCATAATTCACTCACTTCCTCACCATCCCCATCACCACCCCCGCGGCAATCTCGCCTGACGGCTTGGCGGTTGCCATACGCCCGGCAATGTCGGCAAAACCATGCTTCTGCCAGGTGCGGTAGGCGGTATCGGAGCACAGCGCTTCCAACTGCCGCGCCAGATAATGCGGCCGCACATATTGATTGTAGTGTTCCGGCACAACCGGTCGGTCGGCAATGAGATTGGGCAAGGCTGCGCTCCATACTTTGATCAGCGGCTGCGCCATCCGCATGACCGGATCGAGCCGGTAGCAGGAGATCATTGGCACACCCGCCAGTGCCAGTTCCAGCGATACCGTCCCCGACGCGATCAGCGCCGCATCCGCCTTGCCGAAGGCCTGCCATTTGCGTTCGGCATCAAGGATGATCTCCGGCTTCTCGTCCCAGCTCGCGACCGAGGTCCTGACCAGGTCGGCGACGTGCGGCACCGTCGGCAACAGCAGGCGCAAGCGGTGCCCGCGCGCCCGCAGGATCGACAGCGTTTCGCCGAACGGCCCAACCAGGCGCCGCACCTCGCCGCGACGCGAACCGGGCAATACAAGCAACGTTTTCACACGGTCAGCGGCGAGGTTACGCGGCTGCGCCTGCGCCCTTGCGGCACTGACTATGCCCGGATCGTGTGTAAGGCGATGCCCGACATAGGTGCCGGGCGGCCCGCCCAGGCGAGCGAGTTCCTTCACCTCGAACGGCAGGATGCAAAGAATGTGATCGACATATGGCTTCATCGCCGCCGCCCTGCCCGGCCGCCAAGCCCACACGCTCGGGCAGACATAGTGGACGATCGGGATAGTCGGATCGGCGGCACGCACCTTCTTGGCGACGCGCAGCGAGAAGTCCGGACTGTCGATGGTGATAAGGCAATCGGGCTTTTCACCGGCACTCGCGTTTGCCGTCTGGCCGATCCGCCGCATCAGGCGCGGCAGGTCGCGCAGGATGGCGCTAAGCCCCATCAGTGCGATCTCGCTGCCGTCGAACAATGGCGCCAGGTCGAGCGCCTGCAAATGGCGGCCGCCGATGCCGACAAGCCGAACCTCGCGCCCGGTCATGCGCTTGAGCGCCTGCACAAGGTCGGCGCCAAGCAGGTCGCCGGACTCCTCGCCGGCGACGACGGCTATCTTCAACGGCCGCTCATTCGCCATGCGCCGGCTCCGCAGCAGGCAGGCCGATTACGAACAGGCCGAGCGCATTGGCACGTCCGATGGTGGCGGGACCTTCGAGCACTAGCGAGCGACCGGCTTCGACGGCAATGCCGGCCAGTCCGGCGGCATGCGCCGCCTCGACGGTCAGCGGGCCGATGGAGGGCAGATCGGCACGCAGTTCCTGACCGGGCTTGGCGCATTTGACCAGAACACCGCGGCTCCCGCCGGCCAGCCTGCCGTGCCCGCGCAACTCCCTTGTCCGCTCGAGCAGCCCGTCGGTGCCTTCGACGCCTTCCAACGCAATGGCGCGGCCGCCGACCGCAACAGCCGCTTGGCCGATATCCAGCGCGCCGATGGCTTTTGCCGCCGCGTGCGCCGCCTCGATGTCACGCCAGTCGGATTTGCGTGGCGCCGCCTTGGTCAGCAGGCCTTCGGCGGCGACCAGCTCCGGCACGATCTCGTGAGCGCCGACGACCTTGATGCCGCTGCGCTCGATCCTGCGCACGAACAGTTTCAGCACCGTATCGTCCCCCCGGGTTACACCGACGAAGAGGCTGGGTAGCCACGCGAGCAGGCCCAAATTGAGGCGCATGGCGCTCAGCCTGGGGCGGCGCGTGATATGACCCGCGGTTACGAGATGCGTGACGTGGTGCCGCTTAAGGATCGGCAGCAGCGAGCCGACGTCTTCCAGCCTCAAGGTTGCCTGCTCATAGGGCTCGAAATCGGCTATGCGATCGACCTCGCCGGCCGCCATCACGACGAAGGGCAATTTGCCTTGCCGGGCGAGCGCTCGGGCAATTTCGACCGGGAGACTGCCGCCGCCGGCGATGATGCCGACCTTGGCATTTGGCGCGAGATCAAGGCCTTTTCCGGCAGCCTCAATCTTCGTCATCTGCCCTCAGTCTTCATCATCGGTATCGTCGCCGTCGCTACCCTTGAGGGACGGCACGGCGTAGTGCCGCTTGCCGCGACCGGCGATGAAGTCGACGATCTTCATGGCAGTCGGCGACGAGGCGAATTCCGCCTTGGCAAATTCGATGTTTTCGCCGACGGTCCGGGAGCGATCGAAGATCGTCTTGTAGGCTTTGCGCAGCAAGTGGATCTCCGAACGCGGCAGGCCGGCGCGCTTCAGGCCAATGATGTTGAGGCCGCGAAGGCTGGCACGGTTGCCAACGGCGATGGCGTAAGGAATGACGTCGCCGACGATCGCCGAGCAACCGCCGAGAAAGGCGTTATCGCCGATGCGGACAAACTGATGAACCGCGGTAAGGCCGCCGATGTAGACATTGTCACCGACTTCGCAATGCCCGCCTAACGTCGCTTGATTGGCGAAGGTGGCGTTCTTGCCGACCACGCAGTCATGGGCAATATGGGCATAGGCAAGGAAATTGCCGTTGTCGCCGATCGTCGTCTCGCCGCGACTGGAATCGGTGCCGACATGCATGGTGACACCTTCGCGGATCGTGCAGTTCTCGCCGATCACCAGCGTGGTACGGCCGCCCTTGTGCTTGGTGTTCTGCGGCGGCCCGCCCAGTATCGCCATCGGATAGACCTTGGTCGATGCACCGATGGTGGTCGCGCCAATCACCGAGACATGGCTGACCAGTTCGACGCGGTCGCCGATCACGGCGTCGGGGCCGACGTGACAGAAGGGCCCGATGCGGGCGCCTTCGCCGATTTGGGCGCCTGCCTCGATGACCGAGGATGGATGGATGACTGTCTGGATTTTCATTAGCATTCGTTTGTCAGCCGCTTGCGACCATCATCGCCGAGATCTCGGCTTCCGCCGCCTTGGCGCCATCGACGAGGGCCTCGCAAGCGAATTTGAGAAGATTGCCGCGTTTCTTGATTTTCTTCACATGAATTTTCAGCTGGTCGCCTGGAACGACCGGCTTGCGGAACTTGGCATTGTCGATGGTCAGGAAATAAACCAGCGACGGCTTTTCCGTACCAAGGCTGCGGATGCAGATGGCGCCGGCCGTCTGCGCCATCGCCTCGATGATCAGCACGCCGGGCATGACCGGCTGGTCGGGGAAATGACCTTGGAAATGCGGCTCGTTTATGGTGACGTTCTTGATGCCGACGGCGGATTCGTCGCCATCTATGTCGACAATACGGTCGATCATCAAGAACGGATAGCGGTGCGGCAGGAGCTTCATCAGCCGCATTATGTCAACCGCTTCGAGCGTCGCCGCTGCGATGTCAGCCATTTCCCCCCTCACCCTGTTTGCGCGTCCGTGCAAGTCTGCGCAAGGCCGCTATCTCGCGCATGGCTTCCGCCATCGGCTGCGCCGGATATCCTCCCCAAATCTCACCGGCAGGCACATTGCTCATAAACCCGCTTCTTGCCGCAAGCTTGGCCCCGGACCCGATGGTCAAATGATCCGCAAGGCCGACACCGCCACCCATGGTGACGTTGTCGCCTACCGTCACGGAACCGGAAATACCCGAAAGCCCGGCTATAATGCAATTGCGGCCGATGCGAACGTTGTGCGCGATCTGCACCAGATTGTCGATCTTGGTGCCCTGGCCGATGATCGTGTCGGACATGGCGCCGCGATCGACGGTCGTATTCGACCCGATCTCGACGTCGTCCTGGATGATGACACGGCCGATCTGCGGAACCCGCTCCGGACCCTTGGCGCCGGCCACGAAACCGAAGCCATCCTGGCCGATCCTGGCACCGCCATGGATGATGACGCGATTGCCAATCAACGCATATTGCACGCTGGCACCTGGACCGACATAGCCGTCGCGGCCAATCTGCGAAGACGGACCGATGACCGCATGCGGGGCAATGACGGTCCCGCTGCCGATGGCAGCGCGAGGTCCGATGACCGCACCCGCTTCGATGATCGCACCGGACTCGACATGGGCGGTCGCATCGATATGGGCGTGCGGCGAGATACCGGTTTCGCCGGTCATCGGTCCAGGCGTTGCAGCGGCCGGAAAAAGCAGACGCCCGACCATTGCGAAGGCCTGCTGCGGGCGCGGATGCACCAGCACCGCGATGCCCGCCGGCGCCTTGCCGGCAAATTCGGCAGGGCAGAGAACCGCCGCCGCCCGCAGTGACTGCATCAGGGCGAAATTGCGCCTGCCATCGACGAAGACAAGGGCGTTCTCGCCGCCTTCGTTGGCGGGCGCCAGAGCCTCGATCGATACATCGAAGAGACCGGAATCAACAAGCGTCGAGCCGGTCAGATTCGCGACTTCGCCGGCCGTATACCGGCGTGAGGGCGCGAAGAACACCGGATCGGTCATTCCAGAAGCAATATCCAGCTAGCGCATGACCCCGAAATCGGAAATCGACCCTCGGAAAGGATCATGCGCAAATCAAAATGCTACAACGTCCTTTGCGCGTCCGATAGGACGCGCTGCGCTGTAGTGTCGGATCACTGCCATCCGGATCCAAACGAGCCGGAAGCATCATTGCCCGCACATCAGAAGCGGGTCGATATGCCGAAGTTGAATTCCTGCACGTCGTCGGTCTTTTCCTTCTTGACCGGGATCGCATAGTCGATGCGGATCGGGCCGAAAGGCGATGCCCACATCAAACCGACACCGACGGAAGCGCGCCATTCCATGCCGGTTGTCGAAGAATTGACAAGGCCACTTGCGATTTTGCTGCCGTAGAGCGTTGCCGCATCGGCGAACACAGCGCCACGCAAACCGAAGCTTTCGGGGATGACCGGCAGCGGGAACTGAGCTTCCGCCGAGGCATTGAAGTAGGTGGTGCCGCCGAGATGGTCATTGCTGTTGTCCAAAGCAACCGGGCCGATGCCGCCATATTCGAAACCGCGGATCATACGGTCGCTGCTCTGGAAATGATCGAAGACACGCAGATCGCCGTTGCCATAGCCTTGGACATGGCCGGCGCCGCCCGAAACGAGGCCCACTAGGTCCAATTGTTCGGACAGCGTCTGATAAATGCTGCCGCGCGCCGTGACCTTGATGAATTTGGCATCGCCGCCGACGCCGGCCACTTCGGTGCCGACATTGGCATAAATGCCGTCATGCGGGTTCTTCATGTCGTCGATCGTATTGTAAATCAGACCGAGACTGACCGAAGACTTGAGCCATGGGCTCTCGTTAACGCCGTTTTGGATCGCCTTGGAGACGTCGCAACTGCCCGTTGGAGGGGGGGTGCAGCCCTCGTCGAACTCGTACTTCTCTTGCGCAATATTATAAGCGAGTTGCGTCGAGATATTGTCGGTGATCGGCAGGCCGAAGCGAACGGTCGCGCCTGTCGTGTCGCTGTCGTAATGGTCGTAGTTTCGGCTCTGCTTGTAGATGTCGAAGCCGGCCGCGATGCGGCGTCCGAGGAAATAGGGTTCGGTGAAAGAGAAGCTGTAGTCGCGCGAGTTCTTGCCACCGCCCGCTGCCACCTTGATGAATTGGCCGCGACCGAGGAAGTTGCGCTCACTGATGGAGCCTTCGACGGACGGACCTGACGTTTCACCGCCGCTCGAATAACCGGCGCCGACGGTGAACTCACCGGTCGATTTCTCGACCACATCCACCACCAGCACAACCTGATCCGGCTCAGAACCCGGAACGGTGGAAATTTCGACTTTTTCAAAATAATCGAGCGCTTCCAGCCGCCTCTTCGCGCGCTGGATGAGGACCTGATTGAAAGCGTCGCCTTCGCTGACATCGAACTCGCGGCGAATGACGTAGTCGCGCGTCCGATCGTTGCCGCGAATCTCGATGCGCTCGATATAGGCCTTGGTACCCTGGTCGACCGTATAGACGACCGAGATCGTGTGGTTCTCGAAGTTGCGGTCGCCGCGCGGCGTCACCTGGGCGAAGGCATAGCCGGATCCAGCGACCTTTTCGGTCAAGGCGATGATCGTGTCCTCGACGTTCTTGGCGTTGTAGACATCGCCCTTGTGGGTCTCGACCACCGATTCAAGTGACTTGGCGTCGACCTCGGGGATCGTGCTTTCGACGCTGACATCCCCGAACGTATAACGCTCGCCCTCCTGCACCGTGATGGTGACGGTGTATTTGTTGGTGGTGTCGTCGAGTTCGCCGACAGCCGAGACGACCTGGAAGTCGGCATAGCCATGATTATAATAGAAGCGGCGCAGCAGTTCCTGGTCGGCGCGCAGCTTGTCCTCGTCATAGACGTCGTCGCGCAGCACGAACGACAGGAAGGACGAACGCTTGGTGGAGATGATGTCCGACAGCCGGCGGCTCGAATAGGCGCTGTTGCCGACGAAATTGATCGCTGCGATCTGGGTGCGGCCGCCTTCGTTGATGTTGAAGACCACGTTTACCCGGTTGTCGCCGAGATCCATGATCTGGGTGGTCACGGCGGCATCGTCGCGGCCGATACGCCGGTATGCGGCCTTGACCGCCTCGACATCGGCGTCGAGCTGCTGTTGCGAGAAGGTGCCGCGCGGCTTCAATTGCACCGCGGCCTCAAGCGCGTTGTCCTTGAGCTTCTTGTTGCCCTGGAACAGCACCTGGTTGACGACCTGGTATTCGGACACCTTGATGACCAGCGTCGATCCGACCTGGTTGATCTGCACATCCGAAAACAGCCCGGTGCCAAACAGCGCCTTGACCGCATCGTCGATATCCGAACTGGAAAACGCCTTGCCGGGCTTGATCGTCACGTAATTGCGGATGGTGTCCGCGTCGACACGCTGATTGCCGGTGACTTCAACTCTGGAGACGACAGCCGCCTCGGCGGCCGATGTGGCAACGAACTGCACTGCGAGCGCGCCTGGTACAACCAGAGCGGCGGACATAGCCACCGCGGACGCGGCGCTCAGAAACTTGGATGCTGCCTTCATCGGGCTTTTGTACCTTTTCTCGAAGTCCCCACGGCGAGAAAACCGGACGTGCGGTAATTTCCCCTACCGTATTAACCGGATTTTCCCTACACGCAAGGCTTCTGGTTAATTTGTATTTACTTAACCCTGCGGCGTGGCTTTCGCGTCACGCATATCCCCACGCATGGTAAACGGCGTCTCAACATTGCTCGTGCCGAAGCCAAATTCCTTCATGATTTCAGCACCCAAACAGATCGTTCCAGAAAACAAAGCCCATGAACCCGAGCACCAATATGAGGCCGCTTCGGTAAGCCATTTCCATCATGCGTTCGGACACCGGCCGCCGGATGACAGCCTCCACGCCGTAGAACAGAAGATGCCCTCCGTCGAGGGGGGGAATCGGCAAAAGGTTGAGAATCCCTATCCCGACTGACAGGAATGCAACAAGCTGCACGAGCCATTCAAAGCCGAGCTTTGCCGCCTGACCCGACATCTTGGCGATCTTGATGGGGCCGCCCAGCTGGCACTTGTCCTCGCGACCGACAACGAAACGTTGCAGGAACTGGCCGGTACGCTGGATGACGTGTCCGGTTTCCTGGACCGCTGCCCCGACCGCCCCGGCCGGACTATAGGTGATCAGCCGCGGCTGGCCGAGTTCGTTGTTGTTGACGACGCCGATCACGGCCACCTGGACCTTGTTGCCCAGTGCGTCTTGTTGTTCCATCAAGCGCGGCGTCGCCGTGACGGTGATTTCCTTGCCGCCGCGTAGCATGACGAAGGTGATGCTGTCGCCGGCGCGGCCAGAGACCAGACGCTGGACGTCGGCGAAGGTCTCGACCTTGCTGCCGTCGACGCTGACGAATCGGTCGCCGGGCATGATGCCGGCCGCGGCGGCCGGACTGCCGACAGTGACCTCAGCCACCATCGGCTCCAGCACGGGCCGGCCATGGACGGAAAACAGCACGGCAAAGACGGCGATCGTCAGCAGGAAGTTGAACAGCGGCCCCGCCACGACGGTCGCCGCGCGCTTCCAGATCGGCTGCGTGTGGAAGGCCACCTTGCGTTCTTCGTCGCTCAGTGCCTCGATCTCCTCCGAGCTGGGCTGGCTCGACGTCGCGTTCATGTCGCCGACGAACTTGACGTAGCCGCCGAGCGGTATGGCGCAAAGCTTCCAGCGCGTGCCGCGGCTATCGTTGAAGCCGATGATCTCTGGGCCGAAACCGATGGAAAAGGCTTTTGCGCCGATACCGCACCAACGCCCGACGAGGTAATGGCCCATTTCGTGGACAAAAACGACCACGGTCAGCACGAACAGGAAAGGCACCAGCGTGCCGAGGACAAAGCCCTCTGTGCTGAAAACCGCGTGAAAAATCTCGTTCAATTCATGCCCTCAAATTCATCCACGGCACAGATCACGCCGCGACTGTGACATCAATCCAGGCGAATCCATGACGCAGCCCCGCGTCGGCCCACCGACGATGCCGTTCAAACCGGAAACAGCCCCTGTGCCGGATGGTCGGCGGTCGCGGAAATCCAGCCGATGACGTATAGGGCGAAAGCCGCCGCGACAAGCCCATCTACCCGATCCATGATGCCGCCATGGCCGGGTATCAGCGTGCCGGAATCTTTACGGCCGTGGCGTCGCTTGACCCATGATTCGAACAGGTCGCCGGCCTGCGCGACAATCGAAAGCACCAGTGCGACCACGCCAAGCACGACGAGGTTGCCCGTTCCGGCTACGGCGGCCAGAAGCAGCCCGGCCACTACGCCGCCGACCAACCCACCGAGCGCCCCGCTCCGCGTCTTGCCCGGCGAGATCGACGGCGCCAGCCTTGGACCACCGATGGAGCGGCCGACGAAATAGGCAAAGATATCGGTCGCCCAAACCACGGCGAATAGGAACAGAATGGCCAGCAGCCCTGAATGGTCGCCGTCACGCAAGAAGGCCAGCGACAAGCCGGACACGGCCGCATAGGCAAGGCCGGATGCTTCCCACGGTCCTGCCCTGCGCATGGAAGAAGCGACGGCAGTGACAGCAACCAGAGCCGCGACGAGCGGCAGCAGCAAAGACGCAGGCAGGCCGGCGACGAGGGCACCAATAAAGACCACGATCAGCGCCTCGGGCAGAAAGCCGAGACCTGCCGTAGCACCAGCACCTGCCGGGGCAACGGGGCGGCTCATCCGCGTCCACTCGTAGAAGATGACCGCCGCCATGGCAGCGCAAAGCAACCGGAAGGACAGTCCGCCGAGCCAGGTCAGGGCAAGCGTGACGATGGCAAGCACGACGGCCGAAATGACCCGGAGTTGGAGGTTGCTCATTCCTCAGCCTGAGGCGACATCTTGGGCGGCAAGTCCGCCGAAGCGGCGCTCGCGGCCGGCGAAATCGCGCAGTGCATCGGACAGGTGCTCGCGACTGAAGTCGGGCCAGTAGCAAGGCAGGAAAACGAGTTCGCTATAGGCTGCCTGCCATAACAGAAAGTTGGACAGCCGAAGCTCGCCGCTGGTGCGGATGACCAGTTCCGGGTCCGGAATGCCCTCTGTATCGAGCGAGCTGGCAAAGGAATCGGCCGTGATCGCCTCGCTCTCGATCTCACCGCGCGCCACCGCCGCTGCGAGCTTGCGCGCGGTGCGCACGATCTCGTCGCGCCCGCCGTAATTGAAGGCAATGACCAGTGTCAGCGCCTCGTTGCTGAGAGTGAGCATTTCGGCTTCCTCGAGCAGCCCCCTTATGTCGGGCTGCAGCCCCGCCCTGTCACCGATGACCCTGATCCGCACCCCACTCTGGTGCAGCTCGGCGAGGTCACGTCGGATGAAAAGCTTAAGCAGGCCCATGAGGTCGCTGACTTCGGATTTCGGCCGTGACCAGTTTTCCGACGAAAAAGCGTAGACGGTCAGGAAGGAGATGCCGAGGCCGGGTGCGGCGCGCACTGTCTTGCGCAGCGCCTCGACGCCGGCGCGGTGACCGGCCAGCCGCGGTAAGCCGCGCGCCTTGGCCCAGCGTCCGTTTCCGTCCATGATGATCGCGACATGCGCGGGCGTTGCCATATTCTCGCTTCCGGGCCAGGCGTGGCCAGACCCTAGACCTGCATGATTTCCGCTTCCTTGTCGGAAAGCAGGTGGTCGATGGTGCTGATTGTCTCGTCGGTCAGTTTCTGAACCTGGTCGGCCCGTTTGCGATGGTCGTCCTCACTGATGTCGCCGTCCTTTTCCGCCTTTTTCAGAAAGTCCATGCCGTCCCGGCGAACGTGGCGTGCGGCGACGCGGGCATTCTCGGCATAACCGTGCGAGATCTTGACCAGCTCCTTGCGGCGCTGTTCGTTGAGCTCGGGCAGCGGAATCCTGAGATTGGTACCGTCGACGATAGGATTGAAGCCGAGATTGGCTTCACGGATGGCGCGGTCGACTGCGCTGACCATCGACTTGTCCCAGACCGAAACCGAAATCATGCGCGGTTCCGGCACCGACACTGTTGCCACCTGGTTGATCGGCATGGTGGTGCCATAGGCCTGCACCTGGACGGCATCGAGCAGGTTGCTCGACGCGCGGCCGGTGCGCAGCGAAGCCAGATCATGCTTGAACGCGGCGATCGCCCCGTCCATGCGCCGTTTGAGATCGTCGTACTCGCCACTCATCATCGTCTCCTCGACCCGTTAACCCGGGTTCACTGCTTAGGCCCTGTTCGAGCCTCATCCGCAACCGGTCCCTTTCGGGTTCATGGTCCGGTCAATCGTCTGCGACAACCGTGCAACGGCCGCCGCCCCTCAGGATATCGCCGAAGCCACCCTTCTCGTGGATCGAATAGACGATTATCGGAATGTTGTTTTCGCGCGCAAGTGCAATCGCCGCCGTATCCATGATCGAAAGCCTGCGTTTGATGACTTCGTCATGGCTGATCCGCTCGAAACGTGTCGCATCCGGGTCCTTCTTGGGATCAGCCGAATAGACACCATCGACCTGGGTGCCCTTGAACAGAGCATCGGCGCCGATCTCGGCGGCGCGAAGGGCTGCAGCCGAATCGGTGGTGAAGAACGGATTGCCGGTGCCGCCGGCGAAGATGACGACCTTGCCCTGGTTCATGTAGGCGGTCGCCTGACGCTGCGAAAAACTTTCGCAAAGCTCGGGCATGGCGATCGCCGACAGCACCACGGCGTCGACGCCGATCTTGTTGAGCGAGGTGCGCAACGCCAGCGAATTGATAACCGTGGCAAGCATGCCCATATGGTCGCCGGTGACGCGGTCTCCGCCTTTTGACGCAACCGCGACGCCACGGAAGATGTTGCCGCCGCCTATGACGACACCGACTTCGATGCCCAATGCGCGGGCCTCGGCGATGTCGGCGGCGATGCGGTCGACCACCGATACGTCGATGCCGAAATGCTGCTCGCCCATCAACGCTTCGCCCGACGCTTTCAGCAAGACACGTCGGTAGAGGGGCTTCACCGTCATCTGGTCCTCGTCATCGTGCGTGTGACGCGTTTCGGTGCGCCCCGAAACACTGGGCGTTCCGATACACGAAGGGCGCCGCGATGTCACGCGGCGCCCGAGCCGGAAGTTGAGATCGTGGACCTGGATAGCCGTCAGCTCACGCCGGCAAAAGTGCCTCGCATGAGCAGATCCGGCAGATAGCTTGCCGGCTTACCGCCAACCGCCTGCCCACCGGTCAGGCCGCCTTGTATTTCAGGGCCGAAGAACGAATACGGAAAGGGCGTGACCGGCCGGCTCACCGCATCGAGCCGTACCCGAAGATCTTCGGGAATGTCGAAATCAAGCGCGCCGAGATTGTCCTTGAGCTGGTCAAGCCTGGTGGCGCCGACGATGACGGACGCAATGCCTGGCCTGTTGGCCGTCCAGTTCAGGGCGACCTGGGCCATGCTGCGGCCGAGCTGGCCGGCAACCCTCTCCAGTTCGGCGACGATTTGCCAGTTGCGATCGGTGAATTTCTGGAAACCGGGATTGGTCGAACCACGCATTGTCTCCAGCCGGCCACCATCCTCGACGACTGTATCGAAACGGTATTTTCCGCTGAGCAGGCCGCTGGCCAATGGACTCCAGACCATGATTCCGGCGCCATAGCGCGTGCCGAACGGTACGAACTCGTGCTCGATGTTGCGCTCGGCCAGCGAATATTCGAGCTGAAGCGCCGAAACCGGTTCATAGCCGCGATGCTCGGCGACGGCCTGCGCCCGGCTTGCGTACCAGGCCGGCACGTCGGACAGACCGACATGCCGGATCTTTCCGGCGCGCACCAGATCGTCCAGCGTCCGCATCACCTCCTCCGGCGGCGTCAGCCTGTCCCAGGTATGGAGGATGTAGAGATCGATGTAGTCGGTGCCGAGCCGCTTCAGCGAACCGTCTATCGCCCGCAGGATGTTCTTGCGGCCGTTGCCCCCGGCGTTCGGGTTGCCCGGTTCGGCGTTGTAGGTGAATTTGGTACTGATCACCGCCTTGTCGCGCAGCCCGCGCTCGGCGATGAATTCGCCGAGCCAGGTTTCGGCCGTGCCACCGGTATAGAGATCGGCGGTATCGAAGAAATTGCCACCGGCTTCGACATAGGCATCAACCAAGGCGCGCGCGGTTTCCTTCTCCGCGCCCCAGCCCCATTCCGTGCCGAACGTCATGGTGCCGAGCGCCAGGCGGGTGACACGCAGCCCGCTGTTGCCGAGCGTGTAGTAGGACATGGTCATGGATTTCTCCTGAAGTTTGAAAAGCGGGATTGAGGTCTTGCCTGGGATACGCAGTCAGGCCTTGGCCAGCGCATCGACCACCACCTGGAAGCGGCGCGGATCGAAATAATCGTGGTAGGCGCTGATCAGACCGCTCTTGAAGTGGAAAATCGCGATATTGCTGTTGGTGTATTCAGTGCCGCCGATCAGCACCGCGCGGTTCTTGTACTCAACGACGATCGCGTCCGAATCCGCTGCCGGATAGATGGCTGTCAGCTGCGAATCGAAGGATTCGAAATTACCGAAGAGGCCTCGGAAGGCCGCCAGGATCGCGGCCTTACCATCGATGCTGTTTCCAAATCCTGCCGGCGGGTAGAAGACAAGTATACGGCCATCTTCAGCCCAAAGGTCGCCCCATGCCTCAATGTCCTTGCGGTGCATCAGATCAAAGAATTTACGCACGGTCTCGATATTACGGGTTCGTCCGGAATCGAGGTCGGTCATTAGACGTCTCCTTGGCTGCTCGGCGATTGCCGTGTGATGTAGCCAAAGATGCGCCCTCCTTTCCCCACCGATAAGATTGCATTATCCGAATGGACTATGCGATATCATGCATGAATGGACCGCGATCTGCTTAGCCACCTACCTATAATCGTTGCCGTCGCGCGGCGTGGCGGCTTCGCGCCGGCAGCCGCCGAGCTCGGCATGAGCCCGTCAGCGGTCAGCCATGCGGTTCGGCTGGTAGAGGAGCGAATCGGCCAGCCGTTGTTTGCCCGCACCACGCGCAGCGTCTCGCTGACCAGGCTGGCACCGCGCTTGTCGCTGCGGCGGAGCCGGCGCTGGAAGACATTGCCGACCGGATCGAACGTATCCGCTCTGTCAAAGGCCGGGCAAGCGGACTGCTCAGGATAAACGCGCCGCGTTTGGCGCTGCCTCTGGCGCTGATGCCCATCCTGACGGCGATGGCGGAACGTTACCCTGACGTGACGGTGGAGATCGTCACCGACGAACGTCTGAGCGATATCGTCGGCGAGGGTTTTGACGCCGGCATCCGGCTGGGCGAGATGATCGCCGAGGATATGGTGACGGTGCGACTGACAGGGCCTTTCCGCAGCATCATCGTTGCCTCGCCGGCCTATGTCGCCCGGCGCGGGCGGCCATGGGCGTTGGCCGATCTCGCCGTGCACAACTGCATCGGCTATCGGCTGTTGCGATCACGTGCGCTCTATCACTGGGATCTATCCGATCAGGGCAAGGATATCAGCGTCGAGACACGCGGCAGCGTGGTCGTCAGCGATCCGCTGTCGGCAAGGGAAATGGCGCTTGCCGGCATCGGCCTCGCCTATCTGTTCGAGCCGCTTGTCAAGCCTGACATCGAGGCAGGCCGGCTGGTCGAAGTCCTTGGCGAGGCATCGATCGAGGAACCGGGACTGTTCCTCTATTTCCCGCGCCGCGCCGCGATGGCCCCGAAGCTCCGCGCCTTCATCGACACCGCGCAAGAAATCGGCCGGGCATCCTCGCGGATACCCGGCCGAAAAAAGCCTTTCAAACGAATAGTTACTTCTTGACCGCTGCCGCGACTTCCGCCGCGAAATCGGTCTCTTCCTTCTCGATACCCTCACCGAGCGCGAAGCGCAGATAGGCAGCGATTTTGGCTGGCGCGCCTATTTCGCTCTCGGCATCCTTCAGCGCCTTCTCGACGGTAATGTCGGGATTGAGCACGAAAGCCTGCTTGAGCAGCACGACCTCTTCATAGAACTTGCGCAAACGGCCTTCGACCATCTTCTCGATGATCGCTTCCGGCTTGCCGGACTGGCGCGCCTGGTCGGCGAAGATCGCCTTCTCGCGTTCCACTGCGGCCGGATCGAGCTCTTCGGTGGTCAGGGCCATCGGATTGGTGGCAGCGACATGCATGGCAACCTGACGGGCGAAGGCGTTGGCGGCATGCGCGTTGCCCGTCGTCTCGATGGCCACCAGCACGCCGAGCTTGCCAAGGCCGTCGGCGACCGCATTGTGAACGTAGGTTGCGACAGCGCCGTGCTCGACCGTGAGCTTGGCCGAGCGGCGGAAGCCCAGATTCTCACCGATGGTGCCGACAGCGTCCTTGATGGTCTCGGCGACCGATTTGCCCGATCCCGGATAGGGAGCGGCGGCAACGGCCTCGGTCTTGCCGCCATAGGCAAGCGCGACCTTCGCGACATTGGCGACGATCTCCTGGAACGCAGCATTGCGGGCAACGAAGTCCGTCTCGGAATTGACCTCGACGATCGCTGCCTCGCGGACGCCGGAATCTACGCCGATCAGGCCTTCGGCAGCGGTACGGCCAGCCTTCTTGTCGGCCTTGGAAATGCCCTTCTTGCGCAGCCAGTCGATGGCTTCTTCCATATTGCCGTTGGTCTCGTTCAACGCCGCCTTGCAGTCCATCATGCCCGCGCCGGTCAAGTCGCGGAGTTCTTTGACCTGTGCAGCCGAAATGCTCATTGTCGCCTCTTTGTCTAAATGCACTGACGCACCATCGATTTTCGATGATGCGCCTGGTGCTGGTAGCGCTTACCGCGCCAACATATTGGAAAGATGAAGGCCGCAGCCGGCCTTCGCTACTATGCTTCCGGGGTCTGGGCTGCCGGGCTCTCGGCGGCCGGGGTCTGATCGAGCGCCGGCTCGACCGGAGCCTCGACCGATGCGCCGATATCGACACCGAGCGCGCCCTGCTGACGGGCGATGCCGTCGATAGCTGCCTTCGCGATCAAATCGCAATACAGCTGGATGGCGCGGGCCGCGTCGTCATTGCCGGGGATCGGGAAGTCGATCTTGTCCGGGTCGCAGTTGGAATCGATGATGGCAACGACCGGGATGCCGAGACGCTTGGCCTCGAGAATGGCGATCGCTTCCTTGTTGGTGTCGATCACGAACATCAAATCGGGCGTCGAACCCATATCCTTGATGCCGCCCAGCGCCTTGTCGAGCTTCTCACGCTCGCGGTCGAGGTTGAGGCGCTCTTTCTTGGTCAGGCCCTGAGCCTCGCCGGCCAGCATTTCGTCGAGCTTGCGCAGGCGCTGGATGGAATTCGAGATCGTCTTCCAGTTGGTCAGCATGCCGCCGAGCCAGCGCGAGTTGACATAGTACTGGGCCGAGCGCTGCGCGGCATCGGCGACGATGTCGGAGGCCTGGCGCTTGGTGCCGACGAACAGCACGCGGCCGCCCTTGGCAACAGTGTCGGAAACCTGCTTCAGCGCCTGGTGCAGCAAAGGCACCGTCTGCGAGAGGTCGATGATGTGTATGTTGTTGCGGGCGCCGTAGATATAGGGCGCCATTTTCGGGTTCCAGCGGTGGGTCTGGTGGCCGAAGTGAATGCCAGCTTCCAATAGCTGGCGCATGCTGAAATCAGGCAGAGCCATTCTTATTTCCTTTCCGGTTAGCCTCCACGGACACAGGCATTTTTGGACTTTGTCCTCGAACGCCACCGGAGGTTTCAGCCGGATTTCTCCCGGGCAGACACCAAAGTCCGTGTGTGGAATGAGCGCGCATATAGAGGGGAAGCGCGACAAACGCAAGCGTTGTGGCATCTTGTGGTTCAGCGCGCGGCGATCAGCGCACCGGTGTCATCGCAGCATCTTCCCCTTCGGCACCCGCACACGCCGGAAAACGGCGACGATCTCCTCGCGGCTGCACTCGATGGCGCCTAACCGCACTGCGCGGTCGCGCTCGAACCCGGTTATGTCATAGTGCGGCGCAGATGTCTTTGGCGGTCCTTGGTAGGACGCGCGCTTGATGCCGAGCTGCCCGGCAAAGCGATGCAGCTCGTCGGTGTCGTCTGCCAGCAGATGACACCAGCGGTGGCCGACCCATTTCCAGATCGCCGCATCGACATAGACCGCCACAGGCTTGCCGCACTCCTTCATCTTGCGCCGACCAACACACCGCTAACGATGATAGAAGGGATTGGCATAGAAAATGAAGCCGCCGCCAGCCTCGAGTTGCGTCATCGTCTTGGTGACGGTCTCCTGCATCCGGTCGTGCAGTTCGGCGAGTGCCTCCTCGACGGAGCCTTGATAGGCGTGCAAGCCTAGCGGCTCCGGTACCCGGACATAGGCGCGACGTGGGCCTGCCGGCTGCGGCACGAAACGGTTGATCGCATCGCGCAGCGTACCCTTGCAATAATCGTTGCGGATCCGCTTCAAATGTTCGGCGATCTCCTCCTGCGTGATGCGCGGGTTGGCTGAGGCCCACGGCCCGACACGCTGCAGGCGCTGGATCGCATCTGCCAGCGTTCGGACCTGCTTCTGGCTTCCGCTGCCATCCGTGCTTTCCCGCAGCCAGCGCCGCGAACGGCGCAAAAGGTCGGCATTGTCGAGCGTGCCGGCGTCGACCGAGACAAGTTCGGCAAGGCGACGGCCGAGTTCGGTCAGCAGGTCCTTTTGACGTGCGTCATACGAAGCCCGCTCATCGGACCGCAGGCCATATGCAGCCTCATCGCGAGACAGCAACGTCGCATAGATATGATGGATGCGCTCCGGCAGCGAATCGGCGGCACGGCGTTCGATTTTCAGGCTGTGCTCGACATAGGCGCATTCCTTTGCCAGCGCTGCCTCGACATTCCCCGTGAAAGCAAGCTTCCAGATCACGGGCGCGATCCAAACCTTGAAATCCGGATCCGTCAGGCGGCCGCGCTTCAACGCCTCGAACCCCATTTCGACCGCGCCCGGCAGCAGCGGGGCAATGATGTTGGCATGCCAGCCGACACCGCCTTCGGGATGCAGGAGCACGCCGTGCCCCTTCAGCGCCCAGGCCACCGAATGTTCCTTGGCGGCCGCGCTGTTGCCCGGGATTTGCGCGATCAGATTGTTGGCCAACCAGAATTTCTGCATCAGCCGGCCAAGCCCGTTGACGACGCCGTGCGTGGCCCAGGATGCCGCCAGCGGGCTTACCCGCGAGACGACCTCCTTGTCGATCATCCAGTCGGTAAAGAATTCAGGATGGTTGGGCGTGATGAACGTCGCCTTGCCCGCGCCGCAACAAGCCTTCAGCCTTTGCCGGTCATCCTCCGGAAAATCGATGTGGCGGACATTGGCGACGCCGCGCAAACCGGCCAGACGGTTGAATGGCAACAGGTCGCGAAACCCCGGAATGCCGTGCAGCATGACAATCCGGTTGACGAATGTCATAGCGTTGATCAGTGTCGCATTGGGCCGCGGCGCCACAAAAACGTCGATCCTGCTCAACCTGCTCCCCCGCGGCGCATACGGTAATAAAACGTTGATAGGCAATTGCGGCATGCTCAAGTCGATGCGACTTGCCCCGCAAGATTAAGCGCTACTATCCCGGATAGCGGCCGGCGGCTTGCCGTTCACTCGAGCTTATTTAGACGGGCAGGTCTTAGGCTGATCGAACAGTGACAGATTGACCAATTTGCCGGTCATCGAGAACTCGCCATAGTCCATGACGAGATCGCGCGTGATGCCGTTCTTGTGCAGCTTGAAGCTGATCCGGTATTCCGGCACCTCCTCGCCGCCTTTGTCGGCATCATCGAAATAGGCGATGTCGACCGGCCAGTATTTGTCGGTGGCGAGCTTGGCCAGCGCCGGCGCTTCCGGATCGGCATTGTCGGCATCGGCTTGCTTGCCGACGACGACGGTGGTGGTCACCACCTTGTTGGCGTCCTCAGAGCCGTCGAACAGGTTGGTTTCGTAGAAACGCTCGCCCTTTTCCGCCTTGCCGATCATTTCGACCATTTGCTGGGTCGGGAACTGGGTCGGCGCGAGTTCCAGGCTGTTCTTCTCGGGCTTGTCGATATCGACCTTGAGACCGTTGGCTTCCTTCGTTGCGGTACCCTTGACCTCCTTGTCGAGGTTCTGGTCGACAAAGGATTTGTTCACGAAGGAGAAGGTCTTGCCCTCGGCATCCTCGAAGGTGGTCATCTGCTGGTCGGTCAGCCTTGTGTTGTCGCTGGTTACGATCTGGGTCACCAAACGGAACTTTACCGTATAGCCCTCGCAAGGCGAGCCGTTGAACTCGTAGACCATGCGGCCGGTGATGCCGGTAATGCCGGAACGGTCTGAAGCCTTGTCGAGTGAAATGTCGTAAACAGCACGATGCGCCTGCAGCGCAGGCACCGCAAAAGCGGGAGCCGCCCAGGAAGCCGCTGTCAAGAGAACGGCGTTGAATGCGAGGCGCGTTGCGCGCATGGGGTGCTCCGATCATCGCGGCTAGTGGCAAGCCGCATGGAAAGATGGTCCAGCTTAAAAAAAGTCGTGGCGGAAGCGAGGCAAAAATAGCAATTTCGGCCCGGCCTGCGCGGCACCTTCAAGCAATAGGGAAATAGCATGAGCGAAACAATCGAAAAGCGGCTAAGCGATCTCGGCGTGACGCTGCCGGCCGCCGCCGCGCCCGCCGCCAATTACGTGCCCTATTGCCGGACCGGCAATCTGCTGTTCACCGCCGGGCAGTTGCCGCTCAAGGAGGGCAAGCTCCAGGCGAGCGGACTGCTTGGCCGCGATGTCGACACCGCGACCGGCAAGGAAGCCGCAAAATACTGTGCGATCAACATATTGGCCCAGGCTCAGGCGGCACTTGGCGATCTCGAGAAAATCCGTCGCTTGGTGAAGATCACCGTCTTCGTCGCCTCGGCACCGGATTTTGTCGAACAGCATCTGGTTGCCAACGGCGCCTCGGATTTTCTCGCCGCCGTGCTCGGCGATCGTGGCAAGCACGCTCGCTCCGCCGTCGGCACCGCCTCCCTGCCGCTTAATGCCGCAGTGGAAATCGAAGCGATCTTCGAAGTCGAATGACCGGGACTGCAACCATGACCGATCTTTCCTGGCTGACCGCCCGGCCCGTCGCCCATCGCGGCCTCCACGACATGAACAAGACGCGCTGGGAGAACACCCTTTCCGCCTTCGCTGCGGCGACCGAGCGCGGCTACGCGATCGAATGCGATGTGCACCTATCATCCGACGGCGTCCCCGTCATCATCCACGATGGCGATCTGCGGCGGCTGACCGGCGAGGACGGCTTCGTCTGGCAGCGTACGGCTGCCGAGATCACGGCGCTGAAGGTCGGCGGCACCGCCGACCATTTGCCGACGCTGCAGCAGGCGCTTGATCTGGTCGACGGCCATGTGCCGATGGTTGTCGAGCTGAAAGGTGCTGCCGGGCACGACGAAGGCCTGGTCGAAAGCGTCGGCAAGATGCTCAAGCATTACAAGGGCAAGACCGCGATCATGTCGTTCGACCATTGGCTGATCCGCGAGTTCCCGAAATATGCACCCGGCATACCCGGCGGGTTGACCGCCTATGGCAACGACAACCACCTGATCGAGGCGCATTTCGCCATGCTGGCGCATGACATCGCCTTCACCTCCTACGCTGCCGGCGACCTGCCGAACCGGTTCGTCTCCTTCGTGCGAGAGAGACTCGGCATGCCGGTGATCACCTGGACCGTGCACGACCAGCCTGCCGTCGACCTGACCTTCAAATATGCCGACCAGATGACGTTCGAAGGATTCGAGCCAGATCTGGTACGGCTCGCCTGAGCGGGCTTGTATGGGTCCGCAGCGAGCTTAAGTAAACCTCATGGATCAAGGGGACGACTGCGAAAGACAAACGGCGAATGCGGAGCTGTCGATCCGCATCGCCGCGGGCATCGGCGCCTTTACCAGCGCTGAATGGGACAGCCTCGGCGGCACTACACGCGGCGATGCAGAATACGGCTACAACCCGCTTGTTTCATTCGCTTTTTTGAGCGCGCTGGAAGATTCCGGCTGCGCTGTTCGGCGCACAGGCTGGCAAGGCCATCACCTCAGGCTGGAAACCGCGCGAGGCAAGTTGCTCGGAGCGGTCCCCTGCTATCTGAAGTCGCACAGCCAGGGCGAATATGTCTTCGACCATGGCTGGTCGGACGCGTTCGAACGCGCCGGCGGGCGCTACTATCCGAAGCTGCAATGCGCGGTGCCGTTCACACCCGTCACCGGCCCTCGCCTGCTGGTCGGCAGGGGCGAGGACAGCCCCACCGTCAAGGCCGGTCTTGCGGCGGGCCTGAAGGCGGTGACGGATAAGCTCGGCGTGTCTTCCGCGCATGTTACTTTCGCGCCGGAGGACGACGTCCAGGTATTGGCGGCGGCCGGCTTCCTGCATCGCACCGACCAGCAGTTTCACTTCTTCAACGAAGGCTTTTCGAGCTACGACGATTTTCTCGCAACGTTAGCCTCGCGCAAGCGCAAGGCAATGAAGAAAGAGCGGCGCGAGGCCCTCGCCGACGGCATCTCGATCGACTGGCTGACCGGCAAGGATCTGACCGAAAAGGCCTGGGACGACTTTTTCGCGTTCTACATGGATACCGGCAGCAGGAAATGGGGCCGGCCCTACCTCAACCGCGATTTCTTCTCACTTATCGGCGAACGCATGGCCGACGACATCCTGCTGGTCATGGCCAAACGCAGCGGGCGCTACATTGCAGGTGCCATCAACTTCATCGGTTCAGACGCGCTCTACGGCCGCAATTGGGGCTGCATCGAGGACCACCCGTTCCTGCATTTCGAGGTCTGCTACCATCAGGCGATCGATTTCGCCATCTCGCGCAAGCTGAAGGTGGTTGAAGCCGGTGCGCAGGGCGAGCACAAGCTGGCGCGCGGCTACCGGCCCGTGACGATGCATTCGGCGCACTACATCGCCCATCCAGGTCTGCGCAATGCAGTGGCCGACTACCTCCAGCGCGAGCGGCGCGAAGTCGAGCGGATGAGCGAATATCTGGAAGAGCACACCCCGTTCCGCAAGGACATGGCGGAGTAGAGCAGCGAGACCCCACTCGCTCAGCCGCACGGGCCGCATGGCCGATGTCGGCCGATCGTCTTGCCCGCCCGGAATAGCTTCGCTACACCAGACAGCGAGCCAAGAACCGGAGCGCGCCGCATGGCCGAAGCAACCTACGACAGCAGCAACATCTTCGCAAAAATCCTGCGCGGAGAAATCCCTTCGCACCACGTCTACGAAGATGACGCGGTCATCGTCTTCATGGATGTGATGCCGCAAGGGCAGGGTCACACGCTGGTGGTGCCGAAAGCGCCGTCGCGCAACCTGCTCGACGCGGATCCGGCGGTGCTTGGCCCGCTCTTCGTTCACGTCCAGAAAGTTGCGCGGGCCGTAAAGAAGGCCTTCGATGCCGATGGCGTCACGGTTATGCAGTTCAACGAACCAGCTTCGGGGCAGACCGTTTTCCACCTCCATGTCCATGTCATTCCGCGCTTCGACGGCATTCCCTTGAAGCCGCACAGCGGACAGATGGAAAAGCCTGAAGTCCTGGCCGAAAACGCCGGCAAGATACGGATGGCGCTGGCAAGCTGAACCGGCGCAACCGCCCTGGCGGGCGCCGGGCGGTTAACCGGAAAATGTCATAAAAAAAGCCCCGGTGCCGGGGCTTTTTTGACTTGTGGATTCGTCAGTTCTTACGCGGCAGTTGCGGCACAAGGCTGCGCTTGCCACCATCCTTGCCTTTCGGCTCCGGCTTCGGCGCCACCGCCTTTTTCGCGGCGGGCTTCTTCGCCACGGCCTTCTTGGCCTTCGGCACGTCGTCCGGCTCTTCCTTCTTCGGCTTCACCGGCGCCTCGTCGGCGAGCGATTCGAGCTTCAGGCCGGTCTCGCCGGTTTCCTTCTTCTCGACGGTGACACGTACCGTGCCGCCCTTCTTGAGCTTGCCGAACAGCACCTCGTCGGCCAGCGGCTTCTTGATGTGCTCCTGGATGACACGGCCAAGCGGCCGGGCGCCCATGCGCTCGTCATAGCCCTTGTCGGCCAGCCATGCGATCGCCTCCTGCGACAGGTCGAATGTCACGCCGCGCTCGGAAAGCTGCGCTTCCAGCTGCATGACGAACTTCTGCACCACCTGATGGATGACCGGCACCGGCAGCGAGCCGAACGGAATGATCGCATCGAGACGGTTGCGGAACTCCGGCGTGAACAGCCGGTTGATCGCTTCGACATCGTCGCCTTCGCGCTTGGTCGAACCGAAACCGATGGCCGCGCGCTGCGCATCGGACGCGCCCGCATTTGTGGTCATGATCAGGATGACATTGCGGAAGTCGATCTGCTTGCCGTTATGGTCGGTCAGCTTGCCGTGGTCCATGACCTGCAACAGGATGTTGAACAGGTCCGGATGCGCCTTCTCGACTTCGTCCAGCAACAGCACGCAATGCGGATGCTGGTCGACGCCATCGGTCAGAAGGCCGCCCTGGTCGAACCCGACATAGCCGGGAGGGGCACCGATCAGCCGCGAAACGGTGTGGCGTTCCATATACTCCGACATGTCGAAGCGGATCAGCTCCACGCCGAGCGACGCGGCGAGTTGCTTGGCCACTTCCGTCTTGCCGACACCGGTCGGACCCGAGAACAGGTACGAGCCGATCGGCTTTTCCGGTTCCCGCAGGCCGGCTCGCGCCAGCTTGATGGCCGAAGTCAGCGCGGTGATCGCGGTGTCCTGGCCGTAGACGACGCGCTTCAACTCGATGTCGAGGCCTTGCAGCACCTTCTCGTCGTCGGCGGAAACCGTCTTCGGCGGGATACGCGCCATCGTGGCGATCGTCGCTTCGATCTCCTTGATACCGATGGTCTTCTTGCGCTTGGCTTCCGGCACGAGCATCTGCGAGGCGCCGGTCTCGTCGATCACGTCGATCGCCTTGTCCGGCAGCTTGCGGTCGTTGATGTAACGCGCCGAGAGCTCGACCGAAGCCTTGATCGCCTCGCTCGTGTAGCGGACCTTGTGGAACTCCTCGAAATAGGGCTTGAGGCCCTTCATGATCTCGATGGCGTCCTCGACAGTCGGCTCGTTGACGTCGATCTTCTGGAAGCGCCGCACCAGCGCGCGGTCCTTCTCGAAGAACTGGCGGAACTCCTTGTAGGTGGTCGAGCCGATGCAGCGGATCGCGCCCGAAGACAGCGCCGGCTTCAACAGGTTCGACGCATCCATGGCCCCGCCGGAGGTGGCCCCTGCCCCGATCACGGTGTGGATTTCGTCGATGAACAGCACGGCGCCGGGATAATCCTCGAGCTCCTTGACGACCTGCTTCAGCCGCTCCTCGAAATCGCCGCGATAGCGGGTGCCGGCCAGCAACGTGCCCATGTCGAGCGCGAAGATGGTGGCATTGTGCAGCACTTCGGGAACGTCGCCCTCGACGATGCGCTTGGCGAGGCCTTCGGCGATTGCCGTCTTGCCGACGCCAGGATCACCGACATAGAGCGGGTTGTTCTTGGAGCGGCGGCACAGCACCTGGATGGTCCGGTTGATCTCGCTCTCGCGACCGATCAATGGATCGATCTTGCCGGCCTTGGCCTTATTGTTCAGGTTGACGCAATAGGCAGTCAGCGCGTCCTGCTGCTGCTTCTTCTTGCCGCCTTCCTCTTGCGGCTCGGCTCCGCTCTGGCTGCCTTGCTCGTCGTCGGCGCCGCGCGGCGTCCGCGTCTCGGAAGCGCCGGGGCGCTTGGCGATGCCATGCGAGATGTAGTTGACCGCGTCGTAGCGGGTCATCTGCTGTTCCTGCAGGAAGTAAGCGGCGTGGCTCTCGCGCTCGGCGAAGATGGCGACGAGCACGTTGGCGCCGGACACTTCCTCGCGGCCTGACGACTGCACATGGATCACCGCGCGCTGGATGACGCGCTGGAAACCGGCAGTCGGCTTGGAATCTTCATCGTAGCCGGTGACGAGGTTGTCGAGCTCGGTGTCGATATAGGTGAGGACCGTATGCTTCAACTCGTCGAGATCGACGTTGCAGGCACGCATGACAGCGGCCGCCTCGGTGTCGTCGATCAGGGCGAGCAGCAAATGTTCAAGGGTTGCATATTCATGGTGCCGCTCATTGGCGAGCGTCAGCGCTTGGTGAAGCGCCTTTTCCAGGCCTTGGGAGAAAGCCGGCATGTTACCTCACTTCTTCTCCATCACGCATTGCAGCGGATGCTGATTCTGTCGGGCGAAATCCATGACCTGAGACACTTTGGTCTCGGCCACCTCGAATGTATAGACCCCGCACTCGCCCACCCCATGATTGTGAACATGAAGCATTATGCGTGTGGCGGCTTCGCGGTCCTTCTGGAAAAAGCGCTCCAGCACGTGGACCACGAATTCCATGGGTGTGTAGTCGTCGTTAAGAATGAGGACCCGATACAGACTGGGCTTCTTGGCCTTGGTTTTTGTGCGCGTGATGACGGCCGTGCCGCGACCGGCCTCATTGCCGTTGCTGCCGTTCTGCATTCGCACCACGTAGCTCGTGGCAGTCAAACCTATAGTCACGTAGTCCTGCCTCTTTCGAATCCTCATGCATGCTCGACATGTAGGTGTTCGATGGACGATTTTAAGCCCTTCTGTTTAGCTGACAATATGGCTAGGTGGCCAAACTTGACCGATTTTTCAAATCGTGAAGACCGCAGGCCCCCGATTTCGAGCTGGCATGAAAAAACCCGGCCGCGCGTTCGCGACCGGGTCTGTCTTTGCAAGCCCAAGGGCCGGCTCGGAATGTTCGTCGAATTTACTTCGCCTTGGCGACGATCGATTCGAACGGCTTGTAAGCTTCCTTGGCGAGTTCGGCATAGAGATCGCCAAGCTTGGTGGCCTCGGTGACGAAGCTCTCATAGGACTGCTTGGCATAGTCGGACTGGATATCGATCGCCTTGTCCAGCGACTTGGCGGAAAAGAGCTTCTCGACAGCGGCGCTACCGGCTTCGAAGCTTTTCTTGGTGTACTCACCCGCCTCGGCGGCGATAGCCTGCGCCCCCTTGGACAGCGAGGCGAAGCTCTTCAATCCGGTGTCCGCAAATTCCTTGCCGTATTTGCTGAAATCTTCATAGGTCTGGGTCATTTCACGCATTCCCTTGAACGGTTGCCTTGGACGATAGACGCGGCTTGTCCGGGCCGCGTTGTGCAATGCGTGTAAATATATTGTGCAGTGCACAAAAGTCAAGATTCCCGCGGCAATGCGGATCGTGAGCTGCCGGCATTCGCTAAGATTCGAATAAAGAGAAGCTCAATCCCACAGAAAATGGTGAACGCGGCGGTTACCATAAACGGATTGGTAACGCTGCTTGCGTTAGCGTGGCCGGAGGTGAGGCAGGACCCTTTGCCGCCTCCAAGGCAACGGAAATTCAAAGGAACTATCAGTGCGTAAGGCGTTGTCGGGCTTCGTTTCCAAATCCGTGTCCCCCTTCAAAACGATCATGATCCTCGCCATGGCGATGAGCTTCGTCGTCGCGGACGCGGCTTCATCCATGGCGGCCAAGTCGGCGGCCATCGTCATCGATGCCAAGACCGGCAAGGTGCTTTATTCGTCGGATGCCGATGGCCGGCGCTATCCGGCTTCGCTTACCAAGATGATGACGCTCTATCTGACGTTCGAGGCGTTGGCGAAGGGCAGGATCAGCAAGAATTCCCCGGTCGTGTTCTCGGCCAATGCCGCTGCCGAACCGCCGACGAAGCTCGGCGTCAAGCGGGGCGGCTCGGTCACGGTCGAGACCGCGATCCTGTCGATGGTGACCAAATCGGCAAACGATTCCGCAACGGCGCTTGGCGAGACGCTCGGCGGCAACGAAGCCAATTTCGCCCGCATGATGACCGCCAAGGCGCGGGCGCTGGGCATGAGGGGAACCGTTTTCCGCAACGCCAACGGCTTGCCTGATCCCGGCCAGTTCACGACCGCGCGCGACATGGCGATGCTCGGCATCGCCCTGAGAGAGCATTTCCCGCAATATTACGGCTATTTCTCGCAGCGCTCCTTTCTTTACGGGCGGCAGCGCATCAACGGCCACAATCGTCTGCTCGGACGCATCAAGGGCGTCGACGGCATCAAGACCGGTTACACCCGCGCCTCCGGTTACAATCTGGTCTCCTCGGTCTCGGATGGCGATCGGCGCATCGTAGCGGTGGTCATGGGCGGCAGGTCCGGAGGCAGCCGCGACAGCCAGATGGCCGGGTTGATCAATGCCTACATGCCGCAGGCGTCGTCGCGCGGCGGCGGCGTGCTGATTGCCAAGGCCGGCGGCGGCAATCCGATTTCAGCCTTGGCCAAGGTGCTTCTACCGAAGCATGACGCGCCGACACCGGACAGTAAGCCGGACGACGATGCCGTTGCCTCTCTTGTCGAGGAAAATGCGCCCGTCGTTGTAGAGACCGCTCCGGTCGTTCAGGCCAAGAGGGTCAAGACGACGGCTGTGTCGACGGTGGACGACGTGGCGACAGCCCGGGTCGCCGCAGCCTATGCCGAACCGGCGGCAGAGGTCGATCCGGTCAGCACGGCGTCGGTGCCATCCGGCTGGGCAATACAGGTCGCCTCTTCGCCAAAACAGGCCGAAGCGAAGGCTTTCCTCGACAAAGCGACGAAGCAGGCGCCCTCCGTTCTGACCGATGCCTCCGGTTTCACCGTCGCCTTCGACAAGGACGGTGTCACCTACTACCGCGCCCGGTTCGGTGGTTTCGGTTCGAAGACGGCTGCCTGGAAAGCCTGCAACGCTTTGAAAAAGAAGAAGATCGAGTGCTACGCCGTCCAGCAGTAAGCGGCGCGCGAAACGATATCTGTCCCGAAGTTCTTGCGTCGAAGGAGACTAGTTGTGATTGGAGAGCAAGACGTCCTTGGCTTCATTGATCCGCGCCGCCAGGAAAGACGTGCCACCGATATCGGGGTGCAGGCGCTGCATCAGGCGGCGGTGCGCCTTGCGGACATCCGCCGCGGCAGCCCCCGCTTCAAGACCAAGGATCTTGTAGGCCTCCTCCTTAGTCATGGCGCCAGAACCTGGCGCAACACCCAGCCCTTCGCCACCATTCGCATCAGCGTCTTTGCGCCAGATGGGAAATCGGCCGTCAAGATACGTCTCTAGCAATTGGCGGCTCTCCGGATCGCCGGAGAGTTCGCGATAGAGTTGCTGCAATTCGGCAAGCCCCATCGAGCCAAGCATCTTGCCTTCATGGCGCCCGGCCAGCACAAGGCCTTCGAGGCCGCCGGTATCGTGATCGAGTTCCATCTCAAGCGCCGCCGTACGAACTGTCGAACGCTTGCCTGCCGCCAGTTTGGCTGCCGGCCGATTCATGCGCATGGAGCCGTACCAGGCGAGCGCAGCCGACAGGATCAAGCCCCCGATGCCCTCGCGCCCGACCAGCAGCACGGCGACGCCGACCAGCGCGAGCAGCACAGGTCCAAGCGTCCTCATGCCGCCTGCAAGCTTCGCCGGATCGGCGCGCAGGAAGATGGTGAGCATGCCGAGAAACACCAGAAGCAATGCTACGAAAGCGATAATCGCGCCCATCAGTTTCCGCCGCCCCGCATATGCTCGATCATCAGTCGGTCCTCCGGCCTACCCCGGGCCTCCAGTGCCTTCAGCCCGCCGGTCGCAAACACGGCGACGGACGAAAGCAGGCCGGCCAACGTCGCGGCAGCCCGCCGATCGAACCGGAACCAGGCCCCTTTCGACAGCCGCGCAATTTCCCTGAACGCCTTTTCCGCAGCGGCATCATGGCCCTCCTGAAAGACGAAGACAGGAACGCCGTGCAGACCGAGGCTGCCGGCCTTTTCGGCCAGATCATCTATGTTTTCTTCCATCGCGTCGCCGATATAGACCAGCGCGTTGACCTTGGCCGCCGCCGTCTGTTTCAGCGCGTGGGCGAGCACCTTGCCGATCTGGGTATGGCCGCTGCGGCAGTTGATGCGCGTCATCAGCTGTTTCAGAGCTGCGGTATCGGTGACGAATGCGGATGAGCGGCACTCGCCAAGGCCGCGAAAATAGACAAGTTGAACCTTGAGCGCCCCGGCCTTGCCGACGGCGTCGAACATCTCGGCCTGCAGCGCACAGGCGAGATCCCAGGTCGGCTGGCGGCTCATTGTCGCGTCGAGGGACAGGATCAGCCTGCCTGAACCGGTGGCGGATGCAGCGAGCGTCCTTGCCTGACGGAGAAACGCGTCGATCTCGCCGGTGCTCGATTGAGACTCGACCGGCGCAGGATTGGCCCTTGCAGGCACGGGCTGCTTCTTGTCGCTCATGACATTCAAGATGTGGCGTTGTTCCCCGGCTTGCAAGCCCAGATGAGGCGACCTGGAGGACCTGTGATGATGGCACCTGCGGACAGCGCTTCGGCTGGTGGTCTTGGCGTTTGCGTTTCTCGGCGTCAGAGCAGGCCGAGATCGGCAAGCTCACGCCTGAGCTTCGGCGGCATCTCGATCAGCCCGGCTTTGCCCTTGCCGAGATCGGCCGGCGCGTCCGCCGGCTTCAGGTAGCGCCACCCCTGGAATGCACGGCGCGGTTGCCAGTCAGTGCGCACGACCTCGGGATCGAGGATCAGATGGCAACGGCCGATGCCCTCGTCATCGGTGAAGGGCCGGATTTCGGTGATCAGCTGGCGGCATTGGACATTGCCCTTGATCACCCAGTAGAGCGAGCCGCCGTCGGTAATCTCGGCGCCACGCGTCGGCACCATGCGGGTGGTGTGGTAGTGCTCGGCCGGTTCGCCGGCGCGGCGCCGCTCGTCGAGACGGAAGGCAATCCACTCTTCCAGATCCTCGACGCTGTCACAGCCGACGCAAAGCTTTATGAGATTGAGAGACATCGTTTAAGGTTTAGTCCAGCACGCGAACGCGTCAACGGCCTGATCGACTTCTCCACAGTGGTGGTCCATGCCGCCAGATTGGCGCTCAGCACTCCACGACATTGACGGCCAATCCGCCAAGGCTGGTTTCCTTGTACTTTTCGTTCATGTCGAGGCCGGTCTGGCGCATCGTCTCGATCGCGGCATCGAGCGGCACGAAATGAACGCCGTCGCCCTTGATGGCCAGCGAAGCGGCGGTCACCGCCTTGACGGCACCAAGCGCGTTGCGCTCGATACACGGCACCTGCACCAGGCCGCCGACCGGATCGCAGGTCATGCCGAGATGATGTTCCAGCGCGATCTCGGCAGCATTCTCGACCTGCTCGGGCGTGCCGCCCATGACGGCGCACAATCCCGCCGCAGCCATTGCCGAAGCCGAACCGACCTCGCCCTGGCAGCCGACTTCCGCCCCCGAGATCGAAGCATTGGTTTTGATGATGCCGCCGACGGCCGCCGCCGTCAGCAGGAAATCGCGGATGCTGGGCTGGTCGGCTTCGGGATGGAAATGCAACCAGTAGCGCAGCACTGCGGGCAGAGTGCCGGCCGCCCCATTGGTTGGCGCGGTGACGACACGGCCGCCGGCAGCGTTCTCCTCATTGACCGCCATCGCATAGATCGACAGCCAGTCGTTGGCGAGCAGCGGGTTAGGCCGGTTCTGCTGCCATTGCTCCTGCAGCTTGTCGTGCAGCATCCGGGCACGGCGGCGCACCTTGAGTCCGCCCGGCATGATGCCGTCTTGCGACAGGCCGCGCTCGATGCAGCCCTTCATGGCGCTCCAGATGCCGTCGAGGCCGGCGTCGAGCTCCCCGCGCGACATCTGTGTCTCCTCGTTGACGCGCTTCATCTCGGCAATGGAAAGCCCGCTTTTCGCTGCCATGGACAGCATTTCGACGGCGTTCTTGAACGGATACGGAACCTTCTTGCCTTCGGTTGTCGCCGAGCCCCTCGCCTTGATCCGCTGCAGTTCTTCCTCGGACACTACGAAGCCGCCGCCGATCGAATAGTAGACGCGCCTCAGCAGCAACCGGTCGCCGGCATCATGGGCAGAAAACGCCATGCCATTGGCGTGACCCGGCAGCGGCGTCTTGCGATCCAGCACAAGATCCGTTGCCGGGTCGAAACGGTAGGACGGATGGCCGGGCGGCGAAATCCGCTTCTCGGCGGCGATGCCAGCGACGATGCCGTCTGCTAGGTCGGGATCCACCGTCTGCGGCGTCTGGCCGGCGAGGCCGAGCACCACGGCACGATCGGAGCCATGGCCGATGCCGGTATAGGCGAGCGAGCCATGCAGGCTGGCAGCGATCCGGTCGACCTTGGCGCCGGCCGGGCGCGGCCAGTCGTCTCCCGCAATCTCGTCGAGAAACCGCCGCGCGGCCGTCATCGGCCCCATCGTGTGCGAACTCGATGGGCCGATGCCGATCTTGAACAAGTCGAAAACCGAAAGGAACACGTGGGCGTTTTCTCCTGGGACCCTGTTGAGGTCTACATATAGGAATTCCCATCGTGTTTTCCGCTGTTTTGAAGATTGCGGCGCTGCGCCTGCCGACCTTGTTTGCTCCGGCAGCGACATTCCAGCTTCGGCCATCGAAGCGTTACTGCCGCCTGTGGTAAAAGCAACGCATGAGCGATTCCTTTCACCTATCGACGGCCGACCTTGCGGCGCTGGGGTTCTTCCTTACCGCGTGGGTGCTGCATACGCTCGCCGCCGATGGAATGCTGGTCAGCCGCATGTCGCTGACGAGGGCTATGAACACGCAGCGCGAGGCCTGGATGCGGACCATGGCCGAACGCGAGATCCGCATCGTCGACACCGCCATCATGAGCGGGCTGCAACAGGGGACCGCCTTCTTTGCCTCCAGTTCGCTGATTGCGATCGGCGGCTGTTTTGCCCTGCTCGGCGCCTCCGATCAGGTTCTGACCGTGCTGAGCGACCTGCCGTTTGGCGCCACGTCCTCACGCGCAGCCTTCCAGACGAAGGTGCTCGGGCTGGTGCTGATCCTGGCCTTTTCCTTCTTCAAATTCGGCTGGGCTTACCGGCTGTTCAACTATTGCTCGATCCTGATCGGCGCCGTGCCGATTCCGCATGGCGAGGCGTCGCGCAATCCGGTCACCGAAACGGCGGTGTGGCGTGCCGCGCGCATGAACATGTTGGCCGGAAAGCATTTCAATTCGGGCCTGCGCGGCGTGTTCTTCTCGATCGGCTATCTCGGCTGGTTCGTCGATCCCACGGTGTTCGTCCTGTCGACGCTGCTGCTCCTGGCGGTGCTGGTGCGCCGGCAGTTTTTCTCCGCGGCGCGACAAGCAGTGCTCGGTCAGCCGCCCGGCCCAACATCCGGCGCCGGAAAAGGCCGGTCTATCCGGCCTGACAGCCAGTAGGCAATCAGCCCGATCCATTCACGGGTCGCGATGGTTGTGGTCTGCAGTGCTTCGTTGGCATCCGTGCGGAACAGGCCGATGCCTTCCTTGCCGGAGGTGCGGTAGTCGACCGGCCACGGAACCGTCGGAAAGCCGGCTTTGTCGAACAGCGCCTTGGCGCGCGGCATGTGGAAGGCCGAGGTCACCAGCAGCCAGGTCTCGCCCGGTTTTGGCGTGATCAGTTGCTTGGTGAAGACCGCATTCTCGTAGGTGTTGCGTGATTTGCCCTCAAGGACCAGCCGATCGGCCGTCACGCCGAGCGCAGTGAACAGGCGTGGAGCTGTCGCCGCATCGCCCTCGTCTTCGCGGACCATTGCAATGGGGCCACCTGAAATGACGACCTTAGCTGTCGGAAAACGCAGTGCCAGCACCGCTGCCTCGACCATTCGATCGCCACTGGCGTTGAGTTCATAGCCGCTGCGGACGAAGTTGATGGCGCTCTCCATACCGCCGCCGAGCACAATGATTCCGTCAACTCGTTCCGGCAGGGCTGGCCTAGGGAAACGCTCCTCGAGCGGATTAAGCATCACTGCGCCGAGCGAGGTCCACGCCGAGAGTCCAAGGACAAGGAATGCCAGCACGCTGCCGGTGGCAAACAGCCTCTTGCGCCCGACCAATGCCGCAAGCAATCCAGCCAGCAGCAGGATGATCGCGAGATTAAGCGGCTGGACGAAGAGCCACAGAACCTTGGAGACATAGAAGAACATCCCTCACCCCTCAGATGAGAAACGATCCTACCACCATTTTTCCGGCTGAAATGTGCCGGCCGCCTGTTCGATGACGTGGGCGGTCTGGAACAGCGTCTCCTCGTCGAAAGGCCGGCCGATCAGCTGCAGGCCGAGCGGCAGCCCCTTGGCGTCGAGCCCGGCTGGAACCGCTATGCCTGGCAAGCCGGCCATGTTCACCGTCACCGTAAAAATGTCATTGAGATACATCTTGACCGGGTCGGCGGCCATGTCCTCGTCGGCGATGCCGAAGGCAGCGGAAGGCGTTGCCGGCGTCAGGATGACGTCGACGCCTGCTGCAAATACATTTTCGAAGTCACGCTTGATCAGGGTTCGAACTTTCTGCGCCTGCAGATAGTAGGCATCGTAATAGCCGGCGGAAAGCACATAGGTGCCTATCATGATGCGGCGCTTGACCTCCCGCCCGAAGCCGGCGGCGCGGGTCTTTTCATACATGTCGACAATGTCCTTGCCGGGCACGCGCAAGCCATAGCGGACGCCGTCGTAACGGGCGAGGTTGGACGAGGCTTCGGCCGGCGCCACGATGTAATAGGCCGGCAGCGCGTATTTTGTGTGCGGTAGCGAGATATCGACGATCTCGGCGCCGGCATCCCGCAGCCAGGCAATGCCTTTCTGCCACAGCGCCTCGATCTCCGCGGGCATGTCGTCGACACGATATTCCTTTGGGATGCCGACCTTCATGCCTTTGATCGGGCGGCCGATCGCCGCCTCGTAGTCCGGCACCGGCAGGTCGACGGACGTCGTGTCCTTCGGGTCGACCGAAGCCATCGACTTCAACAGGATCGCGGCATCGCGGACGTCGCGCGCGATCGGCCCGGCCTGGTCGAGCGAAGAGGCGAAAGCTACGATCCCCCAGCGCGAGCAGCGGCCATAGGTCGGCTTGATGCCGACTGTGCCAGTGAAGGCGGCGGGCTGGCGGATCGAGCCGCCGGTGTCGGTGGCGGTGGCGCCGGCGCACAGGAAGGCCGAGACCGCTGATGCCGAGCCTCCGGACGAACCGCCCGGCACCAGTTGGGCATTGTCCAACGTGCGCGCGGTCCTGGTGCCGCCCGCCGAAACGAAGCCGCCCTCGCCCTGATGTGTCGTCGGCATCACAACCGTGTCGAGGCGCGAACGCCGCCACGGGTTGATGACCGGCCCGTAATGCGAGGTCTCGTTGGACGAGCCCATGGCGAACTCGTCCATGTTGAGCTTGCCGAGCATGACGGCACCATCCGCCCACAGATTGGCGGTGACCGTCGATTCGTAGCGCGGCTTGAAGCCGTCCAGCACATGGCTGCAGGCCTGGGTGTGGACGCCTTCGGTGCCGAACAAATCCTTGATGCCGAGCGGGATACCCTCGAGCGACCCGCCCTCGCCCTTGGCCAGTTTCGCGTCGGAGGTCTTGGCCATGTCGCGCGCCTTGTCGTCGGTGACCACGACGTAGGCATTGAGCGCCGGATTGGCTCGCTCGACCGCCGATAGATAAGCCTCGGTGATTTCGGTGGCTGTGATCTCTCTGGAGCGCAATTTGGTGCGGGCCTGCGAAATCGTCAGCTGGGTAAGGTCGCTCATCAGGCAAGGCTCTTTTCGTAAAACACCGACCACTCGGAATCGGGATAATTCAGCACCGGCCCGCAACGCGAAAAACCGGCGCGTTCGTAGACGGTCCAGGCGGCGGGATGACGGTCGCCCGTCTCCAGAACCAGACGCTTAAGCCCTTCTTGGCGCGCCAGCGCCTCGATACGCTCGACAATCTTCGCGCCGATCTTGCGGCCGCGATGCGAAGGTCGCGTATACATGCGCTTGACCTCGCCGACGACAGCATCGTGGCGCTTCAGTGCGCCGCAACCGATGGCAAGGCCGTTGTCGCGGGCGATGAAGACGGTCGTGTCGCGGTCCGCCATCTGCTCGACCGTCAAATGGTAGCAATGCTCCGGCGGCGTCAGCTCCAGCAATGTGGCGTTGAGCTCCTCGACCAGCCCACGCACATCGTCCTGCAGCGGCGTCTCAGCCGCGATGTCGATTGCCATCGGCCTGCTACTCCACGACCTTCGGCACAAGGAAGAAATTTTCTTCGGTCGCCGGTGCATTGGCGACGATGTCGGCTGCCTTGCCGCCGTCGGTGACGACGTCCTGGCGCTTTTTCATTGCCATCGGCGTGACCGAGGTCATCGGCTCGACGCCGGAAACATCGACCTCGTTCAACTGCTCGACAAAGCCCAAAATGGCGTTCAATTCGCCGGTCATGCGCTCTGCATCCTCCTCGCTCACCGCAATACGGGCAAGATGCGCGACGCGCTTCACAGTTTTTATATCAACGGACATGTTTGTGCCTCTGGAAAACCAGCGCTATAGCGGCGCGGCGCGTGCCACGCAACATGCATCGTGCCTTCAACTGCCCTATGGCATCGCCACGCCGTCGCAGAGGAAATAACTGCCGCCGTTGCCGCTCTGCTCGCCTTCGTCGGCGGCAGGCCGAACCGATACCAGGTCGATCTGCTTCGGGCTCATCTGTGTCAGTGAGAGAACATCGGGAAAGACGTAGCCCGGCTCCTGGCATATAGCGGTCACCGCCCAGCTCGGTGAGCGTGTCGCTTTGGTGATCTGCAGGAATTCACAATTATATTCGATGCTTTCCAGGCCATTTGCCGACAGCACGATATTGCCGCCCTCGATCACCGTCTGCAGCGTATCCTTTTTGGCCTGCGCGCAGAGGTCCTCCGATTGCAGATAGACGCCCTCGATGAAATTTTCCGCGGCCAGCGTCGGCGACGCGGCAACCAGCATTGAAATGCAAAGAGAATTTCTCAAGCGCATCGTATCGTTCCGGACCGGCTTTCTTTACAGCGTAATCGTCTCGCCGATCTTCGGCAACGCAACTTTCACACCCGATCCATCCAGCCCGGCCACGAATTTGTCGGCAGTCTGATCGATCATCGGAAATGTGCCGAAGTGAGCGGGAACGACCGTCTCGAACTTGAAGAAACGCTGGCAGGCAAGGGCTGCTACCGCGCCACCCATGGTGAAGCGGTCGCCGATCGGCACGATGCCGATCTTCGGTTCGTGCAACTCGTTGATCAGCGCCATGTCGGAAAAAATGTCGGTGTCGCCCATATGATAAAGCGTCTTGTCCTCGGGAAAGTGCAGGACGAGCCCGCCCGGATTGCCGAGATAGGTATTCTGGCCACCCTCGCCCGGAAAGGACGATGAATGCAGAGCCTGAACGAAGGTGGTGGTGAAGCCGCCGCAATCGACGGTGCCGCCGATATTGCCGGGATTGATCTGCTTGTCACCGACACCCTTGCCGACCAGGTACATGCAAATCTCGAAATTGGCGACCAGCATCGCGCCGCTCTTCTTGAGCACTTCGACGGCGCCGCTGATGTGGTCACTGTGGCCATGGGTGAGCAACACGTGCGTGATCCCTTCGGCCGGCCCTTCCCAGCCGCCCGCCCATGACGGATTGCCGACCAGATAGGGGTCGATGAGGATTTTCGCGCCTTCGATTTCGATTCTGAATGCCGAATGTCCGTACCAGGTCAGTTTCATCAATGCTTTCCTCGATTTTTGCTTCGGTAGAGGATAGAACGCCGACGGCGAAATTAAAGTGCCGCGCACGCTTTGCGCGTATAGGACGTGCGGCGTCGCGGTCAAAGGAAAAGCCGTTGGGCATCATCACCATCGAGGAGTTGCCGGCCCGGCTGGGCGGCGGCAAGACCCTGGCCGGTCTCGACCTTGGCGACAAAACGATCGGCGTGGCGGTTTCGGACCGCGGCTTGTCGTTCGCGCACCCGCGCCCCGTCATCATGCGCAGGAAATTCTCGCTCGATGCCGCAGTGCTGCTCGCCCTATTGCAGAAGGAGAATGCCGGCGCCGTGGCAATCGGCCTCCCCATCAACATGGACGGCTCGGAAGGCCCGCGCGCCCAAAAATCCCGCGCTTTCGTCCGCAACATGGCTGGATTGACCGATCTGCCGTTCGTCTTTTGGGACGAAAGGCTGTCGACGGTGGCGGCCGAGCGAACACTGATCGAGATGGATTTTTCCCGCAAGAAACGCGCCGGCAAGATCGATTCAGCGGCGGCCGCTTTCATCCTCCAGGGCGTTCTCGACCGGCTTCAGGCGCTCGGCGTCGATGCCTGGTCGAAATAGCGGTTGCGCATCGCCGTGATCCAGCCACCAATCGTCTTGCGGCGGCGAAATGCCCAGAACGCCACCAGCAGCACGCCGTCGAATACGCAAGCTTTCGCCACCATGCCCGGAATGAGCGCCGGATCGACGCCCAGCATCTGTCCATAGAGCTGGAAGACGAGATCGTGTAATTGGCGGCTCAGCATGACATAGCCGAAATTGATGTCGTTGAGCGACAGAAAGAACCAGCCCCAAAACAAGAGGAGCGGAGCCGCCCACAGCGCGAACAAGGTGCGCATCAGCGGTCATCCCTCGAATCCAGCCGGCCGGAAATGCGGGCAAGCGAGGAATTATGCGCCGCTGCCTTGGCCATGACATGCGCGGCCGCTCGGATTTCGCCGGTCCCTGGAACTGCCGCGGCAACGGTCGACCGCCGCTCCGCGAGCACCGCGACATAGGACGCCAGAAGTGCCGCCAATTGCACCGCGACAATCATGAACAGCCCATTGATGCCTTGCGCGGCGCCGCCGATGACGATCAGCGACAGCACGCCTAAGGCGGAAATGAAGGCGATTCGCATGACGCTGTCGGCGGGATCCGGGTTGGTCGTGTCGCTGGTCAGTGCTTCAACAAAGGCCCAGCAGAACAGCACCGCGACGACAAGCAGTGCCACGGCGAGCGGCGCCACGACGACGGCGTTTTCGAGATCGGCAAATCGAGTGTTCTGGACGGGAACGCCCAGTACGCCAAGGGCCGTCGCCACGCCTCGATTCCCGTCGATGCAAATGAACGCCAGCAGGGCGAAAACGGCCGCCCAATGCAATGCCAGAAAAGAGCTCAGAATATGCCGCATGACGCTCCTGCTTCGCAGGGCAAAGCCGCTCAAGCTGAACAATCCTTGCCTTAACCATAACACTGGGCTTTGCCACCGGCCGCCGCAATGGAAACCATTCGTTAAGGTTAACGGCCATCCAAAGGCTCGCGAGAGCGGCTGCGAATTGGGCGACGGCCCTTAGTTGATCGGCGGGTAGAGCGTATCGATGATCATGCGCGCATCATGGCGGGAATCGATCATGCCATAGGTATTGCGCCACTGGCCGGCGAGGCGCGTTTCGACGAAGGCGTCGGCGATCCGCCCTGCCCCGAGCCTGCGAAGCTCTGCCGCCGCCGCCGACAATGCCAATTGCTCGGTCAAGAGCCGCGCCGAGCCCTCGTCGGTTGCAGCGACCTGCATTGCCGCCTTGAGCACGCCGACGGTGCCGCGTCCGCCGGCGCCGAGATCGCGGTCGATGCCGGCCAGCACGTCATCGAACAGGCCGGGTGCACGCCCCAGCACACGTAGCACGTCGAGCGCCATGACGTTGCCGGATCCCTCCCAGATCGCGTTGACCGGAGCTTCGCGATAGTAGCGGGCGAGCGGCCCCTCCTCGACATAGCCATTGCCGCCGAGGCACTCCATCGCTTCATAGAGCAGCGGCGGCGCAATCTTGCAGACCCAGTATTTGACGACCGGCGTCATGGCGCGCGCGAAGGCCGCCTCGCCGCGGTCGCCGGCCGCCTCGTCGAAGGAGCGCGCCAGCCGGAACGACAGCGCGGTAGCGGCGGCAACGTCGAGCGCCATATCGGCCAGCACACGCTGCATCAGCGGCTGCTCGACCAGATTGGTTCCAAACACCTTGCGGTGACGCGTGTGGTGGACGGCCTCGGCCAGTCCGGCCCGCATGATCGCCGATGAGGCGACGGCACAGTCGAGCCGCGTCAGGGTCACCATGTCCATGATCGTCTTCACGCCCGCGCCCGGCTCGCCGACCATCTCGCCGATAGCGTTGACGAATTCCACCTCCGACGAGGCATTGGAGCGGTTGCCGAGCTTGTCCTTCAGCCGCTGAAAGCGGAAGCCGTTGCCGGATCCGTCGCCGAGCAGGCGGGGAACAAGAAAGCACGACAGTCCCTCCGGCGCCTGTCCGAGCACCAGGAAGGCATCCGACATCGGCGCCGACATGAACCATTTGTGGCCGGTCAGGCGATAAAACCCGCTGCCCGCGCGCTCCGCCCTGGTGACGTTGGCGCGGACATCGGTGCCGCCTTGCTTCTCGGTCATGCCCATGCCGAGTGTCAGCCCGGCTTTTTCGACCGGCGGCTTTTGGCTTTGATCGTATTTGCGCGTCGTCACCCGGGGCGCCCATTCGCGAAACAGCTTCGGGCTGGCCATCAGCGCCGCCAGCGAAGCGCTGGTCATGGTGATCGGGCAGAGATGCCCGGTCTCGAGCTCAGCCGTGAGGTAAAAGCGCGCGGCGCGCACCTGATGGCGGCGGCCTATCTCGGCATCGCCATTCTCCCAGACCGACGAATGCAGCCCGTTGGCGACTGAGCGGCGCATCAGTGCGTGATAGGCGGGGTGAAACTCGACCTGGTCGATGCGCCGGCCCTGGCGGTCGTGGGTCCTGAGCTTCGGCGTCTCGACATTGGCAAGACGGGCCAGTTCCTGCGCCTCATGGGTCAGAACGAAACGGCCAAGCCCGTCGAGGTCCTTGCGCACCGGATCGGAAAAGCGCTCGGCTAGCTGGATCAGCAACGGATCGCCCCGCCAGGCGTTGCCGCCGGCCAGCGGCGGCGGCTGGTTGGTCACGTCGTCGGTCACGCTTCGTCCTTATCACCTGAAGTCTGCGAATCCAAAGTCATCGCGGTTTATAGCCTATGGCCGGCGGCGCGCGACGAAAATACCGGGGAGAACCAATCCAATCCCAAGCCAGTGCTTGCAGCCGCGGAGCCTCCCCCCTATAGCAGCGACTTGAGATGACCGACGCATCGTCCCTGCCACTTTATCCCCACCGCCATCTTCTGGGCATCCGCGACCTTTCCCCTGCCGACATCGAGCTTCTGCTCGACCGGGCGGACAGGGCCGTTGCCATCTCGCGGCAGTCGGACAAGAAGACATCGACGCTGCGCGGCCGCACTCAAATCAATCTCTTCTACGAAGCCTCGACCCGTACGCAATCGTCATTCGAGCTGGCCGGCAAACGGCTCGGCGCCGACGTCATGAACATGTCCGTAGCGAGTTCGTCGGTGAAAAAGGGCGAGACGCTGATCGATACGGCGATGACGCTGAATGCCATGCGTCCCGACATATTGATCATCCGCCATCAATCGGCCGGCGCGGCAGCACTTCTTGCCCAAAAAGTCGGCTGTTCGGTGGTCAATGCCGGCGACGGCGCCCATGAGCACCCTACCCAGGCGCTGCTCGACGCACTGACCATCCGCCGTGTCAAGGGTCCGCTCTCGAAGCTGATCGTGGCGATCTGCGGCGACATCCTGCATTCGCGCGTGGCCCGCTCCAACATCATCCTGCTCAACGCGCTTGGTGCCCAGGTCAGGGTCGTCGCCCCTTCGACGCTTTTGCCCGCCGGCATCGAGAAGATGGGCGTCATCGTCACACGTTCCATGGCCGAGGGTCTGAAGGACGCCGACGTGGTAATGATGCTGCGCCTGCAGCGCGAACGCATGGAAGGCGCTTTCGTACCGTCGGTGCGCGAATATTTCCGCTATTTCGGCCTCGACGCGGAGAAGCTGAAGGCGGCCAAGGACGGTGCGCTGGTCATGCATCCCGGCCCGATGAACCGCGGCGTCGAGATCGCCTCCGAGATCGCCGACGGCCCGCAAAGCGTTATCCAGGAACAGGTTGAGATGGGCGTCGCCGTGCGCATGGCGGTTATGGAAGCGCTGCTCGACCCCCGTCGAAATCACGAGGGCCGCGCCTAATGAGCATTACGGTCTTCCGCCGGGCCCACATCGTCGACCCGTCGCGCGGCATCGATGAGGTCGGCACCGTCATCGTTGAAGGCCGCAAAATCGTTGCCGCCGGCAAGGCGGCCTTGAACCAGGGCGCGCCCGACGGCGCCACCATCATCGACTGCGCCGGCAAGACTATCATCCCCGGATTGATCGACGCGCGCGTCTTCATCGGCGAACCCGGCGGCGAACACCGGGAGACCATTGCTTCGGCGAGCATCGCTGCGGCGGCCGGCGGCGTCACCTCAATCGTCATGATGCCCGATACCGACCCGGTGATCGACAATGTCGCACTGGTCGAGTTCGTGCTGCGCACCGCCAAGGACACCGCCATCGTCAACATCTTGCCGGCAGCAGCGATCACCAAGGGGCTGGAAGGCCGCGAGATGACCGAATTCGGCCTGCTGCGCGAGGCCGGCGCGGTCGCCTTCACCGATGGCCGGCATTCTATTGCCAGCGCGCTGGTGATGCGCCGCGCGCTGACCTATGCGCGCGATTTCGGTGGCGTCATCGCGCATGAAACCCAAGACGCCGACCTCGCTTCGGCCGGCGTGATGAACGAAGGCCTTTACGCAAGCTGGCTTGGCCTTGCCGGCATTCCGCGCGAAGCCGAATCGATCGCCTTGGAGCGCGATCTCGCGTTGGCTCGCCTGACCGGCGGCGCCTATCACGCTGCCAAGATTTCGACGGCTATGGCGGCAAGCGCGGTAGCACGCGCGAAAGCCGATGGCGCCAATGTCACATCAGGCGTGTCGATCCACAATCTGTCGCTCAACGAGAATGATGTCGGCGAGTACCGCACCTTCTTCCGGCTGACGCCGCCGCTGCGCGCCGAGGAAGACCGGCTGGCGATGATCGAAGCGATCAAGGACGGCACCATCGACCTCATCGTCTCCTCCCACGACCCGCAGGACGTCGACACCAAGCGCCTGCCCTTTGCCGATGCCGCGGCCGGCGCCATCGGGCTGGAAACGCTGCTAGGCGCAGCGCTGCGGCTCTATCACAATGGCGACGTGACGCTGCTCCGGCTGGTCGAGACACTGTCGACCGCGCCGGCAAGATTGTTCGGCCTGCCCGGCGGCACGCTGAAACCGGGGGCATTGGCCGACCTTGCGCTCGTCGATCTGGACGAGCCATGGGTCGTCAGCGAGAGCGGCATCCGCTCACGCTCGAAAAACACCTGTTTCGAAGGCGCACGACTGCAAGGCAAGGTCTTGCAAACGATGGTGGCGGGCCGCACAGTGTTTTCGGCCTAGGACGAAAACAGGCGTCACGGCTTAAAATCCGCTCAGCCAAGGAAAGTTCGGGGGAACAATGGCTTACAGTCCCGTCTTGGCATTGGTGTTCGGCTATCTTCTCGGCTCGATCCCGTTTGGCCTGCTGATCACCCGTGCCGCCGGCCTCGGCGACGTGCGCAACATCGGCTCCGGCAACATCGGCGCCACCAATGTGCTGCGCACCGGCAACAAGAGCTTGGCCGCGGCCACGCTTCTGCTCGACGCCCTTAAAGGCACCGCGGCGGTGCTGATCGCAGGCCGCTTTGCGCCCGAGCTCGGACTTTGGGCCGGCTTCGGCGCGTTTTTAGGTCATCTCTTTCCGGTCTGGCTCGGCTTCAAGGGGGGCAAGGGTGTCGCCACTTACCTTGGCGTGCTGATCGGCCTTGCCTGGCAGGCGGCGCTGATCTTCGCCGTCGTCTGGCTGGCGGTGGCCTTCCTGTTCCGCTTCTCCTCGCTTGCGGCACTGACGGCAGCAGTCGTGGTGCCCATGGCGCTGTATTTCCTGAGCACGCCGCAGATTGCCGGGCTTTTCGCGGCGATGAGCCTAATCGTCATCGTAAAGCACCGCGCCAACATTGCGCGGCTGCTTGCCGGCACCGAGGGTAAGATCGGGGCCAAGGAGTGAGCGAGCCCGACGCCGGGCCGCGCCTCAGCGACCGGCAGCGGCTGAGCTGGCTTCGTCTGATCCGCACGCCGAATGTCGGCCCGGCTTCCTTTCGCGACCTGATCAACCGGTTCGGTTCGGCCGAAGCAGCGCTATCGATGCTGCCCGAGCTGATGATTTCGGGTGGCGCCAAAAAAATCGTCCGCATCCCGTCCATTGCCGAGGCCGAGGCGGAGCTGGAGACCGCCCGGCGGGCTGGCGCCCGCTTCGTCGGCATCGGCGAAGCGGATTATCCGCCGCTGATGAAAAGCATGGATCATCCGCCGCCGCTGCTCGCGGTCAGGGGCAATAGCGCGGTGTTCCGCTTGCCAGCGGTCGCCATCGTCGGCGCTCGCAACGCATCGCTGGCCGGCATCAAGATGGCGCGGATGCTGGCGGCGGATCTTGGCCGCGACGGCTATGGCATCGTCTCCGGCCTGGCGCGCGGCATCGATACGGCCGCGCACCAGGGCAGCCTTGCGACTGGCACAATCGGCGTGCTCGCCGGCGGCCTCGATTTGCCCTACCCGCCCGAAAATGCCGGCCTGTGCGACGAGATCGCCGAGCGCGGCGGCGCCATCATTTCCGAAATGCCGTTTGGCTGGCAGCCACGCGCACAGGATTTTCCGCGCCGCAACCGGCTCGTCGCCGGTGCTGCATTGGGATTGGTGGTGGTCGAGGCCGCACAGCGCTCCGGCTCACTGATCAGCGCCCGGCTTGCCGGCGAGATGGGCCGGCTGGTTTTCGCCGTTCCCGGTTCGCCGCTCGATCCGCGCGCTGCCGGCACCAATGGCCTGCTCAAGGACGGCGCCATCCTTGTCACCGAGGCCGCCGATATCACCAGTGCGATAGCGCCGCTGGTCGGCGGCTGGTCGCCAAGGACATCGCCGCTTGAAGAGCCGCCCGACTTTTCAGCAACACCGCCGCCGCGCGAGGACGACCGCGACCGCGTCGTCGAGGCGCTCGGCCCGACGCCGGTAGCAGTCGACGAGATCATCCGTCACACCGGCCTGCATCCCGCTCAAGTGTTCATGGTGCTGCTGGAGCTCGACCTCGCCGGACGGCTCGAACGCCATCCCGGCGGCAACGTCTCGCTGATCTGACCGAGAGCTTGCGCATGTCACCGCAAGCAATCCCGACGTGATTCCGATGGCCGATCCGAGCAACAAACCAAAGCAGATGCTGTTCACTCGTATGACGGCCCTCGTCTGGTCAGCACTGAGTGTCATGCTGGCGCTGCAATGGTCGATGGATCTCGGCATGTCGGGTTTTCCCGACGGCTACATAACGCCCTTCGCAAGAGCGACCAGCACGCTTCTGGGCATTCTGACGGCAGCCTGCATGGCCCAGGGTCTCTACTTTTTCCTGGCCGGTGTGTTCGGCAGGAAGGTAAGCGCCGTCGGTCTTTGCCTGCAAATCCTTGCCGCAGCGGTTCTCACCGTGGTGCCAGTGCTTATCTTGAAGGATTGTCCGCATTCACAGCTGTGCAGCAGAGCGTATGAGGCGCTCACCGGCACGATGATGGACGATGGGGCGGGCGGCTAAAGCCACTGCATGCGTTCGGCACGAGGTTGTCACCCATGTCTTAGGTACAATCTGTTACCTATGTCTCCGGGTTGGACAATCTTGATTTTGGTGAGCGCGATGGGATTCGAACCCATGACCTACTGATTAAAAGTCAGTTGCTCTACCGGCTGAGCTACGCGCTCCCGCGGGCTCAGAAAGGCCGCCCTCGAAATTGCGCGGAACATAGGGAGAGTGCCTCTGCCGGTCAACCGGAAAAAGACGGCTCCCAAACCGGACTTTCCTGCGGCGTCATCATGCCGTGCGGTGCGCTTCGGCGTTGACGGAACTGCCTCCCTCTAGCGCAAGGCCGAAGCTCGCGCTTTGCGGGACAAGCGCAAGCAGCGAATCGAGAGAACCTTTGCAGATCAGCAACTTGGGATTTTTGGCGGAACAATTTGCGCAGCCTGTCCGTTTTTCCGCGACAAGGGACACGCGTTTCAAGGAGAAGATCATGAATAGGATCATGTCGGGCCTGCTGGCGACCACCCTTTCGATCTCATTCGCTGCCGCGGAGATCGTGCCAGTCAACGCTCAGCCCAGCTATGCGCCCCCTGCCCAGGGGCTCACCTCGAATGTCCAGACCGTCCAGTACGAGCCGTGGCGGAGGCACCGGGGTTTCAATCGCGATTTCTCGCGTCGCAATTTTTCGCGTGACGACGGCATGTACTGGCGTGGCCATCGCGGCTATCGCTACTACCGTCCCGGCTACCGCCGCCACGGCGACTTCTGGTTCCCGCTGGCCGCGTTTGCTACCGGAGCGCTGATCACCGGCGCGATTGTCAACCAGAATCGTGTCTATCGTGGCGATGCCCACGTGCAGTGGTGCTATGATCATTATCGGAGCTATCGCGCTTCTGACAACACTTACCAGCCCAACTACGGTCCGCGCCGGCAGTGCCGGTCGCCTTACTGAGTCCCAGATTAGAGGCTGCAAGCCCGCGCCCGCAACGGCGCGGGTTTTTCATTAGTGCGAATCCGGTGGCATCCCTGCCTATTGCGCACTTAGCGTCCTGCGCACAGCGTGGCGCCAACCTGCCAGCTTGGCGGCACGTGTCGAAGCATCCATGTCCGGCTTGAACCGGCGCTCGAGCGCCCAGCTCCTGGCGAATTCCGCGGCCTTCGGCCAGACACCCGCCTTCGAGCCGGCCAGCCAAGCCGCACCGAGTGCTGTCGTCTCGAGAATTGTCGGCCGGTCGACCGGCGCATCGAGAATGTCGGCCAGCCGCTGCATCGTCCAGTCCGACGCCACCATGCCGCCATCGACCCTGAGCACGGTCTTGACCGAGGCGCCTTTCCAGTCCCGGCGCATGGCGTCAAGCAGATCGCGCGTTTGGAACGCAACGGATTCCAGTGCCGCGCGGGCAAATTCCGCCGGCCCCGAATTGCGGGTCAGCCCGAAGATGGCGCCGCGCGCCTCGGCATCCCAGTGCGGTGCGCCGAGCCCGACGAAAGCCGGCACCAGATAGACGTTCTGCGTTGGATCGGCTTCCGCCGCCAATTTGCCGCTCTGCTCGGCCTTGCCGATCACTTTGATGCCGTCCCGCAGCCATTGCACGGCGGCGCCGGCGATAAAGATCGAGCCCTCCAGCGCATAGGTGGTCTTGCCGTTCAGCCTGTAGGCGATGGTGGTCAAAAGCCGGTTCTTAGAACGCACGAGATCGCTTCCGGTGTTGAGCAGCGCAAAGCAACCGGTGCCGTAGGTCGACTTCATCATGCCTGGCTCGAAACAGGCCTGGCCGATTGCCGCCGCATGCTGGTCGCCGGCCACACCGAGGATTCTGATCTCTGCACCAAACAGGCTTTTGTCGGTTATTCCAAAATCATCGGCACAATCTTTCACCTGCGGCAGCATTCTTGCAGGTATGCCAAGAACGGCCAGCAGCTCGTCATCCCAGGCGTTTTGTTCGATGTTGTAGACCAGCGTGCGCGAGGCATTGGTGGCGTCAGTGGCGTGGATATTGCCGCCGGTCAGCCGCCAGATCAAAAAACTGTCGATGGTGCCGGCCAGCAGTTCGCCCTTCTCGGCGCGTTTTCTGGCGCCCTTCACCTTGTCCAGCATCCAGGCGATCTTGGTGCCGGAGAAATAGGGATCGAGCAGCAGGCCGGTCTTTTTCGTGAATTTCTTCTCCAGCCCCAGCTTCTTCAGTTTCTGGCATAGCGGCGCGGTGCGGCGGTCCTGCCAGACAATCGCGTTGTGGATCGGCTTGCCGGTCTCCTTGTCCCAGATGACGACGGTTTCGCGCTGGTTGGTGATGCCGATCGCGGCGACTTCCGCTGCGTTGCGGCCGGCTGTCTTCAGCGCAGCCTCTACCGTTTCCACGACACTCGACCAGATCTCCTCGGGATCGTGCTCGACCCAGCCGGAGGCCGGATAATATTGGGTGAATTCCTTTTGCCCGCTGCCGACGACCTTCATCTTGTCGTCGAACAGGATCGCCCGGCTCGATGTCGTCCCCTGGTCAATTGCAAGGATATATCCGGTCATTCTCTCTCCCGTCGAAGCGAATTCAAGGTGCTACGATGTCTCGACGCCAGATGGCGCGGAGCCGTTCACGCAAACAGGGGAGACGGCAACATGCCGCCTCCCCTGAGCGTGGCGATGCGGGCGCGGACGCCCGCATCAAACGGTCCTATTGCTGCCAGCTTTTCACCAGCTCGTCGTAGTTGATGGTGACCGGCTTTTCCTTCTCGTTCTCGATCTTGAGCTGAGGAGCGAGATTGCCCTTCTTGACCGCGTCCGCATTCCAGTAGGCGAGGTCATGCTCTTCGGCCATCTTCGGGCCAATATCGCCCTGGACGCCCGACTTCTCGATGCGGCTCATCACCTTTTCCTGCTCGGCGCAGAGCGAGTCCATCGCTTCCTGCGCGCTCTTGGCGCCCGACGAAGCATCGCCGATCGCCTGCCACCAGAGCTGTGCCAGCTTCGGATAGTCCGGCACGTTGGTGCCGGTCGGCGACCACTGGACGCGTGCCGGCGAGCGGTAGAACTCGATCAAGCCGCCGAGCTTTGGCGCACGTTCGGTGAAGCTCTTGTCGTGGATCGTGCTCTCGCGGATGAAGGTCAGGCCGACATGGCTCTTCTTCACGTCGACCGTCTTCGAGGTGACGAACTGCGCGTAGAGCCAGGCGGCCTTGGCGCGGTCGGTCGGCGTCGACTTCATCAGCGTCCAGGAACCGACGTCCTGATAGCCGAGCTTCATGCCGTCCTTCCAGTAGACGCCATGCGGCGACGGCGCCATGCGCCACTTCGGCGTGCCGTCGTCGTTCAGCACCGCCTTGGCGCTGGCGTCGACCATGCTGGCGGTGAAGGCGGTGTACCAGAAGATCTGCTGGGCAACCGCGCCCTGCGCCGGAACTGGCCCCGATTCGGAGAAGGTCATGCCTTGGGCTTCCGCCGGTGCATAGGCCTTCAGCCAATCGAGGTACTTCTGGATGGCATAGACGGAAGCCGGACCATTGGTGTCGCCGCCGCGCGCCGTGCAGGAACCGACCGGACGCGAATTCTCGTCGACCTTGATGCCCCATTCGTCGACGGGCAGACCGTTCGGAATGCCCTTGTCGCCATTGCCGGCCATCGACAGCCAGGCGTCCGTGAACCGCCAGCCGAGCGACGGGTCCTTCTTGCCATAGTCCATATGGCCGTAGACCTTCTTGCCGTCGATCTCACGCCCGGTGAAGAACGCTGCAATGTCCTCATAGGCCGACCAGTTCACCGGCACGCCAAGGTCGTAGCCGTATTTGGCCTTGAAGTCTGCCTTGTTCTTCTCGTCGTTGAACCAGTCGTAACGGAACCAGTAGAGGTTGGCGAACTGCTGGTCGGGAAGTTGGTAGAGTTTCTTGTCGGGCGCGGTGGTGAACGAAGTGCCGATGAAATCCTTCAGGTCGAGATTCGGGTTGGTGACATCCCTGCCGTCGCCTGCCATCCAGTCGGTCAGGTTGCGCACCTGCTGGTAGCGCCAGTGCGTGCCGATCAGATCGGAATCGTTGACCCAACCGTCATAGAGGTTCTGGCCGGTCTGCATCTGGGTCTGGATCTTCTCGACGACGTCGCCTTCCTGGATGACGTCATGCGTAACCTTGATGCCGGTGATGGCCGTAAAGGCCGGCGCCAGCACCTGCGATTCATACTGATGCGTGGCGATGGTTTCGGAAACCACCTTGATATCCATGCCGGCGAAAGGTTTCGCGGCATCGATGAACCATTGCATCTCGGCTTCCTGGTCGGCGCGCGAAAGCGTCGAAAGGGGCCCGATTTCCTTATCGAGGAAGGCCTTGGCCTCGTCCATTCCGGCATAGGCATTGCTTGCCCCGAGCAATAGGACAAGCGCAGTTGTTGATGTCAAGAATTGCCGTCGCATGTATTTCCTCCACTGTTAAAGTTCAAAGTGCGATCTGGATCGGCGGCCGGCACGCCGCCGTTCCAACAGTTTCCCCCTCTATACGTAGCGGAACACGCCGACGGCGTAGACCACGGAGAGAGCGAGAGCCCACCACAGATTGGGTCCGACTAGACCCAGCCAAGCGAGATGGATAAAGGCGCTGCCAAGCAGCGACAGGAACAGGCGGTCGCCGCGCGTCGTTTCGAACCGCAGCACGCCGACGCGCGGATTGCCGCCCGGCGAGACGTATTCCCACACCGCCATGCCACAAAGCAGCAGAAAGATGGTTCCAAAGAAGGCCGCGGTCGGCCACGTCCAGGCCATCCACGAAAAATCGAGGTTGGACGAGAGGTTAAATCCCCACAGGCGGATATTAGCCGGATCGCTGAAGCCTACCGTTATTGCCACGAAATCGATTTGAAGTGCCACCCAGGCCACGACGACCAGAGCGAGAAGCAGCACGGCCCACCACCATGGGCTTCTGTCGACCTTCTCCATCATACCCTCCCCAGGGCAAAGCCCTTGGCGATGTAGTTGCGCACAAACCAGATGACGAGCGCGCCGGGAATCAGCGTCAGCACGCCGGCTGCGGCGAGCAGCCCCCAATCCATGCCGGCGGCCGAAACGGTGCGGGTCATGGTCGCGGCGATCGGCTTGGCATCGGTTGTCGTCAGCGTACGGGCGATCAAGAGCTCCACCCACGAGAACATGAAGCAGAAGAAGCACGCCACGCCGATGCCGCTCGCAATCAGCGGCATGAAGATCTTGATGAAGAAGCGCGGGAACGAATAGCCGTCGATATAGGCGGTCTCGTCGATCTCCTTGGGCACGCCCGACATGAAGCCTTCGAGGATCCACACCGCCAGCGGCACGTTGAACAGGCAATGCGCCAGAGCCACGGCGATGTGGGTGTCGATAAGGCCGAAGGCCGAATAAAGCTGGAAGAATGGCAGCGCGAACACCGCCGGCGGCGCCATGCGGTTGGTCAGCAGCCAGAAGAACAGATGCTTGTCGCCGAGGAAGCGATAGCGCGAAAAGGCATAGGCAGCAGGCAGTGCCGCAGCCACCGAAATCACCATGTTCATAACCACATAGGTGATCGAGTTGATGTAGCCCGAATACCAGGACGCGTCGGTGAAGATGGTGCGGTAATTCGCCAATGTCGGTGCGTGCGGGTAGAGCGTCAGCGACGAGACGATCTCGCCATTGGTCTTGAAGCTCATATTGATGAGCCAGTAGATCGGCAAAAGCAGAACGATGATGTAGAGCGTCGGCACGATCCACCACCAACGCGACTCCTCGCCGCGACGGCGCATCAGCCGTGCGATCTCGTCCTGCCGTAGCCTGCTGGCGAGCCCTTCCGAAGCTGTCGTCTCGCTCACCCTGTCGGCTCTCTCTTCGGTGCGGCTCATCTCAACGCTCCGCGTCGTAATTGGTCATCACGGTGTAGAACACCCATGACAACAACAGGACGATAAGGAAGTAGACCAGCGACATCGCCGCCGCCGGGCCGAGGTCGAACTGGCCGAGCGCCGTCTTGACGAGATCGATCGAAAGAAAGGTCGTCGAGTTGCCGGGTCCGCCGCCGGTCACCACGAACGGTTCGGTGTAGATCATGAAGCTATCCATGAAGCGCAGCAGCACGGCGATCAGCAGCACGCGGTTCATCTTCGGCAGCTGGATGTAGCGGAACACCGCCCAGCGCGAGGCACCGTCGATCTTGGCCGCCTGATAAAAGGCATCCGGGATCGAGACCAGGCCGGCATAGCAGAGCAGAACGACGAGGCTGGTCCAATGCCAGACGTCCATGATGATGACCGTGACCCAGGCGTCGTATGGGTCTTGCACATAATTATAGTCGATGCCGAGCGCGTTGACGTAATAGCCGAGCAGGCCAATGTCGTTGCGCCCGAACACCTGCCAGATGGTGCCGACGACGTTCCACGGGATCAGCAGCGGCAACGCCATCAAAACAAGGCAAACAGGCACGCCCCAACCCTTCTTCGGCATATTGAGCGCAATGAAGATGCCGAGCGGCACTTCGATCGCCAGGATGATGAAGGAGAAGACAAGGTTGCGGATCATCGCCTGCCAGAAGCGGCTGGAGGAAAGCAGTTCCTCGAACCATTCCGTGCCGGCCCAGAAGAAGACGTTATTGCCGAAAGTGTCCTGCACCGAATAATTGACGACCGTCATCAGCGGTATGACCGCCGAGAACGCCACCAGCAGCAGCACCGGCAGCACCAGGAACCAGGCTCTGTTGTTCCAGGTCTTTTCCACTTCAGGCTCCCATCTCGACGCGCCAGGAATTGGCATAGATGTTGATGCCGGCCGGGTCGAACCGCACCTTCGGATCAGCCGGAACTGTCTCGTCCTCGCCGATGACGGCGGCGATCTCGCGCCCTTCAAGATTGGCACGGACCACCTTGTGGCGGCCGACGTCCTCGACCTTCCTGATCCGGACGGCCATGCCCTGGCTGCCTAGGCGCACATATTCGGGACGGATGCCGAGTTCGATGGCGCCGCCGCCCGCCTTGGGCACGCCCGGCAGTTCGATCTGCTGCGAGCCCAGCTTCGCTGTCTTGCCGTCGATCGCCACCGGCATGACATTCATGCCGGGCGAGCCGATGAAATAGCCGACAAAGGTGTGGCGCGGGCGCTCGAACAGCTCTGCCGGTGTGCCGATCTGCACGATTTCGCCGTCATACATGACGACCACCCTGTCGGCGAAGGTCAACGCCTCGGTCTGGTCGTGCGTGACATAGACCATCGTATAACCGAAGCGGCGGTGAAGCTGCTTCAACTGCGAGCGCAGCACCCATTTCATATGCGGGTCGATGACTGTCAAAGGCTCGTCGAACAGGATGGCGTTGACGTCGGAGCGCACCAGCCCGCGCCCGAGCGAGATCTTCTGCTTCTGGTCGGCGGTCAGTCCGCGCGCCTTTCGTTTGGCCATATCGGCCAGCCCGGTCATCTCCAGCGTCTCGCGCACCTTGCGGTCGACGTCGGGCTCCGGCACGCCGCGATTGCGCAGCGGGAACGCCAGATTGTCGTAGACGGTCATCGTGTCGTAGATCACCGGGAACTGGAAGACCTGGGCGATGTTGCGCTCTTGGGTCGACAGATTGGTCACGTCCCTGCCGTTGAACAGCAGCTGGCCATGCGAGGGATGCAGCAATCCCGAAATGATGTTGAGCAGCGTGGTCTTGCCGCAGCCGGATGGGCCGAGCAGCGCATAAGCGCCGCCATCCTCGAAGGTGTGGTGCACTTCCTTCAGCGCGAAATCGGCATCCGTGCGCGGGTTCTGCAGATAGGAGTGGCGGATATGATTAACATCGATGCGCGCCATCGCTTCCTCCTAGGCCGCCAGCTTCGGCGCGGCCACGGCACGGCCGTGCTCGTCGAAGACCATGATGTGGCGCGGGTCGATGAACACCTCGACCTCCTCGTCCGGCTCGAAGTCGCGAATGCCATGGGTCAGCATGACCCAGCGCGCATCGGCAAAATCGAGATGGACGAAGCTTTCCGATCCGGTGATCTCGGTGATCGTCACCTTTGCGCGCACCGGCACTGCGGCGGCGTTGGGCCGATCGAGGGACAAATGATGCGGCTGGAAGCCGATCGTATAGATCGCATCGGCAATGCCGAAGAGTTCCGCCGGCACCGGCAATTTCACGCCGCCCTCGAGCAGGAAATCCAGACCCTTCTTGGCAAGCACGATGGTGTTGAGCGGCGGATCGGCGAAGGTTCTCGCCGTCACCAGATCAACCGGTTTGCGGAACACTTCGATGGTCGGCCCGAACTGGGTGATGCTGCCTTCGGAAAGCGTCGCCGTGTTGCCGCCGAGCAGCAAGGCTTCGTGCGGCTCGGTCGTGGCATACACAAAGATTGTACCGGCGGCCGCGAAGACTTTCGGCAGTTCCGCGCGTAATTCTTCGCGCAGCTTGTAGTCGAGATTGGCGAGCGGCTCGTCGAGCAGCACGAGGCTGGCATTCTTGACGATCGCGCGGGCCAGCGCGGTGCGCTGCTGCTGGCCGCCCGACAGACTGAGAGGCGTCCGGTCGAGATAGGGCGTTAGTTTGAGAAGGGCGGCGGCATTGCGCACCTCCCTGTCGATCGTTGCCTGCTCAGTGCCGGCCACCCGCAGCGGTGAGGCGATGTTTTCGTAGACCGTCATCGCCGGATAATTGATGAATTGCTGGTAGACCATGGCGACGTTGCGCTTTTGCACCGGCATGCCGGTGACATCCTTGCCATCAAACCAGACCGAGCCCGAGGTCGGCACGTCGAGGCCCGCCATCAGCCGCATCAGGCTGGTCTTGCCGGAGAGCGTCGGCCCGAGCAGGACGTTGAGCGAGCCGTGCTGAAGCGTCAGCGAGACGTCGCGGATATGTTCCGCCGCACCCACCGTCTTCGTCACGTTTCTCAGTTCAAGCATGATGCCTCCTCCCAGGCTTTCTCCATCAGTCGGCCGTTCCTATTCGGCAGCCGCCACGTGCTGCCGGCTTATTCCGCGCATGAACTCGTCGAGCACTGCCGCCTGCTCACGGCTGAGACGCAGGCCGCGCTTGGTCCGGCGCCACAATACATCCTCGGCAGTCATCGCCCATTCGTTTTCGACGAGGTAGCGCACCTCGGCTTCGTAGAGATCGGCGCCAAAGTTGCGGCCAAGATCGACGTTCGACTTGGCGAGGCCCAGCAGCTTCCTTGCGCGGGTGCCGTAGAGCCGGGTCAACCGGCGGGCCAGCCGGGCGTCGAGGAACGGGTACGCCGTTTTCAGTTTCGCCACCTCGGCATCGAAGCCGGTGACGGGAAAGTCACCGCCGGGCAGCGGCGCGTTTGCCGTCCATGGTTTGCCGCGCTTGCCGAGAAAACCCTCGATCTTCTCAAGCATCGATTCCGACAATCGGCGGTAGGTCGTGATCTTGCCGCCAAAGGCGTTGACAATCGGGGCGGCACCCTCGCCTCCATCGGCCTTCAGCACATAGTCTCGGGTGGCTTCCTGCGCCTTTGAGGCGCCATCGTCGTAGAGCGGTCGCACCGCGGAATAGGTCCAGACGATATCCGACGGCTTGACCGGCTGCGCGAAATATTCGCTTGCCGCAGCGCAGAGATAGTCGATCTCGGCGTCATTGATCCTGACGTTGTGCGGATCGCCGGGATAGTCACGGTCGGTGGTGCCGATGAGCGTGAACTCGTCCTCGTAAGGGATGGCGAAAATGATGCGCCCGTCCTTGTTCTGAAAGAAATAGGCGCGTGGGTCGTCGAATTTCTTGCCCACGACGATGTGGCTGCCTTGTACGAGGCGGACATTGTGCACGTCGTTCAAGCCGACGGTGGCCGACAGCACCTGATCGACCCACGGGCCGGCGGCATTGACCAGCAGCCGCGCCTTGACCTCCTCGGTATCGCCGGTCCGCACATTTTCAAGCCTGACCGTCCAGAGATTGCCTTCGCGGCGTGCGCTGACGACCTTTGTTCGGGTTCGAATGGTTGCACCGCGTTCGGCAGCGTCGCGGGCGTTCAACACAACCAGCCGGGCATCGTTGACCCAACCGTCCGAATATTCGAACGCCTTTCGAAACAGCGGCTTCAGCGGCTTGCCGGCCGGATCCTTAGCCATGTCCAGCGTTTTCGTCGGCGGCAGCAATTTGCGCCCGCCAATATGGTCGTAGAGGAAAAGCCCGAGCCGGATCAGCCAGGCCGGACGCAGCCCCTTGGCGTATGGCAGCACGAAGCGCATCGGCCAGATGATGTGCGGCGCGTTCCTCCACAGGACCTCGCGTTCCATCAGCGCTTCGCGTACCAGGCGGAATTCGTAGAATTCGAGATAGCGCAAGCCGCCATGGATCAGTTTGGTCGAGCCGGAAGAGGTCCCGCTGGCCAGATCGTTCATCTCGGCAAGAAAGACCGAAAAGCCACGTCCAACGGCATCGCGGGCGATGCCGCAGCCATTGATGCCGCCACCGATGACGAAAATGTCATGAATCGGTGATGCGCTCAAAGAATCCTCCCTCGACTTCGCATTGCAGCATTTTTGGGTTCTTGCGAAACCGTAGCGGAATTATTTCGAAATGATAACGAATGTCAAACGAAATATGATGGGCGGAAGATGCCGCTACGGCATCTCTAGGAGAGCGACGTTTCGATCAGCTGAACTTCTGCCTCCTGGCAGATCTTACGCACCGACGGGATGTCGCAACGATCGGTGATAAAGGTGTTGACCTGCGACAGATGGCCGATGCGGACGGGCGCGGTGCGCTCGAATTTGGTCTGGTCCGACACCAGGATCACATGTCGGGCGTTGGCGATGATCGCCTGAGCCACCTTCACCTCGCGAAAATCGAAGTCGAGCAGTGCGCCGTCATGGTCGATGGCCGAGGCGCCGATCACCGCAAAATCGACCTTGAACTGCCTGATGAAATCGACCGCGGCCTCGCCGACCACACCGCCGTCGGAACCGCGCACGACACCGCCGGCGATCACCACCTCGATCGAAGGATATATACGCATCCTGTTGGCAACATTGATGTTATTGGTGATGACCATCAGGCCGCTGTGATCGAGCAGCGACTTGCTGACAGCTTCCGTCGTTGTCCCGATATTGATGAATAGAGACGCGTTATCGGGGATCAGCCGGGCTGCTGCGCGGCCGATCGCCTCCTTCTCCTCGGCGGCGATCTTGCGCCGAGCCTCATATTCCATGTTCTCGATGCCGGAGGGGAACAATGCCCCGCCATGGATGCGGGACAAAAGCCGCTGGTCGCAGAGATCGTTGAGATCCTTGCGGATCGTCTGCGGCGTCACGTTGAAATGCGTCGCCAGCTCCTCGACCAGTACGCGGCCATGGTCCTTGGCCATCTGGATGATTTCGGAATGACGCGGCGACAGATACATCTAGCAACCTCTCATTTTCGTTTTTCTCGTCTATAGCTGAAAACGAAAGCCATGAACAGGTATGGGCCGGCTAATGAAAATCGGGCGACTGCAGCGAGAAAAGCTCCGGCGCAATCTCGACGAGGCTATCAACTCAGCCCCCGCGCGATCTCAGTGATGACCGAGAAAGCAGTATCGACGTCCGCCGCAGTCGTTTCGAACTGCCCGACCTGAAAGCGGATCGCCACCTGCCCGTCCACCCGGGTCTGCGTCAGGTAAATGCGGCCGTCATCGTTGATCGCGCTGACCAACCGCAAATTGTGCTCGTCAGAGTCGATGGCCGCAGCCGCGAGATGGCGGAATGAGAATAGCGACAGCATGGGTTCCGTGACGATCTCGAAATCCGGTTCCCGAGCCAGCCGCGCGGCGAGGCTCTCGCTCCAGGCAACATGGTTGCGGATCATGTTCCGCAGATTTTCCAAGCCATACGCACGCAGCAGGAACCAAAGTTTCAGAGCGCGGAACCTCCGTCCGAGCGGCACCGACCATTCGGAGTAGTTGATGACCCCGTCGCGGCCATGCGTTTTCAGGAATTCGGGCTTGATCGCCAGCGTGCGGACCAGCTCTTCCGGCTGGCGGATGAACTGCATCGAGCAATCGAACTGTGCCCCCAACCATTTATGCGGGTTGAAGACGATGGAATCGGCATTTTCGGCGCCGGTCCAGAAATGCCGGAACTCGTGGCAGATCATGGCGGAGCCGGCCCATGCGGCATCGACATGCAGGTAGAGCCCGTGCCGCTTCGCCACCTCGGCAACAGCCGCCACATTGTCGGTGCCGCCGGTACTTGTGCCGCCGACGCTGGCGATGATGCCCGCCGGCAGCATGCCGTTTTCGCGGTCGGTAACGATCGCGGCTTCCAGAGCCGCCGTCTGCATGGCGCGGAAGCGTCCGGCGACCGGAATGCGCACGAGGTTCGCCTCGCCGATGCCCGACACCCAGATCGCCCGGTCGATAGAAGTATGGACCTGGTCGGAAGAATAGATCCGCACGACCGGCTGCCCTTGCAAGCCGTTCTTGTTGCCTTGCCAGTCGAGCGCGCGCTCGCGCATTGTCAGCACGGCGGCAAGCGTCGCCGATGAAGCCGAATCCTGCATGACGCCGGAAAATCCCTCCGGCAAACCAAGCGCCTGCCGCATCCAGTCGACGACACGCGTCTCGAGCTCGGTTGCCGCCGGCGAGGTCTGCCAGAGCATGCATTGCGCGGCCATCGCGGAAACCAGATACTCGGCCACGACGGAGACCGGTGCCGCGTTAGCCGGGAAATAGGCGAAGAAACGCGGATGCTGCCAGTGCGTCATGCCCGGCAAGATCTTTTGTTCGAAATCGGCGAAGATTGCCTGCATCGTTTCGCCGTCTTCCGGCGGCGCGGCATCGATGCTTTTGAAGATTTCGCCCGGCTCGACAAGCGGCCGCACCGGTTTTTCGCGAAGGCTGTTTCTGTAGTCGGCGCCCCATTCAGCCGCTCGCAGCGACCATTCGCGGAATTCGTTGCTATTCATCTTCGCCTCCGTAGCGCCTCATCGAGCCGCGATCAAAGAGCACGAAAAACGAAGGTTTTCATTCGGGAAAATCAGGCAGACTGGCAAAGGCGGTCTTCAGCGCGTTCGACCAGCTATCCGAGATCGTACGATAATATTGATCGTCCTGGGTTATTCGCTTTTTGAGGCCGACCTTGAAAGTGTCCTTTTCATAGAACAGCAGGTCGAGCGGCAGGCCGACCGACAGGTTCGACTTCAGCGTCGAGTCGAACGACACCAGCAGCAACTTCACCGTCTCGGCGAAACTCATGGTCTTTTCATACGCACGGATAATGATCGGCTTGCCGTATTTGGTCTCACCGATCTGGAAGAACGGCGTGTCGTCGGTGGATTCGATGAAATTGCCTTCCGGATAGATCATGAACAGGCGCGGCGCGCTGCCCTTGATCTGACCGCCGAGGATGAAGGAGGCGTTGAAGTAGGAATCCGCCTTTTCGCCCGCCGGCGACGAACTGGCGATGACCTCCTTGACGGTGTCTCCGACCAACCGGACTGTCTGGTACATGGAGGGCGTTTCGAGCAGTGTGGCACGGCGCTCCGCCACTGCCTTGGTGCGTTCGTCGAGCAGGCTGACCACGGCCTGCGTCGTCGCCAGATTGCCGGCCGACATCAAAACGATGACGCGCTCGCCCGGCTCTTCCCAGACATGCATCTTCCTGAAGGTCGAGATCGAATCCATGCCGGCGTTGGTGCGCGTGTCCGACATGAACACGAGCCCGCGATCGATCTTCAGGCCGACGCAATAGGTCATCGAATCTCTTTGGCAACAATCTTGCCGGGGATTACTGCTCCACGGTGACGGTGACCGCAAGCTGTTCTTCCGCCTGTCCCAGCCGAATTCCAGATACCGGCGTGGCGTCGCGATAATCGCGGCCGGTCGCCACCTTCACATAACGCTCGTCCGGAGAAATGCCGTTGGCGACATCGAAGGCGACCCAGCCGAGGCCCGAGACATGCGCCTCGGCCCAGGCGTGGCTTGCCGCCTGCTCGATGGCCGCATCCATCATCAGGTAGCCGCTGATATAGCGGGCCGGAAAATCCATGGCACGCGCCGCGGCAACGAAGATGTGGCTGTGGTCCTGGCAAACGCCGGTCTTGAGCGCCAGGGCCTCTTCGGCCGGCGTCGTCACGTTGGTGGTGTCCGGCGTATAAGCGACGCGCTCGCCGATCACCGCCATCAACCGGTGCAGCCTTTCGATGTCGGTACCCTTGCCCACCGAGGCAGCAAGCTCGCGAATGCCGCTGCCGATCGTCGTCAGCGGCGTTTCCTGGCCGAACAGCCAGAGCGGCGCGAAACCCTGGTGCGGTCCGCAGACGCCAGCGGTGTCGCGCGTCACCACTTCGCCGGCTGCTTCGACGGTGATGAAGTCGCGCTCGCCCTCGACGCTCAACAGCCGGGTATCATTGCCGAAATGGTCGGTGAAGCGCACTTCCTCGCGTGCGCCTTCGATCTTCAGCGCCCAGGACAGTACCGTCTGGGTGCGCCCGTTCACCGGGAGCAGCCGCAAACGCTGCAACAGATAGTGCACCGGCGCATCGTAGCGGTATTCGGTCCGGTGGGTGATCTTCAGCCGCATCGCACTCGTCCCTGGAGCATGAGCTTTTCCGAAAACCGGTCTCCGCTTTTTGGGATCATGCTCAATAGAACCTGTAATCCTGCGCGATCTCGTCGCCGAGCCTGGTGTTGTCGCGGATGAAATTGGCCAGGAATTCGTGCAGGCCGGCGTCGAAAATATCCTTGATCGACCCGGCCGTCAGCATGGCCTGGGTCTTGGCAGCCGTCGCATGACAGGCGTGGCGCTCCCCATAGTCGTCACCCAGGAATTTGAGATGCTCCGTCAGGAAGCGGTAGCAAAAGGTCAGCGAGCGCGGCATGCGGACGTTGAGGATCAGATAATCGGCGATGTTGCTCGGCTTGTAGTCGGCATCATAGACCCAGCGATAGGAACGGTGCGCCGACACCGAGCGCAGGATCGATTCCCACTGGTAGTTGTCGAGCGTCGAGCCGACCCAGGAGATCGACGGCAACAGCACGTAGTATTTCACATCCAGGATGCGCGCGGTGTTGTCGGCGCGTTCGACATACGTGCCGAGCTGCGAAAAATCGAAAATTTCGTTGCGCAGCATCGTGCCGTAGAACGAGCCGCGGATCAGCGCCGTCTCGCGCTTGATTGCGTCGAGCGCGTTGGGCAGGTCGCGCTCGTCGATCGGCTTGGCCAGTATCCGCTTCAGCGACATCCAGGCTTCGTTGATGCTTTCCCAGGTCTCACGCGTCAGTGCGGTACGCACCATGCGGGCATTGTTACGGGCCGTTTCGATAGACGACATCGTGCTCGACGGGTTCGATGTGTCGCGCAGCAGATAGTCGGCGACATTGGCGGCGGTGTAGTCGGAATATTTCTGCGTGAAGCTGGCGTCCGAACCGGCGCTGAGCAGCACCGAATTCCACTCCTCCGAAGCGTTCTGAGTACGAGTCAGCGCCATGCGCAAGCCGGCATCCACCAGCCGCGCCATGTTTTCCGCCCGCTCGATGTAGCGGTTCATCCAGTAGAGCCCGTTGGCGGTGCGGCCGAGAAGCATGTCAGGCGGTCCTGTGGTGAATAGTGAAAGGTGAATGGTGAATGGTGACTATCCGGATTCCAGGGCACGATTCCGCGCGCTTCACTTCAGGGCATTTCACCAACATCAACGACCCACATCCTTACCTATTCACTATTCACTATTCACTATTCACTATTCACTATTCACTACTTTCACTCTAATCATCCAACACCCACGTATCCTTCGTGCCCCCGCCTTGCGAGGAATTGACGACCAGCGAGCCTTCCTTGAGCGCTACTCGGGTCAGCCCGCCGGGCACGATCTGGATACGGTCGGAAACCAGCACATAGGGGCGCAGATCGACATGGCGCGGCGCCAGCCCCTTGTCCGTCAGGATCGGACAGGTCGACAGCGCCAGCGTCGGCTGGGCGATGTAGTTCGACGGTTTTGCCGCGAGCTTTTTGGAAAACTCTTCGCATTCCTTCTTGGTCGCCGCCGGACCGACCAGCATGCCGTAACCGCCGGAGCCGTGGACCTCCTTGATCACCAATTCGTCGATGTGTTCGAGCACGTATTTCAGGCTGTCCGGCTCCGAGCAGCGCCAGGTCGGGATGTTGCCGAGGATCGCCTTGCGGCCGGTGTAGAATTCGACGATCTCGGGCATGTAGGAATAGATCGCCTTGTCGTCGGCGATGCCGGTTCCCGGCGCATTGGCGATCGTGATGTTGCCGGCGCGGTAGACGTCCATAATGCCCGGCACGCCAAGTGCCGAGTCGGGGCGGAAGGTCAGCGGATCGAGGAACGAGTCGTCGACACGACGGTAAAGCACGTCGATCTGCTTGTAGCCCTCGGTGGTGCGCATCGCGACATGGCCATCGACGACGCGCAGATCCTGCCCCTCGACAAGCTGCACGCCCATCTGGTCGGCAAGGAAAGCATGTTCGAAATACGCCGAGTTGAAGCTGCCCGGCGTCAGCACGGCAATGGTCGGCGCGCCCTTGGTGCTTTGCGGCCGCACTGCCGCCAGCGACTGGCGCAAGAGCTGCGGGTAATTCTCAACCGGCCGCACCTTGATCTGCTGGAACAGCTCGGGAAAGAGCTGCATCATCGTCTCGCGGTTCTCCAGCATGTAGGAGACGCCGGACGGCGTGCGCGCGTTGTCCTCCAGCACGTAGAACTCGTTCTCGCTGATGCGTACGATGTCGACGCCGATGATGTGCGTATAGACGCCGGCCGGCGGCCGCACCCCGATCATCTCGGGCAGGAACGCCTCGTTCTTGGCGATCAACTCCTTCGGCACCCGGCCGGCGCGTAAGATCTCCTGGCGATGGTAGATGTCGTCGAGAAAGGCGTTCAGCGCCTGGACGCGCTGCTCGATGCCTTGCGTCAGCCGTCGCCATTCGTTGCCCGAAATGATGCGCGGAACGATATCGAAGGGTATCAGCCGCTCCGATGCTTCCTGCTCGCCGTAGACGGCGAAAGTGATGCCTGTCTTGCGAAAGACGCGTTCGGCGTCCTGCATCTTCTCGGTAAGTCTGGCCGGGTCCTGTTCCTTCAGCCAGCGATCGTAAGCCGAATACGGTTTTCTCAGCCCGGAAACTTCCGGAAGCATTTCATCGAACGCTGCCAATCGCATACTCCCCTGTGGCGCCATTTCACTGGCCTGGCTGGAGAAAATCAAGCGCAATCGGTGATTTGTTGGGCGCCGGCGATCAGTATATCGCACTTGCCTAAAATTAAGGCAGCACCAATAGGGCCTTGATCAGGCTTTGCCTGGTGTCCGGGCAGATGCCGGATGCGGATCAAAACGCGCGAAAGGTGACGACCGTGAACGTGTCCTTGATGCCGGGAAGAATCTGCACTTTCTCGTTGACGAAGTGGCCGATGTCTTCCTCGTCGTCGACATAGAATTTGGCGAGCAGGTCGTAGTTTCCGGCTGTCGAGTAGATTTCCGAAGCGATCTCGGCATCGGCCAGGGCGCTGGCAACGTCGTAGGCCTTGCCCAGATCGCATTTTATCTGCACGAAAAATGCCTTCATTGCCTGGTCCTGCTCACATCGCACGCTCTAATCGAGCGGCCCTTGTGGCAGACTGCCGCCCGGCTTTCAAGCATCGGCAATCGCTCAGGCTGTTCTCGCCTCGACAATGCTTTCTCGGCTCGGACACGGACTGCCACGCCGAATGTTTGCGCTCGGCTGAAACCCTGAAGCACTGCAAAGCGTATGGTATCATGTACCTTCAGGCAGCGATTTCTCAGGGACAACGGAGACAGGCCATGCGCCGCGCGTTTTTCGCATTCGCAGTCGTTCCATTCATTTTCGCATCCCAGGCCTTTGCTGGCGACGCCGAAGTCAAAGCGGCGCAGACAGTCATCGATGGGCAGTTGAGGGCGTTCATCGCCAATGACGGAATGACGGCCTACAGCTTTGCCGCACCGAATGTGAAACGCATCTTTCCGACCGTCGATACCTTCATGAACATGGTGACAAAAGGCTATCCGCCGGTGCGCCAACCGCAGACCTACTCCTTCGGCAAAGTTCGCGAGACGAGCCCGACCTCGATCATCCAGCAAGTGCTGATCGTCGGCCCGGATGGCAAGGACTACGAGGCGGTCTACACGCTCGAACTACAGCCTGACGGCAGCTTTCGGATCACCGGCTGCAGCCTGCGTGCGTCCACGTCGCTCAGCACCTAAAGGGGTGTTTCAATCCTGTCGCCGGTAGAGCGTCCAGCTCAGGCCTGAAAACCCCCAATGCCTCGACGCATCGGCCCGTTCATACGCCAGAGCGCATGCGGCCGTAGGTTGGACATGTTCGGCTTGTTTGTCCACGTCCCCTTCGAGGACCAGCCAGGCGGGCCGTTCGGTGCACATCCCGTCGTCTGTGACCAGCAATGCCCGACGATCCATTCGCGCCGCAAAATAGTTGACGACAATGGGGGTGCGGAAATTACCGTCGCTGGCATAGGTGGTTGCGCCGTTCCTGGTCATTTCATCAACGATAGCGGCGTAGGAGCCGCGTCCATATTGATAGAACTGAAGCACCGACGAAATGCTTCCACTCACCACGATCGCCAGCGCTCCCATCGCAAGCAGCCTGGCAGTTCCGCGAGCATCCAGGCCGCGGCCAATCATCTCGCCGGCCCAGAGCAGCAGCAATGTTCCGCTGATGATGAAATAGCGCGGGAACTCAAGGTTGGGCAGATGCGCCGCCGCCATGAGCAAAGGCAGTCCGATAATCCCGATGGCATAAAGGCTGGCTCGACGACCGCGCCAGACACCGGCGGAGAGGCCGACAAGACCGCAGGCGGCAACGATATAGGGCCCGTCGCCAAACCAGGGTGGCAGGCCGAACAGAGAGCGGATCATCCCGCCATAGCCCTGCGCGAAGGCGGCAATCGAGAATGGCGAAACACCACCGACACTGAAGCCGAACAGCCTGCAGCCGACAAACACGCCGACAGCCAGCGGCAGCACGGCAAGCAAGCCCGGCAGGAAGATCGACGCCAGGTCCGCAACGACGCGGCCGACCTTCGCCGTACGCTGCCAGGCGAGCCAGGCGGTCCAGATTGCGAGGACCGCCACCATTCCGATCATTGTGAGATGGCACAGGAAGCCGAAAAGGATCGCCGCTGCCAAGGCCGCGCCAGACCACCGTCTATTGTCGAGCCGGCGCTCCAGAAAAACCACCGAAAGCAGCGTGAACAGCACAAGGCCGGCATAGCCGCGCGCCTCCGAGCCGTAATGGACCATTGGGTAGCTCACGGCAAACAACAGGCTTGTGGCAATCATCGCCTGTCGTCCGCGCGATGCGGCGCTCGCTGCCGCCGCAGCGATCGTGGCAACGCCTAATGCTATCGACAGACCTCGCTGGATCAGCGGCGAAGCATCGGGGCCAATGAGATAGAGATAGACCGAGTTGAGGAAATGATTGTTGTCGTGATTGACGTGCCAGAATATCTGGTCGATCGACGTCAGCGGCTTGATCAGCGCAAAGCTCCAGATCTCGTCCAGCCAAAGGTCGCCGCGCGCGCCAAGCAAGCGCAAGACCAGACCGGTCACGGCGATTATCAGAGCGGCAAGCAACGACCCAGCCGTCCATCGCTGGACAGCCACGGAGGGCGAAGGCGAAGCGATGCCGTTCGTCCGCACCGTCGTGCCAGGAACTGAAACGTGCCGCGAAACGAACAGGTTCTTGATCCTCGCCCGATGTCGTCCGGCAATGCTTATTAGGCAGTCGTTTCAAAACAGTTCATGGCAGGGGCAACTCCTCCCTGGAGCCGGATTCCTGGCGAGCATGCCTACCGGACGGCGAGGTCACCGTTTGCCCATTGCTGCGTGATGATCTCGGCTTGTTCGGCGAACCTGCCAGCCTCGATCGCTTCACGAATATCGCGCATCAGCTGCTGGTAATAGGACAGATTGTTCCAGGTCAGGAGCATCGCCCCAAGCGCCTCTTGCGAGCGCACCAGATGGTGCAAGTAGGCCCGCGAATAGTCGCGTGCGGCCGGGCAGTCGCTTTCCTCATCGAGCGGACGCGGATCGTCGGCATGGCGGGCGTTGCGCAGATTGACCTTGCCGCGCCGTGTGTAGGCAAGGCCGTGGCGCCCTGCCCGCGTCGGCATCACGCAGTCGAACATGTCGATGCCGCGCGCAACCGACTTCAAAATGTCGTCCGGGGTGCCGACGCCCATCAGGTAGCGCGGCCGGTCAGCCGGCAGCTCCGGGCAAGTGATGTCGAGCATCTCCAGCATCACCGCTTGCGGCTCGCCGACAGCCAGCCCGCCGATCGCGTAACCCTTCAGCTCCATTGCCTTCAGCGCCTGCGCCGAGCGCAGCCGCAGATCCGGCACGTCGCCGCCTTGCACAATGCCGAACATCGCCTTGCCGGGCTGCTCGCCGAATGCCGTCTTGCAACGCTCGGCCCAGCGCAACGACAACTCCATGGCACGCTCGATCTCGTTCTGCTTGGCCGGCAGAGCCGTGCATTCGTCGAGCTGCATCTGGATGTCGGAATCGAGCAGCCCCTGGATCTCTATCGAACGCTCTGGCGACATCTCGTAGGCGCCGCCGTCGATATGCGAACGGAAGGTAACGCCGTTCTCGGTCAGTTTCCGCAGCTTCGACAGCGACATCACCTGGAAGCCGCCGCTGTCGGTCAGGATTGGATGCGGCCAGCGGGCGAATTCATGCAGGCCGCCGAGCCGCGCCACGCGCTCGGCGCCGGGTCTTAGCATCAGGTGGTAGGTGTTGCCGAGGATAATGTCCGAGCCGACGCCGCGCACCTGATCCATATACATGGCCTTCACCGTGCCGCCGGTACCGACCGGCATGAAGGCAGGCGTGCGGATTTCCCCGCGCGGCATGGTGATTGCACCACGCCGCGCCCTGCCGTCGGTCGCCAGCACCTTGAAGGTGAATGCGTCAGTCATTGAATTCCCTAGCCATCGAACTCCTTGTCGAATACCGGCGCGTCCGGGGCCTGCTTGTCGAGTGATTGCCGGTAGCGGATGCAGCCGCGCATGAATTTCGGCCACGGCGGCACGGCAATCGCCGGGTCGGTCTTTTCGGGCAAAAGTGACCAGAGGTCGGGATGGTGCCAGCACAGATCATGGCCGGTGGCGTCGCGGTGTTGGCGGATGCCGGCGCGCAGTTTCCTGACCTCGGCGATCAAGGCTTCCCGGTCGAAGGTTTCCAGGTCATCGTCCATCGGTATCCTCCCTGAACAGAAGACTTGCGTCTCCATAGGAATAAAACCTGTAGCGATTCTCGATGGCATGCGCATAGGCCGCCCGCATCGTCTGCAAACCGCAGAAGGCCGAAACCAGCATGAACAGCGTCGAACGCGGCAGATGGAAATTGGTCATCAGCAAGTCTGCGGTCTTGAAACGATAGCCGGGCGTGATGAAGATGTCTGTCGGGCCTGACCATGCGGCCAGCCTGCCGTCCTCGCCAGCCGCGCTCTCCAATAAGCGCAGCGATGTCGTGCCGACGGCGATAATGCGCCCTCCTTTTGCTTTCGCCGCATTCAGCGCCTCGGCGGTTTCCGGGCTGACCGAACCGGTTTCGGCGTGCATCTTGTGGTCGGCGGTGTCGTCCGCCTTCACCGGCAGGAACGTGCCGGCGCCGACATGCAGCGTGACGAAACGGCGCTCTATGCCCTTGGCGTCGAGCGTCGCAAACAGCTCCGGCGTGAAATGCAGCCCTGCCGTCGGCGCGGCGACCGCGCCCTCCTCCCTCGCATAAATGGTCTGATAGTCGCTGCGGTCGCGTTCGTCGTCGTCACGCTTGGAGGCGATGTAGGGCGGCAGCGGGATGTGGCCGACTGCATGCAGCGCCTCGTCGAGGAACGGACCTGACAGGTCGAAGCCGAGCAGCACCTCGCCGCCTTCTCCCTTCTCGATCACGGTCGCGTCGAGCTGGCCGAGAAGGCAGGAATTGGCGTCATGACCGAAATGGATACGATCGCCGGCGGCGATGCGCTTGCCCGGACGCATGAAGGCGAGCCAGCGGTCGGGCGCCATCCGCATATGCAGCGTGGCTTCGACCTGCGCCGCCGCCTCGCCGCGCCGCCTGATGCCTTTCAGCTGTGCCGGAATGACCTTGGTGTCGTTGAAGACCAGCACATCACCGGCCTTGAGCAGGGCCGGCAGGTCGCGCACCGTCCGGTCTTCGAGCCCCTCACCCGGCCTGACCACCAGCATCCTGGCACTGTCGCGCGGCTCGGCTGGGCGAAGCGCGATGCGCTCCTCCGGCAGATCGAAGTCGAAAAGGTCGACGCGCAAGAGATCCCCGCCTCAAGGTTCCGGGCAGGTCACCGCCCAGGCGCCGACACCGTCTATGCTCAATGTGCCGCCCATCGAGAAGCTGGACTGCTCGCTGGCCTTGACCAGCCGCAATTTGGCGACGATCGAGCTGATGCCTTCGTCGGTGAGGTCGATCAGCATGCGCTCGTCGTCTTCGAATGCCCGTCCAACGATGACTTTCGTTGAGCCTGGCTGTCCATCCGTGGTCCATGTCTTGCCGCCGGCATCCAGCCACACACGCGCGACCGCAATGACGGCCGTGTGTCCCATCAAAACGTCGATCGATGCCGCGCCGCCGTCGGCGCTGCAGACGATCGATTCCGTTGCCAGCGCCGGAGTGGCCGCCGCGACGAGCACAAATGCGATTGCCGCGACAGCCCGGCCGGTCATTTCACGTCGGCCGCGACCTTGAGCGACACGATCTTGTCAGGATCCTGCACCGGTTCGCCGCGCTTGATCTTGTCGACGTTGTCCATGCCTTCGATGACCTGGCCCCATACCGTGTACTGGCGGTTGAGGAAGGCGGCATCGTCGAAGCAGATGAAGAACTGCGAATTGGCCGAGTTCGGGTTCTGCGAGCGCGCCATCGAGCAGGTGCCGCGGCCGTGGTTGGCGTTGGAGAACTCGGCCTTCAGATCGGGTTTGTCGGAACCGCCAGTGCCGGCGCGCGATGGCGCGAAAGACGGCTTGTTGGAATTGCCGAACTTCACGTCGCCGGTCTGCGCCATGAAGCCGTCGATGACGCGGTGGAAGACCACGCCGTCATAGGCGCCTTCGCGCGCCAGCTCCTTGATACGGTCGACATGGCCGGGCGCCAGATCTGGAAACAATTCGATGACGACCTTGCCCTTGGTCGTGTCCATGATAAGCGCGTTCTCGCGGTCCTTGATTTCGGCCATGTCAGAAATATCCTTTTGAACAATTGGGGTTACTTGCCGTCCGCGGCGATGCGCACCTTGATCATGCGATCGGGGTCGGTCACCGTGCCGTTCTGCGCCTCGTCGCCTTTCTTGATGTGGTCCACCAACTCCATGCCGCTGACGACATTGCCAACGATGGTGTACTGGCCATCGAGCGGCGGTGCCGGCGCGAACATGATGAAGAATTGCGAATTGGCGGAATTCGGATCGTCGGAGCGGGCCATGCCGACCACGCCGCGCTGGTAGTGCTCCGTGCTGGAGAATTCGGCCGGCAGGTCAGGAAGATCGGAGCCGCCGGTGCCGACAGCGTCGGCATTGAAGCCGCTCTTCATGTTGCCGAACTTGACGTCGCCGGTCTGCGCCATGAAGCCGTCAATGACGCGGTGAAAGGCGACGTTGTCGTAGGCGCCCTGGCGCACCAGCTTTTTGATCTGCGCGACGTGCTTCGGCGCAAGGTCGGGCCTCAGCGCGATGGTCACGTCGCCGTCCTTCAGCGTTACGATCATGGTGTTTTCCGGATCGGCGGCAAAGGCCGACACGGATGCGGTCACAAGACCGGCAAGCACGGCAAGCAAGAAGGCAAGCTTTTTCAGCTGCATGGGATCTTTCTCCGAATATCTTCGTTCATGCATGTCGTTACCCAAAGCCGGGTTCCACTTTTGGGTGACATGCATTTTATTTCGCGAATTTGGCGGTGAGCGCGCCGGCCACGGCCGCCGGCACGAAGGGGCGGATGTCGCCTCCCATCGAAGCTATCTGGCGCACAAGTGTGGCGGTAATGGTGCGCACTGAAGGGCTGGCGGGCAGGAACACCGTCTGCAGCTCCGGCGCCATGGTCTCGTTCATGCCGGCCATCTGCATCTCATAGTCAAGGTCGGTGCCGTCGCGCAGGCCGCGGATCATGATCGAGGCGCCATGCTTCCTGGCCGCGTCGATTACCAACCCGTCGAAGGCGACTACTTTGATACGCGCACCGTCGCTGCCGAATTCTGCCTTCGCGGCCGTTTCGATCAGGCCAACCCGTTCCTCGAAGGAAAACAACGGCTTCTTGCCGGGATGGATGCCGATCGCCGCATAGATTGTATCCGCCACGGCCAGCGACGCCTTCAGCACGTCGAGATGGCCGTTGGTCAGCGGGTCGAAAGAGCCGGCATAAAGGGCGATGCGTTCGGTCATGGCAGGTGCTTCTAGCGAGCCTCTCTCCTAAAGGCAAATCCGATCGCCAGCCCGCGCCGTGAACCTTTTGGCCGACGTGAACGACAGATGAATGTGCCGCTCACAACAGCTTCACGCAGTGTTCACTAAGTTGCAGCTGCAGGAGATGAAACCAAACACCCATCTAATCGTTGTTAGGCGCAGGAGAACACGCACATGCTGATCTACATGCTCGCCACCGCAATGACCGTCGCCATGCTGATCGCCACCGTATTCGGGTTGCATCAGGAAGCACAGCGCGTCCGCGCCAAGGCCAACACCAAGCGGTTCGAAGGCTTCGGCAACCGCAGGCCTTATCGCCGCTTCTAGATTGCGGGTGTCTTCACACGCCGGCCCACAGGGCTGGCGTCGCCGTGCCAAACTCACTCGACGGAAGTATCGGGCTCCCTACCATCGGCATCGGCAACAGCGCCGCTTTCAGCATTCTCTTCGATCTCTTCATCCGCTTGCGGTTCTGAAATTCGCTCCACCGAAACGACCTTCTCGCCCTCTGCGGTATTGAAGATGGTAACGCCCTTGGTGGCGCGGCTGGCGAAACGAATGCCGTTCACTGGAACACGGATAACGGTGCCGCCATCCGAAACCAGCATGATCTGATCGTCATTGCCGACCGGGAAGGTCGCCACCAGGCGGCCGATTTCGGCCGTTTTCGAGACGTCGGTGGCGCGAATACCCTTGCCGCCACGGCCGGTCAGGCGGAAATCGTAGGACGATGAACGCTTGCCGTAGCCATATTCCGTCACCGTCAACACGAACTGCTCGTGCGCCTTGAGGAACTCATAGCGGTCGTCGGAAAGCTCCGCCTCTTCGCCGACCTCTTCATTGGTGAGCTGGATTTCTTCCTCCTCGCCGGCCGCGATGTCAGCAGCGAGCCGGCGTTCGGCCACCACCCGCTTGAGGTAGGCGGCACGTTCCGCCGGCGGCGCATCGACATGCTCGATCACCGCCATCGAGATCACCCGGTCGCCATCGGCCATCGCAATGCCGCGCACGCCGACCGAATTGCGGCTCTGGAAGACGCGTACGTCGCTGACCGGAAAGCGGATGCACTGGCCGGAACTTGCCGTCAAAAGCACGTCGTCATTGTCGGTGCAGGTCTCGACGCCGAGGATCTCGTCGCCTTCCTCGTCCAGCTTCATGGCGATCTTGCCGTTGCGGTTGACCTGGACGAAGTCCGACAACTTGTTGCGACGCACGGTACCGCGCGTGGTGGCAAACATGACGTCGAGCTCGCCCCAACTCGTCTCATCCTCCGGCAGCGGCATGATCGTGGTGATGCGCTCGCCCTGTTCGAGCGGCAGCATATTGATCAGCGCCTTGCCGCGCGATTGTGGGTTGCCGATCGGCAGGCGCCAGACCTTTTCCTTGTAGACGATACCGCGCGAGGAGAAGAACAGCACCGGCGTGTGCGTGTTGGCGACGAACAGCCGGGTGACGAAATCCTCTTCTTTGGTCGACATGCCGGAGCGGCCCTTGCCGCCGCGGCGCTGCGCCCGGTAGAGCGACAGCGGCACGCGCTTGATGTAGCCGGAATGGCTGACCGTGACGACCATGTCCTCGCGCTGGATCAGGTCCTCGTCTTCCATGTCCGCCCCGCCCTCGGCGAGCTCGGTACGGCGCGGCGTGCCGAACTCGTCGCGAACGGCGATGAGCTCGTCCTTGACGATCTGCTGGACGCGGGCGCGGGACGAGAGGATGTCCAGGTAGTCCTTGATCTCGTCGCCGATCGTGTTCAGCTCGTCGGCGATCTCGTCGCGGCCGAGCGCGGTCAGGCGCTGCAGGCGCAGTTCGAGGATGGCGCGCGCCTGCTCCTCGGAGAGATTGTAGGTGCCATCCTCGTTGATGCGATGGCGCGGATCGTCGATCAGAAGAATCAGCGATTCCACGTCGCCCGAAGGCCAGCGCCGCTCCATCAACTGCTCGCGCGCCGTCTGCGGGTCCGGAGCGCTGCGGATCAGCTTGATGACTTCATCGATGTTGGCAACAGCGATGGCAAGGCCGACCAGCACATGGGCGCGGTCGCGCGCCTTGCGCAGCAGGAATTTCGTGCGCCGGCTGATCACCTCCTCACGGAAGGCGACGAACGCCTTCAGCATGTCGGTCAGAGTCAGCAATTCCGGCTTGCCGCCGTTCAGTGCCACCATGTTGGCGCCGAAGGACGTCTGCAGCGGGGTGAAGCGGTAAAGCTGGTTGAGAATGACATCGGCGACGGCATCGCGCTTCAGTTCGATGACGACGCGGTAGCCCTGGCGGTCGCTCTCGTCGCGAATGTCGGAAATGCCTTCGATGCGCTTGTCGCGCACCAGCTCGGCCATCTTCTCGATCATCGACGCCTTGTTCACCTGATAGGGAACCTCGGTGATGACGATCGATTCACGATCGTTGCCGCGCGCCTCGACGTTGACGCGGCCGCGCATGACGATGGAGCCGCGGCCGGTCGAATAGGCGCTGTAGATGCCGGAGCGGCCAAGCACGATGCCGCCGGTCGGGAAATCCGGTCCCGGAATAATCTCCATCAGCGCCGGAAGGTCGATCGCCGGATTATCGATGAGGGCAATGGCGCCGTTGCAGACCTCGCCCAGATTGTGCGGCGGGATGTTGGTGGCCATGCCGACGGCGATACCGCCGGAGCCGTTGACCAACAGGTTCGGAAAGCGCGCCGGCAGGACTTTCGGTTCGCTGCCCGACGCATCGTAAGTGTCCTGGAAATCGACGGTGTCCTTGTCGATGTCTTCCAGCAACTCATGCGCGACCTTGGTCAGCCGCGATTCCGTGTAGCGCATCGCCGCCGGCGGATCGCCGTCGATCGAGCCGAAATTGCCCTGCCCGTCGATCAGCGGCACGCGCAGCGACCAATCCTGCGCCATGCGCACCAAAGCGTCGTAGATAGAGGCGTCGCCATGCGGATGGTATTTACCCATCACGTCGGCGACCGGGCGTGCCGATTTCACATATTTGCGGTTCCAGTGATAGCCGCTCTCATAGGCAGCGTAGAGGATGCGGCGATGCACCGGCTTGAGGCCATCGCGCACGTCCGGCAATGCGCGGCTGACGATCACGCTCATGGCGTAGTCGAGATAGGAGCGCTGCATCTCCTCGATGATGGATATCGGCTCGATGCCGGTGGGGCCGCCGTCGGCGCCGCGCGGTGTCTTTTGGTCGGTCAAATCGGATCACAATCTAATCAGGAATCACTTGGTGCTTATATAGGAAGCCAGCCTGAAACTCCAACAATCGCGGCAGTTTTCCAGTGTGGTTTTTAGCGGCAAATTCAAAAGGATAAACCAATTGCGACGATATGGCCGTGGCACCATTTTCACGGGCCTCGCCGGCGGGCGCGATAAGTACCCGGCGCCTCGCCCATCAGCCGCCGGAAACGGCGATTGAAGGTTGATAGATCGTTGAATCCCGCCGAAAAGGCAATCGCCGAAATCGTCCGATCCGACGTCCGCAGACGCACGGCTGCCCTGTGCAGCCGCGCTCTCAGCAGGAATTGGTAGGGCGTCATACCGGCAACGTGCCGGAAGGTGCGCAGGAAATGGTAAGGGCTGGTGGCGGTCTCGTCGGCGAGTTCGGCAAGCGAGATCGGCCGGTCGGCATCGACTTCGATGCGCCGCACCGCTTCGGCGACACGCTTCTGGTCACGGCGGCTCGGCGTCCGCCCCCGATCCGTAGCGCTGCAAGCCGCTGTTACCGCGGCACCGGCAATGCGCAGGGCGAGTTCCTCGAACGCGCCGGTGTCGGCCATCTCGCGCGCCGCCTCCGCTTCGGCAAGCAGCGACACCAGCGCCGGCAAGGGCGGCAGGCGCGGCGTGCCGAAATCGAGCGTCTTGGCGCCCGGCACGTCGGCGACGATCCGCTCCATATAGGCCGGTCCGAAATGGAAGGAGAGGCAACGGTCGCCGGCGCCATGCTCGTGCCCGCATTCGTAGCATGTGCCGGGATTGCCGAGCAGGAGCGCGCCTGGCGCCAGCATCGCCGTGCCCTCGCGCGCACGATAGCGGAAGGTGCCGTTGGTTACGGCGGCAACGCAGAAATCCCGATGCTCCTCCTCGAATGGCCTGTCGGCGGCGCTAGCGGTGCAGATGACATCCGACACCTGCCAGCCTCGGCCCGACGCCAGCCCGTGCGCGCTCGTCGTCATCGCCGAAACATAGCAACTTTTCCCAAGCGCAGAACCCCTGTCGGCCTCTATGCTTGCCGGTCTCCTGACAAGATGAGAGCGAAGCCATGTCCAATTCCTTTACCACGGTGCTGCACAGCGATGGGCCCGTACCGGCCCTTGCCGAGAAACTGAATCTTTATGGCCGCTTCGTCGGCGCCTGGACGTTCGACGCCACGCGCCATCTCGAGGACGGTCAGGTGCTGACCGGGCGCGGCGAAGTGCATTTCGGCTGGGTGCTCGAAGGCCGCGCGATCCAGGACGTATGGATCCTGCCTGCCCGTGACGCCGGCCCCTCGCCCTCGCTCGGCAAATGGACCTTCTATGGCACGACGTTGCGTGTCTATGATCCCGGCGTTGACGCCTGGCACATCTTCTGGAGCGATCCGCGCAATCAGTACTACAGCCGCCAGCTCGGCCGTGCCGAGGGCGACACCATCATCCAGCAAGGCGCAGACGGCACCGGATCTGCTGTGCGCTGGAGCTTTTCGCGCATCACCGAAAATTCGTTCCGCTGGCTGGGCGAACGCTCACAGGACGACGGCGCCACCTGGCGTCTCGAAGTCGAGTTTCTGGCGCGCCGGGCCGTCAGCCCCTGATCCGCACGGTTTCCACTGCCTCCGCTTTGCTCTACCAATCCCGTTATCCGGCTTTGCCGGCGGGGGAGGGTCAGCATGCCGAGCTTCGACAGCCTGTTCAACGCCTTCGTCACCATACTGGTGACGATCGATCCGCCCGGCCTGGCGCCGCTCTTCCTCGCCGTGACCCGCGGCATGAACCGCGAGGAGCGCAACCAGGTCTCCGTGCGCGCCTCGGTCATCGCCTTCCTGGTAATGGCGTTGTTCGCAATCGCCGGCGCGTCGATCCTGTCAGTCTTCGGCATCACTCTGCCGGCCTTCCGCGTCGCCGGCGGCTTTCTGCTGTTCTTCATCGCCTTCGAAATGGTGTTCGAGCGCCGGCAGGACCGCAAGGAGAAGATCGGCGACGTCGCCATCACCAGGGACATGATCCACAACATCGCCGCCTTTCCGCTGGCGATCCCGCTTATTGCCGGTCCCGGCGCGATTTCGGCGACCGTCCTGCTCTCAAGCTCGTTTCAGGGTTTGGGCGCGCAGACAGCCCTTGTCGGCATCATCGCCATCTGCCTCGTCATCACCTACCTGGTGTTCGTGCTGTCAGAGCGCATCGACCGTATCCTCGGCCAAACCGGCCGTTCGATCCTGACAAGGCTGCTCGGCGTCATCCTGGCGGCGCTCGCCGTACAGTTCGTCGCCGACGGCATCAAGGCGCTGATGGCGACGTAGGAACAGCCCTACTTCGCTGTCGTTTCAATGACTTCGAAGTCGTGGGTAATCTCGGCAGTCTTGGCCATCATTGCCGAGGCCGAGCAGTATTTCTCGATCGAAAGCCCGATCGCCCGCTTCACCTTGTCGTGTGATAGCGCCCGCCCCTTGACGACAAAATGCATGTGAATGCGGGTGAACACCCTGGGATCGGCTTCTGCACGGTCGGCATCGAGTTCGACCACGCAATCTTCGACCGCCTCGCGCCCCTTTTCGAGGATATGGACCACGTCATAGGCCGAGCAGCCGCCAGTGCCGATCAGCACCAGTTCCATTGGGCTCGGCCCCGGCGTCTTGCCCTCCGGCCCGAACGCAGTGCCTAGCACCAGCTTGTGCCCATTGGCGGACTCGCCAACGAAAGTGCGCTCCTCGACCCATTTGACCCTTGCCTTCACCTGATACGTCCTTTCACCGCTCAAACGCACAACGTCCCAAAAATCCAAGACAGATTTTCGGGACGCCATTTCGTGGCCAAGGTGCCGGCGCTTTTCGCCGCAAGGGCAGTCCGCTCCGAGAAATCAGAACGGGATTTCGTCGTCCAGCTCGCGCGACGAACCACCGCCGCCGCCCTTGTTGGCGCCACCGCGATTGAAACTTTCGCCCGGGCCGGACTGGCCGAAATCGGAACCGCGGCTCGCACCACCACCGGCATAGTTGCCGACCTGGCCGCCGCCCTCGCCCCGCGCATCGAGCATCTGCAGCTCGCCGCGGAATTTCTGCAACACGATTTCGGTCGTATAGCGGTCATTGCCGGTCTGGTCCTGCCATTTGCGCGTCTGCAGCTGGCCCTCGACATAGACCTTCATGCCCTTCTTCAGATACTGCTCGGCCACCTTGGCGATCTGGTCGTTGAAGATCACGACATTGTGCCACTCGGTCTTTTCCTTGCGCTCTCCGGACGTCTTGTCGCGCCAGCTTTCCGACGTCGCGATGCGGATGTTGACGACCGGGTCACCCGAATTCAGGCGGCGGATTTCAGGGTCCGCCCCGAGGTTGCCCACCAGAATGACCTTGTTGACGCTACCCGCCATGATACTTCTCCGCGCTCATCCGAAACCGAATTTTTGTCGCCGCACCTTACAGGCTATGGACAATCCCTGCCTGCCGTCGCTGCCTTTTCCCACAAGGTTTTTGTTCTCTTTTCGTTCTATAGGAGAGGCCCTGCACTGTCAATAGTTGTCAGTAAGAAGTAGTGTCTTGGCGTCGAATTTCCACAGACCATGGGATCGAGGCGAACGCATGAAGATGGTTGCGCATAACGATCAGCCGCAAGAAGAGTGGCGGACGGGAGTAAAGACCCGCATGCATGTCTCTGCCCGCAACGGCGCAACTCAACTTTGCATGTTTGAACAATGGGTCGAACCCACCGTTGGCGCCCCGACACATTGGCACCCGGTCGAGGAAGTACTTACCGTCATCGCTGGCAGGGCCGAGATGTGGATCGACGAAGAGCATCTCGTCTTGACTGCCGGACAGTCGCTTGTTGTCGCCGCGTACAGGCAACATGGCTTCCGAAACGTCGGCTCCGAATTGCTTCATATTCATGTTGTGCTCGCGTCACCAGTTTTCGAGGCGACGTTCAACGGATCCCCCGACATGGTGAGACGCTGGCTTCCAGCGAGTTTGTAAAACCTCGCCTGTCTTAAAAAATACCGCCTGTCTTAAAAAACATGGCTTGCCAAACCGATAAGTATTGACTTATGCTTTCGGCATGATCGAAGCAGACATTTTTCGGGCACTAGCGGATCCAACGCGTCGCGCCGTCTATGAGCGGCTCGCCGACGGCGAGATGACGGTGTCGGAACTGCGCACTGGCATACCGGTATCGCAGCCGGCGGTATCGCAACATCTCGCAGTGCTGCGCGGCGCCGGCCTCGTGGTCGAGCGCCGGGCCGGTCGCAACGCCTATTACCGCGTCGATCCGAAGGGGCTTGCGCCACTGCTCGGCTGGATCGAACGCTACCGTGCGTTCTGGCCAGAGCGCATCGAAAGGCTCAAGACGGTTTTGAAGGACATGGACCAATGACCAACCGAGGCAAAGAACGCGCCGAAATGGCCGCAGACAAGATCGAGTTCGAGTGCGAGCTGCCCGAACCGCCGGAACAGGTGTGGCGGGCGCTGACGGTGCCGGACCTGCTCGCGGCCTGGATGATGCCGAACGACATCAAGCCCGAAATCGGCAACCGCTTTGCCTTTAAAGCGCCGAATGCGCCGATCGAGTGCGAAATCCTCGACGCGGATCCCGGACGGCTGCTGCGCTATTCCTGGCGGGAGCGGCCGACGCCCGGCGATACGCAGGTGCCGCCCGGCAATCCCCTGGACAGCGCAATGAACGACAGCCCAGTGGACAGCATCGTCACCTTTACGCTCGACCGCACCGTTTCCGGCGGCACGCATCTGCGCATCGTCCATGATGGTTTTGCTCGGGCAGCAGTGCCGGAGATCGCGATGGCAGGCGCCGGTTGCCGGCTTTCCTTTGACGCGCACACTCCCAGGCACAAGCAGATCGCCGCAAACACCCCGCGCCTCTTCCTGCGCGCGGCCTGAACGACAACAGTCAACGGAGACAACCGATGAGCGGCCTTGCCAATCTGGTGCCGATGGTGATCGAGCAGTCGAGCCGCGGCGAACGTGCCTTCGACATATTTTCGCGGCTGCTGCGCGAGCGCATCGTCTTCATCAACGGCCCGATCGATGACGGCACCTCAGCGCTGGTCTGCGCCCAGCTTCTGTCGTTGGAATCCGACAATCCCGACAAGGAGGTCTCGCTCTACATCAACTCGCCGGGCGGCGTGGTGACCAGCGGTTTCGCGATCTACGATACGATGCAGTATATCAGTTGCCCGGTCTCCACGGTTTGTATGGGCTTCGCCGCCTCGATGGCCTCGTTCCTTTTGATGGCCGGCACACCGGGGCGGCGCATCGCGCTACCCAACACCAGCATCGTGCTGCATCAGCCTCTCGGCGGTTTCCAGGGCCAGGCCTCCGATATCCAGCGCCATGCCGAGGGCATCCTTCGCACCAAGCGGCGCATGACCGATCTTTACGCCGGCCATTGCGGCCGCACCTACGAAGAAGTGGAACGCACGCTCGACCGCGACTTTTTCATGACCGCGCAGGAGGCCAAGGATTGGGGCCTCGTCGACCATGTTTTCGACACTCGCAAGCAGGCCGCATGAACGTGCCGGGCCGGCGGACGGAACTGAGGCGATTGAGCGCCCGCAATTTCAGCGCCATCGGTCTGGTCTTGCCGCTATCGCGGCACTATAGTCCGGCGATGACCGCCAGCCGCTCATCCAGCCTGTTATGCCTTGCCATCGCTACCGTTGCCGGCACGAACATGCTGGTGGGTATGGCACTTGCCCAAGATAATTCGACGTCTTCGCAAAAGGGCACCCTGCCCGGTGTGACCAGCGATTATCGCATCGCCGAGCCAGCGCCGCGGCCTGAGCCTGACGATATGGCTCTAGGCAGCGGCAACGGCACCTTCAAGATTGGCGATACCGACGTTCGGATTTCCGGTAGCATCACCATTGATGTCGCTACCGGCGGGATCAGGCCCTCCAGCCGCTAAGTTCGCCTGGTGTGAACCACAAATATTGCGCTTCAAACGAACAGCCCCGCCATTGCTTTGCAACTGACGGGGCTTTCTTGGATCTGAAATCCAAATTGCCGGGAGTGTACTGCCGGCTTTTTATTTCGGATGCTTCGCGGCGTTCAGCCGACGATCCGACTAGCAGTCTCTGATTGTTGTGGGGATCGGCAGGTCAATGTGGGCAGGTAGCGCTAAACGCCTGACCTGGCTACTTATACCTGCCGCGGCTCCAGCGACACGTGGAGCCTCAAGGAACAATCCGGTGGAGTCATGCCTCTGCTCTCCTTCTGTTCGTTGCGACTGTCGTCGAAGCGCTCATCGCATAACCCGCGGCGTCTCGCAGGCTAGCCCCAGGCCGCGAGGCCATCGAAAGACGGCCGGCTTCGTTGACAATTGGATTCTGCCCCCATGACGCGGGGACGTCAACCTTGAATAGCCGGGTTGCCGAAAAATGTGATCGCGAGACGCTTTGTGAAGCCGGCTGCGCGGGCAGCTTTTGTCAGGAGCGTGTTCGGCCTTTGTTCTTTCCGCTTGCCCGTTCGCGCGAAAGGCGGTTAAACGCTTTGGTCGGGAGTTGTGGCGTCTCTCGAAAAGGCGGCGAAATTACCTACATAGGGGGTGGTCGGGAAAACCCGCCCATCCCACGAATTCCAGATTCTGAGGCGGCGACCGGCGATGGCCGACCATAAATATCTCTCCATTCGCGGGGCACGCGAACACAATCTGAAGAATGTCGATCTCGACCTGCCGCGTGACAGCCTGATCGTCATGACCGGCCTGTCGGGGTCGGGCAAGTCGTCGCTTGCCTTCGACACCATCTACGCCGAGGGCCAGCGCCGCTATGTCGAGAGCCTTTCGGCCTATGCACGGCAATTCCTCGAAATGATGCAGAAGCCGGACGTCGACCAGATCGACGGCCTGTCGCCGGCCATCTCCATCGAGCAGAAGACCACCTCGAAGAACCCTCGTTCGACGGTCGGCACCGTCACCGAGATCTACGATTATATGCGGCTTTTGTTCGCCCGCGTCGGTGTACCCTATTCGCCGGCCACCGGCCTGCCGATCGAGAGCCAGACGGTCTCGCAGATGGTCGACCGGGTGCTTGCGGTCGAGGAAGGCACCCGGCTGTTCATTCTGGCGCCGATGGTGCGCGGCCGCAAAGGCGAGTACCGCAAGGAACTGCTGGAGCTGCAGAAGAAGGGTTTTCAGCGCGTCAAAGTCGATGGCGTCTTCTATGAGATCGCCGACGTGCCGGCGCTGGACAAGAAGTACAAGCACGACATCGACGTCGTCGTCGACCGCATCGTCGTGCGCGGCGATCTGGCGACGCGGCTCGCCGATTCTATCGAGACCGCGCTGAAGCTGGCCGACGGGCTGGCGGTGGCGGAATTTGCCGACAAGCCGCTCGACGCCAGCCAGACCGGCGAGGATTCGGTCAACAAATCGAAGAACGAGACGCATGAACGCATGCTGTTCTCGGAAAAGTTCGCCTGCCCGGTGTCCGGCTTCACCATTCCCGAGATCGAGCCCAGGCTGTTCTCCTTCAACAATCCGTTCGGCGCCTGCCCGACCTGCGACGGGCTCGGCAGCCAACGCGCCATCGACGCCAGCCTGGTCGTGCCCGACGAGAATGTCTCGCTGCGCGCCGGCGCCGTCAGCCCGTGGGCGAAGTCGACCTCGCCCTATTATGCGCAGACGCTGGAAGCGCTGGGCATTGCCTATGGCTTCAAGCTCGGCGACAAGTTCAAGGATTTGAGCGAGGAGGCAAGGCAAGCCGTCCTGCACGGCACCGGCGAGCGCGAAATCACCTTCCATTATGATGACGGTCTGCGCTCCTACAAAACGACGAAAACCTTCGAGGGCGTCATCCCCAATCTCGAGCGCCGCTGGAAGGAAACCGAATCCGCCTGGATGCGCGAGGAGATCGAGCGCTTCATGTCGGCCACGCCCTGCCCGGCCTGCCGCGGCTATCGGCTGAAGCCCGAGGCGCTCGCGGTCAAGATCGCCGGCAAGCACATTGGCGAGGTCACCGAGCTGTCCATCCGCAAGGCCGACCAGTGGTTCACCGATCTGCCCGCTTCGCTCAACGACAAGCAGAACGAGATTGCGGTGCGCGTGCTCAAGGAAATCCGGGAGCGGCTGCGCTTCCTCAACGATGTCGGTCTCGACTATTTGACGCTGTCGCGCAACTCCGGCACGCTTTCAGGCGGTGAGAGCCAGCGCATCCGTCTGGCGTCGCAGATCGGCTCCGGCCTGACCGGCGTACTTTACGTGCTGGATGAGCCGTCGATCGGTCTGCACCAGCGCGACAACGCCCGCCTGCTCGACACGCTGAAGCATCTGCGCGACATCGGCAACACGGTCATCGTCGTCGAGCATGACGAGGACGCCATCCTGCATGCCGACTACGTCGTCGATATCGGCCCGGCGGCCGGCATCCATGGCGGCCACATCATCGCCCAGGGCACGCCGCAGCAGATCATGGCGACGCCCGCTTCGATCACCGGCAAATACCTGTCGGGCGAGCTCGAAGTGGCGACGCCGGCAGCGCGGCGTGAGGCCAAGAAGAACCGCCGGCTGAAGGTCGTCGGCGCGCGCGGCAACAACCTGAAGAACGTCACCGCCGAAATCCCGCTCGGCACGTTTACCGCCGTCACCGGCGTATCCGGCGGCGGCAAGTCGACCTTCCTGATCGAGACCCTGTTCAAGGCGGCGTCGCGCCGCATCATGGGCTCGCGCGAGCATCCGGCCGAGCACGACCGCATCGAGGGGTTGGAATTCCTCGACAAGGTCATCGACATCGACCAGTCGCCGATCGGGCGCACCCCGCGCTCCAACCCCGCCACCTATACCGGCGCCTTCACGCCGATCCGCGACTGGTTCGCCGGCCTGCCGGAGGCCAAGGCGCGCGGCTACCAGCCGGGCCGCTTCTCGTTCAACGTCAAGGGCGGCCGCTGCGAAGCCTGCCAGGGCGATGGCGTCATCAAGATCGAGATGCACTTCCTGCCCGATGTCTACGTCACCTGCGACGTTTGCCACGGCAAGCGTTACAATCGCGAGACGCTCGACGTCCTGTTCAAGGGCAAATCGATCGCCGACGTTCTCGACATGACGGTCGAAGAAGGCGTCGATTTCTTCGCCGCCGTGCCCGGCGTGCGCGACAAGCTGGAGACGCTGAAACGGGTCGGCCTCGGCTACATCCATGTTGGCCAGCAGGCAACGACTTTGTCGGGCGGCGAGGCGCAGCGCATCAAGCTCGCCAAGGAACTATCACGCAAGGCGACCGGCAAGACGCTCTACATCCTCGACGAGCCAACCACCGGCCTGCATTTCCACGACGTAGCCAAGCTGCTCGAAGTGCTGCACGAGCTGGTCGACCAGGGCAACACGGTCGTCGTCATCGAGCACAATCTCGAGGTGATCAAGACGGCTGACTGGGTACTCGATCTTGGCCCCGAAGGTGGTGACGGCGGCGGTGAGCTGGTGGCGTCCGGCACGCCGGAGGACATCGTCCGCGAAAAACGCAGCTATACCGGGCAGTTCCTGAGGGACTTGCTGGAGCGGCGCCCCGGAGGCAAGCGCGAAGCGGCGGAGTGATGGCAAAGAACGGTCTCATCACGGTCCAAAGCCGCTTCGGCGTGGCCGAAACGATCGATCGCCTGGTCGGGACTGTGGAACGTGCAGGATTGCTGGTCTTCGCCCGCATTGACCACGCCGCCGGTGCGCGCATTGTCGAAGCTTCCCTGCGTCCGACCCAGCTTCTGATTTTTGGCAACCCGAAAGGCGGCACGCCGCTGATGCAGGACCGGCAGCTTGCCGGCATCGATCTGCCGGTCAAGGCACTAGCTTGGGAGGACGAGCAAGGCAAGGTCTGGCTCTCCTACAATGACGCGCACTGGCTCGCTGAGCGCCACGGCTTGGGCGACGCCAGTCGCAATGCCGTCGCCGCGATAGCGGCCGGTATGGACAAGGTGATTGCGGCCGCTGCCGGCGCGGGCCAGTTTTGATCATGAGAGCCGCTCGGGCCGATGATCTCCCCACGGTGATCTCGCTCACCACCGACGCCTACGCGCCCTACACTGCCCTGCTCGGCGCACCGCCGATCCCTGTCACCGAGGACTACGCGCCGCGCATAGAACGCGGCGAGGTCTGGCTTTCGGAGCAGGACGGACACCCGGCCGGCTTGATCGTTCTCGAACGACATGCGGACCATACAATGATCTTCAGCGTCGCCGTTGCGCCCGCCTTTCAGGGCAAGGGTTTCGGCATCGGGCTGCTCGACTGGGCCGAGCAACAGACGCGCCTGTGGAGCTTGCCTGAAATCCGACTCTACACCAATGCCAGAATGGAACGGAACGTTTCGTTGTATAAGGCCTACGGCTTTCGCGAAACGGGTCGCCGGCCCAATCCATATCGGCCAGGATGGACGGTCGTCGACATGGCGAAAGCCGTCGAGACGACCGCCATCGCGTGATCCTTTTCTGCAAACCGGGAGGACGACCATGACTCAATCAGGAACAATCCGCGCCGGCATGGGCGGCTGGACCTTCGAGCCGTGGGACACGTCCTTCTACCCGGACAAATTGTCGAAGGCCAAGCAACTGCATTATGCCAGCCGGCAGGTGCCCACTGTCGAGGTCAACGGCACCTATTATTCGAGCTTCAAGGAGCCGACCTTCGTCAAATGGGCCAACGAGGCGCCGGATGGTTTCGTCTATTCGCTGAAGGGCAACCGCTTCGTCACCAACCGCCGCGTGCTCGGCGAGGCCGGGGAATCGATCATGCGCTTCCTCGGGTCGGGCGTCGCGGCACTTGGCGACAAGCTCGGGCCGATCTTGTGGCAGTTCGCGCCGACCAAGAAATTCGACCCGGACGATTTCGAGGCCTTCCTCAAGCTGTTGCCGGAAAAGCAGGACGGCGTTGCGCTGCGCCACGCGGTCGAGGTGCGCAACGACAGCTTCGTCGTGCCGGAGTTCGCCGCCTTGGCGCGAAAGCACAAGGCCGCCATCGTCTATGCCGACCACGCCAAATATCCGGGGATTGCCGACGTCACCGGCGATTTCATCTATGCCCGGCTGCAGACCGGCAGCGACGACAATCCCGATTGCTATACGCCAAAGGCGCTCGACGAATGGGCGGCGCGCGCAAAAACCTGGGCGGAAGGCAAGGTGCCGGCCGACCTGTCGCGCGCCGATCCTTCAACCGACGCGCCGGTCAAGCCACGCGATGTGTTCGTCTACTTCATCACCGAGGGCAAGGTCCGCGCTCCATTCGGCGCCATCGCGCTGATGAAGCGGGTCGCAGGCTGACGCCCCGCTGTCGGTGGTCCGCCTGGCTTGGTCCTAAACTACCGGCTATGCGGCGCGTTCGTCCGGACGCCGATCAACCCTGACGATCTCGTTAAAGGCATCGAGATCGACATAGAAGACCTTGGTGATCTCCGCGATGAGTTCGTCGTGGTCATACCCCTGCGATTTCAGAATGTTGATGGCTGTCAGGATGTCGACGCGCTCCGTGAGCCGTCGTTTCTGGTAGTCCTCGACATAGCGCTCCATTGACTGGCCCTGGCTCCCAAGCACCCGAAATGTTGGACGACAACAGATCGCTGGAAGGGCTTGCGCGCAAGCGTGCGGACGCAGCCGCGCCTTCCCCTGATCTGCCAAGTTGAAACTGGTACGGAAAGCGGCCGACTCACCAAGGCCAAGCAAAATCTAGCACGCAATCTGCAGCGCGCCAGAGTTGCAAAGTAATGGAATCAATAAGAATTCAGACAGTCAGGAATTTGCGGACGTCCGCCCGGTCGAGATCCTCGGCGGGGCCGGTATGGACGATCTGACCGCGGTCCATGATGTTGACCTCGTCGGCCAATTCCCGGCAGAAGTCGAGATATTGTTCGACCAGAAGCACGGCGATACCGGCCTGGTCGCGCAGATACCGGATGGCGCGGCCGATGTCCTTGATGATCGACGGCTGGATGCCTTCGGTCGGCTCGTCGAGCACCAGCAGCTTCGGCCGCATCACCAGCGCCCTGCCGATGGCAAGCTGCTGCTGCTGGCCGCCGGAAAGATCGCCGCCGCGGCGCGCGAGCATCTGCTTCAGCACCGGAAACAATTCGAAGACGTGACCGGGAATGTTGCGATCGGCGCGCTTCAACGGCGCAAAACCCGATTCGAGGTTTTCCCGCACCGTAAGCAGCGGAAATATCTCCCTGCCCTGCGGCACGAATGCGATGCCCGACCGGGCGCGATCATACGCCGCGCTCCGGTCGAGCGCCTTCCCCTCGAAGGCAACGCTTCCGCTCGTCAGCCGGTGATGGCCGACGATCGATCTCATCAAACTGGTCTTGCCGACGCCGTTGCGGCCGAGCACGCAGGTGATCTTGCCGGCGCCGGCCTTCAGCGAGACGCCGCGCAGCGCCTGGGCAGCGCCGTAGTGCAGCGCGGCATTGGAGACTTCGAGCATGGTCAGCGCTTTCTCCAACGCGTGAAGAACGAAAGATCGAAATGATAGAACGGAACGCGCCAGACCATGTTCATCTCCCCAGATAGACTTCGACGACGCGCTCGTCGGCCGAAACGAAGTCGAGACTGCCCTCGGAAAGCACCGAGCCTTCGTGCAGGCAGGTGACCTTGACGCCGAGCTCGCGCACGAAATGCATGTCGTGCTCGACGACGATGACAGAATGGTCGCGCGCGATGTCCCTGAGCAGCCGCGCGGTTTCCTCGGTCTCGGCGTCGGTCATGCCGGCAACCGGTTCGTCGACCAGCAGCAGCTTCGGATCCTGCGCCAGAAGCATGCCGATCTCGAGCCATTGCTTTTGGCCGTGGCTCAGATTGGCGGCGAGTTCGTCACGCTTGTCGCCAAGCCGAATGATGCCGAGGATGTCGTCGATCTGCCGCACGTCCGCGGCCGAGCGACGGTGGAACAGTGCCGGGAAGATCGAGCGCGGGCCTTTCAGCGCCAGCATCAGATTGTCCTCGATCGTGTGGCTTTCGAAGACCGTTGGCTTCTGGAATTTACGGCCGATGCCCATCATGGCGATTTCGGCCTCGTCGTGTTTGGTTAGGTCGACCTCACCGTTGAAGAAAACTTCACCCGCGTCGGGCCGCGTCTTGCCGGTGACGATGTCCATCATCGTCGTCTTTCCGGCGCCGTTGGGGCCGATGATCGCCCGCATCTCGCCCTTGTCGAGCACCAGCGAAAGGTTGTTGATAGCGCGAAACCCGTCGAAGGAAACCGACACGCCGTCGAGATAGAGGATGGTGTTGCTCTTCGACATCAGGCCATCACTCCGCCGGCTGCGGTTCGGCGCCGGAGGCCGACCAGTCGCCCGGCCTTCTCGCCGCCGAGCGGTCGGTTTTCGGCGGCACCGGCGCATCGGGATCGATGCCGACTTCCTCGGCAACCGAGGCCGCCCGCAGCGCCTTGGCGTTGCCGCGCCAGGAATCCCACATGCCGATGATGCCCTTGGGCAGGAACAGCGTGACGGCGACAAACAGTCCGCCCAGCGCAAACAGCCAGAATTCCGGCAGCACGCCGGTGAACCAGGATTTACCGGCATTGACCAGAAGCGCGCCGATGATCGGCCCGACGATGGTGCCGCGCCCGCCGACGGCCGCCCACACCACCACCTCGATCGAATTGGACGGCTCGAATTCGCCAGGGTTGATGATGCCGACCTGCGGCACGTAAAGCGCACCGGCGATGCCGGCCATCACCGCCGACACGGTGAAGGCGAACAGTTTGACGTTCTCCGCCCGCCAGCCGAGAAAGCGCGTGCGGCTCTCGGCATCGCGCACCGCCATTAAAAGCTTGCCGTACTTGGAACCGACGATTGCCCAGGTGACGAAGACGGCAAACGCCAGCATGACGGCGCTGGCCGCGAACAGCGCCGACCGCGTCATGTCGGCCTGCACGTTGAACCCTAGAATGTCCTTGAAATCAGTCAGGCCGTTGTTGCCGCCGAAACCCATGTCGTTGCGGAAAAACGCAAGCAGCAGCGCATAGGTCATCGCCTGGGTGATGATCGACAGGTAGACGCCGGTGACGCGGCTGCGGAAGGCAAACCAGCCGAAGACGAAGGCGAGCAGGCCGGGCACCGCAAGCACCATGATCGCGGCAAACCAGAAATGGTCGAAACCATACCAGAACCATGGCAATTCCTTGTAGTTAAGGAACACCATGAAATCCGGCAGCAGCGGATTGCCGTAGACGCCGCGCGAGCCGATCTGGCGCATCAGATACATGCCCATCGCATAGCCGCCGAGTGCGAAGAAGGCGCCGTGGCCGAGCGAGAGGATGCCGCAATAGCCCCAGACGAGATCGAGCGCCAAGGCGAGCAGTGCGTAGCAGAGGTATTTGCCGGTGAGCGCGACGATATAGGACGGCACGTAAAACGCACTTGTCGGCGAGACCGCAAGATTGAGCAGCGGCACGACGATTGCAACCGCCAGCAGGATGAAGATGGTGATGGCGACGCGGCGGTCGGCGCCGGCGGCAAAGAAGCGTCCCGTGATCATGCTTCCACCGACCGGCCCTTTAGCGCGAACAGACCGCGCGGCCGTTTCTGGATGAACAGGATGATCAGCACCAGGACGACGATCTTGCCGAGCACTGCTCCGGCATAAGGTTCGAGGAACTTGTTGACGATGCCGAGCGAGAAAGCGCCGACCAGCGTGCCCCAAAGATTGCCGACACCGCCGAAAACGACGACCATGAAGCTGTCGATGATGTAGCCGCGGCCGAGATTGGGCGAGACGTTGTCGATCTGGCTGAGCGCGACACCGGCGATGCCGGCAATGCCGGAGCCGAGTGCAAACGTCAGGGCGTCCACCCACGGCGTCCTGATGCCCATCGAGGCAGCCATGCGGCGATTGGCGGTGACGGCACGCATCTGCAGCCCCCAGGGCGTGCGTTTCATCACGTAGAGCAGCACCGCGAACACGCCGAGCGCGAATACCAGGATCCAGAGTCGGTTCCAGGTCACGGCAAGCTGGCCGATATTGAACGAGCCGGACATCCAGGACGGGTTGCCTACCTCCTGGTTGGTCGGTCCGAACATGGTGCGTACGGCCTGCTGCAGGATCAGCGACACACCCCATGTCGCCAGCAGGGTTTCCAGCGGCCGACCGTAGAGGTAGCGGATCAGCCCGCGCTCGATGACAAGGCCGACGAGCGCCGCCACCAGGAAGGCCAGCGGCAGGGCGATGACCAGCGACCAGTCGAACAGGCCGGGAAAGGAATTGCGGATAACCTCCTGCACGACGAAGGTCGTGTAGGCGCCGAGCATGACCATCTCGCCATGCGCCATGTTGATGACGCCCATGACGCCGAAAGTGATGGCAAGGCCAATCGCCGCCAGCAGCAGCACCGATCCAAGCGATATGCCATACCAGATATTCTGGCCGGCATCCCACAGCGCCAGCGTCGAATTGATGTTGGCGATCGCAGCCGTCGCCGCGTCCTTCACCGCACCTTCGGAACTGGCCTCTACCGACGTGAGCAGCGACACCGCATCGCGGTCGCCGCGCGCACCGATGAGCGCGATCGCGCCCAGTTTGTCGGTCTCCGGCCTGTCGGAAACGAGAATCGACGCGGCGCGGGCCTGTTCTAGCAGCGCCTTGACGCTTGCCACGCTCTCATTTGCGATCGCGGTGTCGAGCGGCTCGATGTTTGCCGCGTCCGGCGTCTTGAACATTGTGTCGGCGGCGGCAATGCGCACGGCCGGATCCTTGGAGCCAAGCGTCAGTGTGCCCAGCGCGTCGCGGATAACGCGGCGCAGCGTGTTGTTGACCTTGATCTTGGTGATGTCGGCCTTGGCAGCTTCGCCCGATCTTTCGCCGGTAAGCGCATCGAGCAGCTCGATGCCGTCGCCGCTCTCCTTGCCGACAAAGACCAGTGAATCGGCCTTGCGCACGTAAAGGCTGCCCTCCGCAAGCGCGGCAAGCGGCCGTTCTACGGCCGGATCGCCGGAAGCCGCAAGCTCCCGCACCACGGCTTCTATCGCCGGAAAATTGGCGGCGGTAGCGAATTTGGCGATGACCACGCGCAGATCTGCTTCGCTGGCGTTCGACGGCAGCAGCATCCCCAGGAGAAGGAGCAGCATCAGGCCAATCGCGCGGATCAGGATCATTGGTTTCTGGTGGCTCTTGAAGATTGAATGTCGCCTCCGGGCAGGCTGGAGGAGGAGCCTGCCCGGAGGCTTGCGGGTCTGGGAGGACAGACCGGGAGGATCAGTTGGTTCCCTTGCCGCCGCATTTGCCGGTGGCAACGTTGAAGTTGCCGCAGGACAGAGGCGCGCGCCAATCGGAGATCAGGTCCTTGGAGTCAGGCAGATAGTCGGACCACTCGTCGCCCATCACCAGGCCGGGCGTCTGCGAGACGGTTTCGAACTGGCCGTCGGCCTGGATTTCGCCGATCAGCACCGGCTTGGTGATGTGATGGTTCGGCATCATCGTCGAATAACCGCCGGTCAGGTTCGGCACCGAGACGCCGACCATGGCGTCGATGACCTTGTCCGGATCGGTGGTGCCGGCCTTCTCGACCGCCTTCACCCACATGTTGAAGCCGATATAATGGGCTTCCATCGGGTCGTTGGTGGTGCGCTTGTCGTTCTTGATGAATTTGTGCCAGTCGGCGATGAACTTCGCGTTCTCGGGCGTGTCGACGCTCTCGAAATAGTTCCAGGCGGCGAGATGGCCGACCAGCGGCGCAGTGTCCAGACCGGCAAGCTCTTCCTCGCCGACCGAGAAGGCCATGACCGGGATGTCCTCGGCCTTGATGCCCTGGTTGCCGAGCTCCTTGTAGAACGGCACGTTGGCGTCGCCATTGACGGTCGAGACCACGGCGGTCTTCTTGCCGGCCGAGCCGAACTTCTTGATCGCCGAAACTTCGGTCTGCCAGTCGGAGAAGCCGAACGGCGTGTAGTTGACCATGATGTCTTCCGCAGCGACGCCCTTGGCCTTCAGATAGGCCTCGAGGATTTTGTTGGTGGTGCGCGGGTAGACGTAGTCGGTGCCTTCGAGAACCCAGCGCTTCACCGAACCGCCGTCCTCGCTCATCAGATAGTCGACCGCGGGAATGGCTTGCTGGTTCGGCGCCGCACCGGTGTAGAACACGTTGCGTTCGCTCTCCTCGCCCTCATACTGGACGGGATAGAAAAGGATGTTGTCGAGTTCGCTGAACACCGGCAGCACCGATTTGCGCGACACCGAGGTCCAGCAGCCGAACACCGCCGCGACCTTGTCCTTGGAGATCAGCTCGCGCGCCTTTTCGGCGAACAGCGGCCAGTTGGAAGCCGGATCGACGACCACCGCCTCGAGCTTCTTGCCGAGCAGGCCACCCTTGGCATTCTGCTCTTCGATGAGCATCAGCATGGCGTCCTTCAGCGTCGTCTCCGAGATCGCCATGGTTCCCGACAGCGAATGGAGGATGCCGACCTTGATGGTGTCGTCGGCCGCCTTGGCGGGAACGCTCATCAGCAAGCCGGCGGTGACCACGCCGGCCGAAAACATTTTTGTTATTGTCGAGAAACTGCCCCTCATACTTTTAAACTCCCAAGCTGGTTAACTGCATCGGAACAGACCATGCAACGGCTGTGCCAATCACCGGCGAAAGATCGGAACGTTTGAGATTTCCAAGCTCTGTCAGTCGGTTAATGTATTAGCCGCAGGAGATGAACCTCGCCTGCCAGGTTTGAAATGAGAAAAGATCACTCGTATCAGCCTAAGTTTTACTCATATACAGGCCAATGCCCGAATTTTGAGCAGCATCATATGAGCGCTGGCGAGGATTGCAGCGCCGCAGCGAAATGGGGCAAGTTCGAACCCTTAAACGAGCGACGCCATGGCCTTCCGAACGTCTTGCATTTTCATCACCATGCTTCTGTTGGCGACGACGACCGTAGCGCGCGCCGGCTTCAGCGACGGCAAGCTGCCGGACGGCTCCTATCATTGCGAAGTCTATCTGCTGGGCATGTTCCTCAGCCTCGGCGACATTACCATCAAGGGAAACGTCTATAGCGGTCCGGTTAGCTTCGGCACCGCGCCGCAGAGTTATAACTACCAGATGGATGCAGACGGGGTGATTACCTGGCTGGGTCCGCTGGGCGGCTACACCAGCGGTGGCAACTCGATCTCGCTTACGCAAGCGACGCTGGAAAGCGGAACCACCCCGTCCTTCGACATCATCATGAAGCAGCCAGACGGCGCCTTTACCGCCTCGACCTGCACGAAGCGTTGAAAAGTACGGAACCTGGCGAGCTTCCCTACTCCGAAGTAGAAGCCGCCTAGCTCTCCGCCGCCATGTCGAGCGCCAGCCGGGTCATATCGGTGAAAAGCCCCTGGCGTTCGGAATAGTCGGTCTGCTCGCCGGTTGCCACATTGTCGACGACGGTCAGGATGGACAGCGCCCGGGCGCCGAAATCGGCCGCAATGCGGTAGAGTGCGCTGGTTTCCATATCCACGGCGAGCGCCCCCTGTGCCTGTGCTTCGGCAAAGCGTTCGCGCCCCAGCGGATGATAAAAAATGTCGCTGCAGATCGTCAGCCCGGCCCGATGGTCGATGCCGAGTTCCGCAGCCCGGGCCAACGCCTGGGCCAACAATGCCGGATCGGGGCCGGCATCGGCACGATAGAGCCCAAAAACCTGGCCGCTCTCGGCATTTTCGCCACGCACCGATTGTGCGATCACCAGGCTGCGCAGCGCCGTCTCGGCGGTCAGGCCACCGCAGGTGCCGGTGCGGATCAACGTTTTCGCACCGTAGAAATCCAGCAGCTCGTGCACGTAGACCAGGAATGACGGGACGCCAATGCCGGTGGACTGGACGCTGACAGGCTTGCCGCGAAACAACCCGGTAAAGCCGAGCGCGCCGCGGCGGCGGTTGACGCAGCGCGGCGCTTCCAGAAAGGTCTCCGCCATCCATTCAGCGCGCTGCGGGTCGCCCGGCAGCAGCACCGTGCTTGCGTAGTCGCCTTTGCTAGCCTCGTTGTGTGGCGTCACGGCATGCTTTCCAAAACCCGTCGCCCGTTTCGCCTGCAATCATGGCAGTCTCACGACATTGCGCAAGCGGAGCGTTGGAAGGGTCAGGATTCCAGCATGTCCTTTACGATCGTGGCCAATTGCTTGAGCGAAAACGGCTTCGGCAAGAAGCCGAAATGCGCGTCGGCCGGCAAGTTCTTGGCGAACGCGTCTTCGGCATAGCCGGACACGAAGATAAACTTGATGTCGGGTTGCCGTTTGCGCAATTCGCCAAGCAGCGTCGGGCCATCCATTTCCGGCATCACCACGTCCGACACCACGACGTCGACCTTGCCGCCGAGCGCTTCGTAGACTTCAAGCGCCTCGACGCCCGACGACGCCTCGTGGACGGTGTAGCCGCGCGATTTCAGCGCCCGCATGCCGCCCATGCGCACGGCGTCCTCGTCCTCGACCAGCAGCACCGTGGCCGAGCCCGACAGATCCTTGGCTGAGTCGGCGATCTTGGCAGGGGCGGCCGGCACTTCTCCAGCCTCGCCCGCCGTCCTTGCCTCCGCAATGTGCCGCGGCAGGAAGATGCGGAACACGGATCCCTTGCCGACTTCGGAATCGCAGAAGATAAAGCCGCCTGTTTGCTTGATGATGCCATAGACCATGGACAGGCCGAGGCCGGTTCCCTTGCCAACCTCCTTTGTCGTGAAGAAGGGCTCGAAGATCTTTTTCAGCACATCAGGCGCGATGCCGCTGCCGCTGTCCTCGACCTCGACCAGCACATAGTCGGCCGGAGTGAGTTCGCGGTAGGAAAAGGTCTTGCATTCCCCGGCGCTGACGTTGCGGGTGCGCACCGTGAGGTCGCCGCCGGCCGGCATCGCATCGCGCGCATTGACCGCCAGATTGACCACCACTTGCTCGAACTGCCCGATATCGACCCTGACCGGCCACAGGTCGCGGCCATGGTCGATCTTGAGCTTGATGTCGTTGCCGACCAGCCGGGCAAGCAGCATCCTGAGATCGGCGAGCACGTCGGTCAGGTTGAGCACCTCCGGCCGCAGCGTCTGCTTGCGCGAGAAGGCCAGCAACTGCCGCACCAGCGAGGCCGCCCGGTTGGCATTCTGCTTGATGTTCATGATGTCCGGGAATGACGGATCGGACGGCCGGTGGTTGGTCAACAGCAGGTCCGAGGCCATGATGATGGCGGTCAGCACATTGTTGAAATCATGCGCGATGCCGCCGGCGAGTTGGCCGACCGCCTGCATCTTCTGGCTCTGCGCCATCTGGCCCTCGAGGGCCTTTTGCTCAGTGGTCTCCACGGCATAGACGATGGCCGATTCCTCGGCGCCCTCGCCACCGGTACCGTCTGCGACCGCGTTGACGTAGAAGCGTATGTGGCGCTCCTCATTGCCGGGCAGCACCGTATCGATCGGCTCGATGTCAGCCTGTTGCTGGCGTGCCTTTTCAAAGGCCGCGGCGAAAGCCGGCCGGTCGCGCTCGTGGATCACCGTATCCAGCCGCACACGCCGATCGACCGCGTCGCGGTCGACGACCGAGGAAAACAGCGACAGGAATGGCGCATTGGTGCGCAGGATGCGGCCGGCATGGTCGACGCCGGCTATCGCCATCGGCGTCGAGTTGAAGAACCGCGTGAAGCGTATTTCCGATGCGCGGAGGTCGGCCGAAGCGTCCTCGCCTTGCGTCCGGTTGAGCACGATGGTGCGAGTCGGGCCGTTGAGACCCTCTCGGCTGGCCGAGACACGATGCATGAAGCGCACCGGCAGCGCCTCGCCGGTCATCGTCGTCAGATCGAGGTCGATAACGGCATTGCGGGTGGTACCAGCGTCGGCCTTGACCGAACGGACCAGCGCCATGCCGTCCCCGGCGACGATCTCCGGCAGCGTGATGGCGCCGGGAGTGAAGCTGGCCAGGTCGATGCCCAGCCACTCCGCAAGGGTCGCGTTGATATAGGTTACGCGGCCTTCCTGGTCGGCCGAAAAGAAACCGGCCGGCGCATGGTCGAGGTGATCGATCGCCTTTTGCAGGTCGAGAAAGAACCGCTCCTGCTCGGCCCGTTCCTGCGAGATGTCGGCAAGCTGCCAGGCAAGCATGGGCAGCCGCTGGCCGGGAACGCTGAAGGCGCGGGCCCGAACGCGGTACCAGCGAGCGCCGGGTTCGGCGCCTGGCCGAATGGACTGCGCGAGCCGAAACTCGCCGTCGCCAGGCTGGCCGTCACGCAGGCCTGACGCCAGCCGGTATATGGTCACCGAGGCCTCGGGAACGTCTGAAAGCAAACCTTCGACGGTCTTGAGGTCGGCGGCCGACTCGGCACCCGTCATATCGGCATAGGTCCGGTTGGCGTAGATGATACGGCCTTTGGTGTCGGTGACCAGGAGACCTTGCGACATCGAATCGACGAAAGCTTTCGACAGTTCGTCGCTTGTCGAGCGCGGCGTGATGTGCACGAAGCCGATCGCAGTGGCGAATAGAAAGCCGACGCCGATCATCGCCAGCACGCCAAGCATGCCAAGCAGGAATGGATCGCCAAGGCGCTCGCGGAAAAGGCCGAAGACGATCGCTGCCCCAGTCAGGACGACGATGAAGACGATGAGCCGGGTGACCGCTCCCGGTCGCGTGTTCTGGTCGACGATAGGTACCGGATAGAAATCGCCGCGCGCTTCCTTGGCCATGTGCCCCCTGCTCGTGAATTCCGGTGTCGGTTGAATCATATTCTCAGGGTTGGGAAAAGGCCCGGCTGCAGATGTCCGCTAAAAATGACGCCGTTCGGCTCCCGGCGTTTCAAGCTGTTCACGAAGCGTGAAAGGCAACTTGCGGTGGCCTGCCGCAACAGTCTAGTGTCGCTTCTCTTCGAAAGCTGATTTTGGGGGAACCAATGCTGCAATGGCTGGATGGCGTGGCGGGTCCTGGTTATGCCGCAGCAATCCTATGGACGTTTGCAGTACTTGTCCTTCTGCTCATCATTCTTCTTATCATCAGGCTGGTCCGCAGCCTGACGTTCGGGACATTCGTCGCCGGCGGCAGGAACCGCAAGACGCGGCTGGCTGTCATGGATGCCACAGCGGTCGACAGTCACCGGCGGCTGGTGCTGGTGCGCCGTGACGATATCGAGCACCTGCTATTGATCGGTGGTCCGACCGACGTCGTCGTCGAGCGCGACATCAGGCTCTCGGCGTTGCGGCGCCCGGCATTGACCGGAGACAACGGCCACCAGCCGGCAGCAAGGTCTGCTTCGACCACAGCCGCGCCGGTGAGGCAAGCGCCACCGCAGCCGGCAAGCGTAACCGCGACCCCTGTCCGAGCCCGCCAGACGGCGACGATGCCGGCAACAATGCCGGCGCCGGCGCCGAAACCGGCATCGAACGTCACGCCGTTGCCAAGTTATGGATCCGTCAACGCCAGTGCCTCGCGGCATGCGCAGCCGCCGGCAAGACAGGACTCCCCGGCAAGATACGAGCCGCCGGCACAGCACGAGTCGATTGACGATGCGCTGATGAAGGAGCTGGAGGTTTCCCTCGACGAGCCACGCTTCAGCCAAACGCCGAGCAAGCCGGTGGCGAAGGCATCACCCTCTCTCGACGACGAGATGACGAAGCTCCTCGGCGAGTTGTCCAATCAGAAAAGATAGGCCGATAGCGAACGGCCAATGAAAATGGCCGGAAAACCGGCCATTGTGAACGCTTTACCGATGCCGCTGTTTTTCCCGGCGACTCAGTCGTCGCGGTAGACCTTCTCGCGCCGCTCATGGCGCTCCTGTGCCTCGATCGACAAGGTCGCGATCGGGCGCGCGTCGAGCCGCTTCAGCGCGATCGGCTCGCCCGTCTCCTCGCAATAACCGTAAGTGCCTTCGTCAAGGCGCTGGAGGGCCGAATCGATCTTGGAGATGAGTTTTCGCTGGCGATCGCGGGCGCGAAGTTCGATGGCGCGGTCGGTTTCTGAGGAGGCGCGATCGGCGAGGTCGGGGTGGTTGGCGTTTTCCTGCTGCAGGATTTCGAGAGTTTCGCGCGCTTCGCGCAAGATGTCGTTCTTCCAGGTGACGAGCTTCATGCGAAAGTAGGATTTCTGCCGCTCGTTCATGAACGGCTCGTCTTCGGAGGGTACGTAATCGGCGGTAACGATGTCGTTCATTCGACTCACCCAACAAACCCCAAATTTGGCGCCTATATATTCGCGGACCGAAAGCTGCACAAGGTCAATCGACGACAGTTTCACGCAATTGTTAGTCTCGGACAAAACGGCATCGGCGATGCCCTTTTTGCGAAGAATACGACCGAATCCGTACATGATTCGCTATGCTTGAGGGGCGCTTGCCATTGCGCACGGAGCTCTTCTGATGGCAAATCCTGCGGCGTGCTGACGGGTTCGGTGCCCGGCACAACGGGGATCCGGTGACCAGACTGTACCTGCTGAGGCATGCGAAGGCCGGCTGGGCGCTGCCTGGTGTGGCTGACTTCGACCGCCCGCTCGATCCATCCGGCTTCGCCGATGCCGAAGCGATGGGCGTCCTGATGCGTTCCCGCAAATACGCACCGGCCCTCACCCTTTGCTCAAGCGCCAAGCGCGCCCGCCAGACGCTGGAAAGCCTGGCTGGCCACACGGACACGGGCCGGGTGCTGTTCTGTGACACCCTCTACAGCGACGATGCCGCCGCGTACCTCACTGCCATCCGGCAGAATGGCGGGCTGGATGCCTTGCTCGTCATCGGCCACAATCCGATGATTGAGGATCTCGCCATGGCGCTCTCGGGCGACGGCGACGAGACCGCGCGGGTCATGCTGAACCACGGCTTCCCGACCTCCGCACTTGCGGTGGTCCGGTTCGACGGCAGACTTGCCGAGGCTGCGCCAGGCACCGGCTATCTCGGAGCCTTCCTGACGCCTGCCGATATCTGAGGCCATTTCAAAGCCGCGCATCAAAGCCTATATCGGATCCTGACCGGCCCGCGAGAACAGATTTGCCATCAGCGCTGACGACTTTTACCGACGAGGCGAAGATTGCCTTGGATACGTTGTCAGGCCGCGCTGCCGGGCTTTTCGCTCCGTCGCTGCGTCTTGGCGTGACCGGGCTGTCCCGCGCCGGCAAGACGGTGTTCATCTCGGCCCTTGTGCACAATCTCGTCCATGGCGGACGCTTGCCGCTGTTTGAGGCACAAAAATCGGGGCGCATCGCCCGGGCTTTTCTCGAAGAGCAGCCGGACGACGCGGTCCCACGCTTCCAGTACGAGGATCACATCGCGGCTCTTGTCGACGATCGCGTCTGGCCGGATTCGACGCGTGCGATTTCCGAACTGAGGCTCACCATCGAATACGAATCGGCCTCTGGCTGGAGCCGCATGTTTTCCGCCGGCAAATTGTCGGTCGACATCGTCGATTATCCCGGCGAATGGCTGCTCGACCTGCCGCTGCTCGGCAAGTCCTACGCCGATTTTTCGCGTGAGGCCTTCGAGATGGCCGTGTTGGCGGTGCGTGTCGACCTTTCGCGGGAATGGCGGGCGCTCTCCGATCCGGTCGACCCCAACGCCGAGGCCGACGAGATGACGGCGCGCCGTCTCGCTGAGAGCTTCGCGGCCTATCTCAAGGCCTGTAAACTCGACGAGCGGGCGCTTTCGACCTTGCCGCCCGGCCGCTTCCTGATGCCCGGCGATCTTGAAGGCTCGCCCGCTCTCACCTTCGCGCCGCTGCCGAATCTGGGCGGCCGGCGCGCCCGCTCGGGATCGCTGCAGGCTATGATGGAGCGGCGCTACGAGGCTTACAAGACGCATGTCGTCAAACCGTTTTTTCGCGAACACATCACGCGTCTCGACCGCCAGATCGTGCTGATCGACGCATTGCAGGCATTGAATGCCGGCCCCGGTGCGATGGCCGATCTAGAGCGCGCGGTCACCGAAATCCTGTCCTGTTTCCGGCCCGGCCGGGGCAATTTCCTGACCGACCTGTTTTCGAGGCGTATCGACCGTATATTGGTGGCCGCGACCAAGGCCGACCATCTGCACCACGAAAGCCACGACCGGCTGCAGGCGATCGTGCGGCGGCTAGCCGACCGAGCCGTGGCGCGGGCGAATTTCACCGGCGCCGACGTCAACGTCGTCGCTATGGCTGCCATGCGCGCGACCCGGGAAGGCACGGTCAAGCAGGGCCGCGAGACTTTGCCGGTCATTATCGGCATGCCGTTGCGCGGCGAAAAAATCGATGGCGAAACCTTTGACGGAAAGACAGAAACAGCCATATTTCCCGGTGACTTGCCGGAGAAAGTTGATGCGGTGTTCGATGTTTCCGAATCGACCCGCCGGCAGAACGATGACGACCCCGCGATCCGCTTCGTGCGCTTTCGCCCGCCGAAACTCGAGCGCACCGCCGAGGGCGTCACGCTGTCGCTGCCGCATATCAGGCTCGACCGCGCGCTGCAGTTCCTGATCGGAGATCATCTCGCATGAGTGCGCCCCGCAGACCGGCGGCCTTTCGCATCGAGCCGGAGCCCCAGCAGAAGGAAGATTCGACGGCTCACCATGCTGCGTCCGGGGCCGCGCCGGCGCGAAAGCCGCGTACCGTGACGGCGGATCTTGCCGTGGTCACACCGGCGGAGATCGACGTCTTCGACGAGCCTGATATCGTCGCCGCCGAACCGCCGCCGGCGATTGCGCCGCGAAAACGTTCGCTGCTTGGCAGCCTGTTCTTCGGCGCGCTGGGCGTTCTGGTTTCGCTCGCCGTCGGCCTCTGGACCGACCAGCTGATTCGCGACCTGTTCGAGCGCGCCGAGTGGCTGGGCTGGCTGGCTGCCGCTATGGCCGCGATCGCCATCCTGGCGCTTCTGATCATCCTCGTGCGCGAATTCATGGCGATTGCCCGCCTTGCCGAGGTCGAAAAGTTGCAGAAGCGGGCGCTCGATGCGATTGCCCGTGACGATCCGAAGGCCGCCCGCGCCGTGGCCGACGAGTTGTCGGTCTTTGTCTCGGCCAAACCTGAAACCGCGGCCGGCAGGCGCTCGCTGGCCGAATTGCGCGGCGAGATCATTGACGGCGGCAATCTGGTGCGGCTGGCCGAGACCGAGATACTCGGCCCGCTCGACGCCCGTGCCAGGGTGATGATCCTCGAAGCGGCGAAGCGCGTCTCCCTGGTGACCGCGGTCAGCCCCCGCGCGCTGGTCGACGTCGCTTATGTCGTGTTCGAAGCCGGCCGGTTGATTCGCCGGCTGTCGGAGCTTTATGGCGGCCGCCCCGGCACGCTTGGCTTTTTTCGCCTGGCGCGCAGCGTTCTGGCCCATCTCGCGGTCACCGGGTCGATCGCCGTCGGCGACAGTTTCGTCCAGCAGATCGTCGGCCACGGCCTTGCCGCCCGGCTCTCGGCCAAGCTCGGCGAAGGCGTCGTCAACGGCATGATGACTGCGCGCATCGGCATTGCAGCGATGGAAACCGCAAGGCCCCTGCCCTTTTACGCGGTCAGGCGGCCCGGATTGGGCGATTTCCTCTCCGCGCTGACCTCCTTTGCAGCAAAGAAAGAAAAAGAAACATCCGCTTCCGGAACGTGACTATTGCCTTGGGGTGACAAAGCATTAACCAATCTTGTCCATGGTCGGAAGCGTCCAAACCAGTCTCTTTGTTGCCGGGTGTCGTCGATGAAAAGCGTTATTCTGTCCAGCGGGCTGCCCGTGGCGCTCGCGCTTGTCGCAACCGTCGGCATTGCCGGAAAGACCTCGGCGGCGGAACCGGACAAGCAGTTCTTTCGGTCGGTCGAAGGCAAATGGGTCGGCCCCGGGGAAATCGTTGCCGGCAAATACAAGGGCACGAAATTCACCTGCAGCTTCATCGGCTCGACGCCTGACGGCAAGGTCGGCATGTCGCTCGACGGCGGCTGTCGGGTAGGCATGTTCACCCAGCAGATGTCGGCAACGATCGAACACAAGGGCCGGCAGGGCTACAAGGGCAGCTTTATGGGCGGGGCCGCCGGCTCCGGCCTCGACATTATCGGCGGCAATGTCGTCGATGCGCACAAGGTGGTTTTCACCATCAATCGCAATCAGTTGCGCGGCGTTATGCAGGCGCTTGTCCCCGACGACAATTCAATGACGGTGACCGTTGCCGTGCGCGTCGACCAGCTGCTGGTCCCGGTCATCGGCATGAAGTTGAAGCGGATCGATGCAGTCGAGGTCGGCTCTGTAACTCCGAACTGAGCTTTCGGCGTGAAAAAGGCGGCGGCCAAACGGCGCCGCCATCTTTTGATTTGCAAATAAGTGCTCAGCCCTTGATCGCGGCAATCACCTCGTCATAGGCCTTGCAGGCCTCGGCTGCTGTCGTGCCGCCCTGATACTTGGTTGTCACCGCCTGAAAGGGCCGCGACTTGATCGACGCTCGCCCTTCACTGGCCGAAGCCGGGCGTCCTTAGCGCCGGACTGCTGGAACAAGCAACGCGCGGGAGCCCATTATCCTGTTCGGTGCGCCTGCAATATCGCCTTCACAACGCGCCGGATTCGCACTGTTCGATCCGCCCCGAAGCCCCTATCTTGGCCGCTTGTTGCAAGAGAGCGGAACGGCAGGCATGGCGGCAGAGGCATCGAACGGCGATCTGATCCAGGTGGTGGCGCTGCTTGCCGCCGGCGTCGTTGCGGTGCCGATCTTCAGGCGTATCGGACTTGGCTCCATCCTCGGCTATTTGACGGCCGGCGTCGTGATCGGTCCGTTCGGGCTGCGCATTTTTTCCGAATCGGAAGCCATTCTTCATGTCGCCGAACTCGGCGTCGTCATGTTCCTGTTCATTATCGGGCTGGAGATGCAGCCGTCACGGCTATGGGGCATGCGCCGCGAGATTTTCGGGCTTGGCGCGCTGCAGGTCGGCGTCTGCGCGGTCCTGCTGACCGGCGTCGGCCTGGCGGGAGGTTTCCCGATCGCGCAATCCTTCGTCGCCGGCGCCGGTTTCGTACTCACCTCGACGGCAATCGTCATGCAATTGCTGGAAGAACGCGGCGACCTGGCCACGCCCAAGGGCCAGCGCATCGTCTCGGTCCTGCTTTTGGAAGACCTGGCCATCGTGCCGCTGCTGGCGCTGATCGCCTTCCTCGCGCCGGGCGGCGCCGACATGAGCCTGTCGGATCGGTTGACGGAGGTCGGCATCGGCCTTGCCGCGATCGTCGGGCTGGTGCTTGCAGGACGCTATCTGCTCAATCCGTTCTTCCGTATCCTGGCGGATGCGCGCGCCCGTGAGGTGATGACCGCAGCCGCCCTTCTGGTCGTGCTCGGGTCGGCGCTCGCCATGCAGCTTTCCGGCCTGTCCATGGCGATGGGCGCCTTCCTGGCCGGCGTGCTTTTGTCGGAATCGACCTTCCGCCATCAGCTGGAGGCGGACATCGAACCGTTCCGTGGCATTCTGCTCGGACTGTTCTTCCTCGCCGTCGGCATGTCGCTCGACCTGCATGTGGTCGTCGTCAACTGGCAGCTCATTGCCATCTATGTCGTCGCCTACATGATGATGAAGGCGATCGGCATCTATATCGTCGCCCGCATTCTCAAAACCGGCCACCGGGAAGCGCTCGAGCGCGCGGTCTTCATGGCGCAAGGCGGCGAATTCGCCTTCGTCCTCTATTCCGCAGCGGCGGCTGTCGGTATCATCGATAGCCAGGCCAATGCGATGCTGACCGCCATCGTCATCATTTCCATGGTGCTGACGCCCTTAGCGATCATAGCATTGCGGTATCTGACGCCACGCGACGAGCAGTCGCTTGAAGGCGTCGATGTCGCCGAAGGCCTGACCGGCAGCGTGCTGATCATCGGCTTTGGCCGGTTCGGCCAGATCGCCAGCCAGCCGCTTTTGTTGCGCGGGATTGATGTGTCGATCATCGACAATGAGGTCGAGATGATCCAGGCGGCGGCCGATTTCGGCTTCAAGGTCTATTACGGCGACGGCACGCGGCTGGACATTCTGCGTGCCGCGGGAGCCGGGCGCGCACGCGCCGTCCTGATCTGCGTTGACAAGCCCGATGCCGCCGTGCGCATCGCCGAGCTCATCAAGGCGGAGTTTCCATTGCTGACGGTGCTGGCGCGGGCTTTCGACCGCGGCACGGCATTGCAGCTCATTCGTGCCGGCGTCGACTATCAGCTCCGCGAGACGTTCGAATCGGCGCTTGTCTTCGGCGGCTCGACACTGGAAGCTCTCGGCGTCGATCCGGAAGAGGTCGCCGAGGTAGTCGAGGACGTCCGCCGCCGCGATGCTGCCCGTTTCGAACTTCAACAGGCAGAAGGCATCCGCGCCGGGCGGCGCTTCCTCAAAGGCAATATCGGCACCCCCATCCCGACGCCGCTCAGCACGCCACGGCGCGTGGGCCAGGCGCTCAACGAGGAGACCGCCGGCGTGCTGCAGAAATCCGAGCCGGCCGATTAAACGTTGGAAAGACGCGAATGATGAACGAACTGGACGAGCGCGCTGTCTCCATCACCAGATTCTGGCGCGACGCCGGGGAGGACGCGTGGTTCGAGAAGAACGACGCCTTTGATGCCGACTTCCGCACCCGGTTTCTCGATTTGCACTTTGCCGCCGCCCGCCGCGAATGCGACGGCTGGTCCGAACACGCCGAAGGGTCGCTGGCACTGATGATCCTGCTCGACCAGTTTCCGCGAAACTGCTTTCGCGCCACCGGCCACATGTACGCCACGGACCCTCTGGCGCGGCATTTCGCCGGGAAAGCGATCGCTGCCGGCCATGACCTGGCACTCGACGAAGAGCTCCGCGTTTTTCTCTATCTGCCCTATGAGCATTCGGAGGACCTCGCCGATCAGCTCAAATCGGTAGAGCTTACCGCCGCCAAAGCCCCGATCTATCTGAAATATGCGATCGAGCATCGGGACATCATCCAGCGCTTCGGCCGCTTTCCGCATCGAAACAGGATGCTTGGCCGCGAGACGACACCGGACGAACAAATGTTCCTCGACGGAGGTGGGTTCTCCGGCTGATTTCAGGCACCGATGGCGACAGCATCAGGTTTTCCACCAATCCCGGCCTGACGCCAGCCGTTCAATGCCCGATGTGTCGACGGCGGCCAGCCGCTCCGATACGCTCTTGCCGTCGACCACAAGCTCCGGCGCAATTTCTGCCAGCGGCGCCAGCACGAAGGCGCGCTCCAGCATGCGCGGATGCGGCACCTCCAGTCCGGTCTCGTGGATGATGCGGTCGCCGAACACCAGAATGTCGATATCGATCAGGCGTGGACCCCAGCGCTCCTCGCGCACCCGCTTCAGTTTTCGCTCGGCGTCGAGGCAAAGGTCGAGCAAAGCCCGCGGCGCGAGCGCGGTCGAGATTTCGGCCGCCGCGTTGAGGAAATCCGGCTGATCGAGCTTGCCCCAGGGCGGCGTGCGGTAGAGCGACGAAACGGCAACGACGCGTGTTCTCTCGTTGGCATCCAGAATGCCCAGTGCCGCAGCCATCGACTTCGCCGGATCACCGAGATTGCCGCCAAGGCTGAGATAGACGGTGTTGTTGTTGTTACTATTCTGGCCAGACAACGGTCACCTCGACATGATCGAGCACACCCGGCACCGGGGCGTTCGGCTTGCGCACGGTGATCTCGGCCTTCTTGATCTGCGGAAACCGCGCCGTCAGCGCCCTCGCCACTTCGAGCGCCAGCGCTTCGATCAGAAAGCGCCGTTCGCCGGTAATGATCTTCTCGATGACCGCAAAGGCGATGCCGTAATTGACGGTGTCCTCAATGGAATCCTCGACCAGCGCCCGCCCGGGATCCACCATGAGTGCCGCATCGACATAAAAGCGCTGGCCGAGCGTCTCTTCTTCGTCCAGCACACCGTGCCGGGCAAAGAAGGCGCAGTTCTTCATGCGGATGACATACATGGCTCAGCTTTCCCCGATCTCACGTGCCAGCATAGCATCGGCGATGGCCAGCGCATCCACGTTGATTGCGACATCGTGGACGCGAAAGAGATGCGCGCCTTTGAGCCTCAGGATGACGCTGGTGGCCGCGGTCCCGGCGCCTCTTGCGGCTGCGTCGCGGCCGGTGACGGTGCCGATAAAGCGCTTTCGCGATGTGCCGGCCATCAGTGGAAAACCCAGCGCATGAAGTTCCGAAAACCGTGCCATCAGGTCAAGATTTTCCGCTGCCGCCTCCTTGGCAAAGCCGAAGCCCGGATCGAGCACGATATGATCGTCGGCAACACCGCTCCGCCGCGCGATTTCCAGCGACTTCCTGAGGAAGAAGAGCTGATCGGCAATCACGTCGGGCAGTTTCTGCCGGTCCCGTCCCGTGTGCATGACGACAAGGCCAGCGCCGGTTTCGGCCGCGACGCGGGCAATGCCCGGCTCGCGCTGCAGGCCCCAGACGTCATTGACGATATGCGCGCCGGCTTGGACGGCAAGCCGGGCCGTATCCTCGCGATAGGTATCGACCGAGATCAGCGTTCCGCCGGCCTTCACCAGCGCCTCGATGACGGGCAGTATGCGGGTTTGTTCCTCCTTTGCGGAGACCGCAGACGCCCCGGGACGTGTCGATTCTCCGCCGATGTCGATGACGGAGGCCCCCTCCTCGACCATGCGGCGCGCCTGGGCCACTGCCTTTTCCGGCGCATCGAACAGGCCGCCGTCGGAAAAACTGTCCGGCGTAATGTTGAGGATGCCAACGACCACGGCCTTGCCGCCAAGGTCGAGATGGCGTCCGTGCGCCAACTGCCATCGCCCTGTCATCATTGCCCATCAACCATGTTCGATCCCGCGGCGTGGCGGGGGGATCAATTCCGTTGCGCCGAGGACGGCGGTAAAGCAAGGTGGGGAAAGAGGCAACACGATGAAACGATCCCTCCTCTGCACCCTGATGCTCGCTCTGACCGCATTCCCGGCCGGCGCTGCAACTCTCGTCAAGACATATAGTTATTTCCCGATCGGCGGCAGGACGCTCGACGACATCGAGACCCAGCTGTCGAAACTCGGGCCTCAGGTGAAAAGCACCGGGTCGCGGCATCCGGGAGCTACCCAGATGGCGTTCACCACCCGCGTCAGCTATGCGCAAAAGCCGGGCTCGTGCTGGATTGCCGACGCTGTCGTCACCGTCAAGGTCAAGGTCATCCTTCCTGAGTGGCTTCGCCCGCGCAAAGCCGATGCCGGCGTCAGGCTGTTCTGGGATACGTTGTCCGCCGACATCAAGCGCCATGAGGAACGCCACGTCGAGATTGCCAAGAACCACGGCCGCGAACTAGAAGACGCCTTGAAGGCGAGCTACCCGGAAAAGACCTGCGAACTGGCAAAGGCCCACGCCGCAAAAATCACTGCGGCCATGCTTGCCAAACACGACCAGGACCAGATGCGCTTCGATCGCGTCGAAAGCGCCAATTTCCAAAGCCGCATCCTGCGGCTTTTGCACTATCGCATCGAGCGCATTGAGAACGGCCGACTCGCTCCCGGCTGAACTCCGCGTCGTCGGACAAAGCCAATTTTGCCGAAACATAGTGCCAGCTTCGGAAAACTTTCGAGCCGCTGTCGAAATCGGCCTATAGCGAACGACATATGCCAGGTTCGCAGGGATCAGCCTCCGGCAAACGCCAATCGGCGTACTGGATGCTTCCCAGCCCGTCGCGGACGTGCACGCAGGCATAATGGATGAACGGATATGGACCAGGCTGTCGACAAGCAAACGATGGTGGAAACCAGCGCGCCGCTGACCGAAACCGAGAAAAACGCCATCATCGGCGGCGTGCTTTTGTCGATGCTGCTGGCGGCGCTCGACCAGACCATCGTCGCGCCGGCGATGCCGACGATGGCACGTCTGCTCGGGCATGCCGAATATCTGCCATGGATCGTGACCGGCTATCTTCTGACCGCGACCGCCGTGGCGCCGCTCTACGGCAAGATCTCCGATATTTATGGTCGCCGGCCGACCGTCTATGCTGCAATCCTGATCTTTCTCGCCGGCTCGCTGGTCAGCGCCACGGCCCCTAACATGCTGGTCCTGGTTGTCGGCCGGGCGATCCAGGGCGCCGGTGGCGGCGGCCTGTTCGCCCTGACGCAGACCGTGATCGGCGACCTCGTGCCGCCGCGCGAGCGGGCCCGATACGCCGCCTGGATCTCGGGCACATGGGCCGTCGCCAGCATCGCCGGGCCGCTGCTCGGCGGCACCTTCGCCGAACATCTGCATTGGTCGCTGATCTTCTGGATCAACATTCCGCTCGGCCTGCTGGCCATGGCGATCATCAACAACCCGCTCAAGAAGCTGCCGATCGCCGCAAAACATCACCGCATCGACGGCCTCGGCGCGCTGCTTCTGGTCGCGGCCACCTCGCTGCTGCTGCTTGCCTTGAACTGGGGCGGCAGCGAGTATCCGTGGCTGTCGCCTGAAATCCTTGGACTGCTCGCCTGCTCGGCGGTGTTCTGGAGCGCGTTCGCGCTGCGGCTCATGCGCGCGGCCGAACCGCTGATCTCGCTCGAAGTGCTCGGCAATCCGATCGTTCTCGCCGGCACATTGTCGATGTTCCTGCTGCAGGCCGCCAATGTCGGCTTGTCGGTCTATCTGCCGGTCTACCTGCAATCGGTCGTCGGCCTGTCGGTCAGTCAATCGGGCACCGCGTTGCTTGGGCTGATGCTCGGCACGGTGGCCGGTGCGACCTTCAGCGCGCGAATGATCCCGCACTTTTTCCACTATAAGCGCATTGCCATGATCGGAACTGTTTTCTCGATCCTGTGCCTCGGCGTGCTCAGCCTGGTCGCCGGGCATGCCTCACTGTTGCTCGTCGAGGTGTTGACGACCTGCGTAGGCCTGGGCACAGGCACGACCTTTCCGGTTGCCACCGTCTCGGTCCAGAACGCCGTCGATCGTATGCACCTTGGCGTGGCGACCGGCGTTCTCACCTTCCTGCGCTCGCTGGGCAGCGCGCTTGGCGTCGCTATGCTCGGTGCCGTCGCCCTTGGTTACGGGCTGCCGCTGGCCAGCGAAGGCACGCAGCCGGCCGGCCATATCGCCTCGGCCATGCCGTTCGTGATGATCTTTCTTGCCGCGGCCGCGATCTTGCTGTTGTCGCTCATCACGCTCTGGCTGATGCCGGAGAAAACGCTTCGCGGCCATGCCGAGGCTGTGGCCCCAACCCTGGCCGAATAGACCTGTCCGGCGAAATCCGGCGAGCTTCAGTCGACCACGCCGAGCTTCTTGTGCAGGCTGGTCGACGAGGTCGTATACTGGAATACGATGCGCTCGCCGGGGCTGATGATGCGCTTGGCTGCCTGCGCCATTAGAGCGACCTCATGGAAGCCCGACAGGATCAGCTTCAGCTTGCCGGGGTACCAGTTGATGTCGCCGACGGCGAAGATGCCGGGCACCGACGTCTGGAATTTTTCGGTGTCGACCGGGATCAGGTTCTCGTGGAGGTTGAGCCCCCATTCGGCGATTGGGCCGAGCTTCATCGTCAGGCCGAAGAACGGCAGCATCCGCGTGCACGGCACTTCGACATCGCCCTCCGGCCCCTTGATCGTGGCCGAGACTAGCTGGCCGTCGCTGCCGGTCAGGCCAGTCACCTGTCCAACCTGGAATTCCAGCTGCTTCATCTCCTGCATGGCATACATCTTGTTGACACTGTCGGGCGCTGCGCGGAATTCGGGCCGCCGGTGCACCAGCGTCACGCTCTTGGCGACCGGCTGCAGGTTCAGCGTCCAGTCGAGCGCCGAATCGCCACCGCCGACGATGAGGAGGTCATGGCCGCGAAAGTCCTCCATCCGGCGCACCGAGTAGAACACGCTCTTGCCTTCGTAGGGTTCGATGCCTGGAATCGGCGGCCGCTTCGGCTGGAACGAACCGCCGCCGGCGGCAATCACCACAATTTTGGCTTCGAACACCTCGTTTTCGTCGGTAATGACGCGGAAGCTGCCGTCGTCCAGCCTTTCCAGGCTCGAAACCATGCGGCTATAGGTGAATTCGGGCTTGAACGGCGCGATCTGCTCAAGCAGCTTGTCGACCAGGCCTTGCGCCGAGATCGAGGGCCAGCCCGGAATGTCGTAGATCGGCTTTTCCGGGTAGAGTTCGGCGCATTGCCCGCCGGGCCGGTCGAGTATGTCGATCAGATGGCACTTCATGTCGAAGAGGCCGAGCTCGAATACGGCAAACAGGCCGACAGGCCCTGCCCCGACAATGAGTACGTCCGTCTTGGTGATAGCGGTCATGAAGCATGCGCCTTTATGGGAAAACGGCGCGACACTGCATGACCATTGGTCCGCTGCCAAGCGGCAGCCGCAAAAATCGGCTTCAGCCCTGGCGGGCCGGCACGCGCACGACCAGCCCGTCGAGAGCGTCGCGCACCTTGATCTGGCATGACAGCCGCGAGTTCGGCTGGACCTCGTAGGCGAAATCCAGCATGTCCTCTTCCATGGCTTCCGGCTCGCCGACCTCCGCCGTCCAGGCTTCGTCGACATAAACATGGCAGGTCGCGCAGGCGCAGGCGCCGCCGCATTCCGCTTCTATTCCCGGCACCGCATTGCGGATCGCATTTTCCATGACGGTCGAGCCGTTTTCGGCATCCACGTCAAAATGCGTGCCGTCATGGGCGATGAAGGTCAGTTTGGTCATTTGTCACCTGAAGGGAGTCTGAGCCGACATAATCACTCTGCCGGACAAGTCAACTGCGGCGCCAAAGCGCCCGTGCGTGGCGTCTTTGGGATAAGTCCTATCGGCTGATGGCGGCGACGAAGTCGCGCACTTCTTCGATCAGCGAGCCAAGCCGCTTCAGCGTGCTGGCGTCTTCGGGCCGGCATTCGATCGCGCTGGCGCAATCGGCAATGGCGAAGGCGCCGACCCCGCGCGCCGAACCTTTGAGCCCGTGTGCCAATAGCAGCCGCTGCCTGACATCCGCATCGACGATCTTGTCGCGCACCGACAGCGCCTGCTGCACGAACAGAGTCAGCACCTCCTGCTCGAGGCTCCGATCGCCCATCGTCTGGCGCGCAAGATGCGCCAGGTCGATCGGCCGCGCCCCGGCTGTCCCCGACACGTCGCCACCGGGCATCGAAAAGGCAATGCCGTTTTCGCCACGTATCACTTTGAGACTCCGTTCTTCGACCGCCGCAAAAACTAGGCGTATCCGGTGGACAACGGGTTAATGATTGGCCCGGAAAAATGTCGCGATAACGGCGCCGGAATCACGGCTGTGTTAACCTTATATTTAAAGTTTTACGTATCGGGCGGAATGCATGTTTTCTTTACCCGGCTGTGTCATTACGATACGACAGGTCCATTTTCAGCCTCCTGCGTGGGACACGCTAGGCAGAATCAATAAGCACAACCATAAGTCCCGCGGCAGCTTGTACAGGGTAGCGAAGGCATGGCGAAGAAACCAACGACGACAAGAACGCTCGACAGCGACGTAGCCAGGGAACTTGAAAAGGCACTTGATATCGATCTGAGCGGCGATGCCGGCGGCGACTTCGACATGGCTGCATCCATGGAAGATCTCGAAGCACAAATATCGCAAGCCGCCGACGAACTGGCGCGCGAAGGTCGCAGCCAGAACGAAGCGCCTGCCCCGGACCAGACCCAGAACGCGGCACCTGCCGCCAATCAAGGCCAGATCGCAAATCCCGCGCCAAAGGCCAAGCCGGCTGAGTTGCGTCCTGTCGCAACGCGCAATGGCTCCCAGCCGGCAGCTTTCTCGCCGGCCAACGACGATCGTCAAAAAGACTATAAGACGCTCCTGCACACCCTCAATCGCCGCGCCTCGAACACGATCTACTGGGTCGTGGCTTTCGTTTCGCTGGCCTGGATCGCCGGCGCTGGCGGCCTTGCGAACCTGTTGTTCGGACCTGGCATCTGGAACATCCGCACCTTCGATCAGTTTTTCGCCCGTCCGGAGCTGATCGGCCTGGCGGTCGCGGCAATAGTGCCCGTCATCCTGTTCTGGGCATTCGCAGTGATGATTCGCCGCGCTCAGGAGATGCGCCTTGCCGCGCAGTCGATGACCGAGGTGGCCTTCCGTCTGGCCGAGCCGGAAAATCTTGCCCAGGATCGCGTCATGATGATCGGCCAAGCGGTTCGCCGCGAGGTGGCAGCCATGGGCGAAGGCATCGAACGCACGCTTGCGCGTGCCGTCGAGCTCGAAACGCTGGTCCACAGCGAGGTGAACCAGATCGAGCGCTCCTATTCAGAGAACGAGTCCCGCATCCGCTCGCTGGTCGACGGGCTGGGCAGCGAGCGCGAAGCGGTCGTCACCCATGCCGAGCGCGTGCGCGCCTCGATCACCGGCGCCCACGAGACACTGAAAGACGAGATCAACGCCGCCAGCGATATCATTCGCGACAGCATTCTCAACGCCTCGACCAAGCTGTCGATGACGATCAACGAATCCGGCGACACGCTGATCGACAGGATCAACGGAAGCTCGATGTCGATCTTCGATTCGGTGGAAGGCCGGCTCGAATCGATCACCGATCGGCTGTCGACGTCGGGCGAGGCCTTCGCCAGCCTGCTCGACACCCGGATCGCCAAGCTGACGGACACCACCGACGGCCTGACGCGGTCACTGACCGACCTGCTCGACGACCGCACGAGCGGCATGGTGTCGCTGCTCGGCGGTGCCGCCCGCACACTCAATTCGGAATTCGAAGCCAGTCTCAACGGCATCGAGCGGACGCTTGCTGAACGTGGCCAGGCGCTGATCAGCGAGTTCCAGACCCGCGCCGAGGCGCTCGACACCGGCACGCAGAAGCTCAACGCCGCGCTGGAGGCTCGCGCACGCCAGATCAACGAGACGCTGGTCGAGCGCGCCCGCGAAATCGCCCACACCTTCCAGGATAGCAAGGAGACGCTGTCGGCGATGATCGATCAGGGCAAGACCCAGATCGGCGCCGACATGGCCGACATCATTTCATCGACCTCGACCATGCTTGAAGCCCGCGCCGGCGATTTCGCCGGGCGCATGGAAGCGGCGCGCCATGTCGTATCGCGTTCGTTCGATACGGACATCGAGCGGCTTGCCGATGCTCGCGCCGGCATCGAGGAAGCCGTCGAGAACCACAGCCGCAAGCTTTCCGAAAGCCGCGACCGGATGGCGGCGGCAATGCAGGCCGATCTGGCGAAGTTCGCCGAAGGTCGCGCCGAAATCGACGCAGCGGTGGCTAACCAGGTGCAGAAGCTAGCCGAAGGCCGCGGCCTGATCTCGCGCGCCCTTGAAGAGGATCTGCGCAAGGTCAACGAATCGCGCGCAGCGATCGACGCTTCGCTGGGCAGCCATCTCGAAAGCCTTGAAGAGGGTCGCAACAGGCTTGCCCAGGCCTTGAACGAAGACTCTGGAAAACTCGTGCAAGCCCGCACGATAATTGATGAAATGGTTGCCGGGCATGTCGGCAAGCTCGCCGAGGGCCGCAGCATCCTTTCGCGCGCGCTCGAGGCCGACCTCGGCAAACTGGCAGAGAGTCGCGCCAGCATCGACGGCCTCGTCGCCGGTCAAGTCGAAAAGATCGCCGAGGGTCGCGCCATACTCGCCAGTGCGCTGGAAGCCGACATCGCCGGCATCAATGGCCTCATTGAGGCCCATTCGGCGAAATTGGCGCAAGACCGCAGCGGGCTTTCCCAGTCACTCGATAACGACCTGTCCGACATCAGGAGCCTGATCGCCGATCATTCTGGCAGGCTCGCCGACGACCGCAGCCTGCTTTCGAAGACGCTTGAAGACGATCTTGCCAAGCTGGCCGAAAGCCGGTCGAGCATCGATGGGCTGGTTGCCGGCCAGGTCGAGAAGCTGGCCGAAGGCCGCGACATCCTCAAGCGCGCGCTTGAATCGGACCTAAACGCGATCAAGGGCGTCATCGCCAGCCAGTCTGAAAAGCTGGCGGAAGACCGTGGCCAGTTGTCGCGGGCACTGGAGAGCGACCTGGAGGCTGTGCGGGGCGTTGTCTCCGATCACATGAACAAGCTCGCCGAAGACCGTTCGACCCTTTCGAAGGCGCTCGAAGACGATCTCGCCAAGTTGGCCGAAAGCCGCTCGAGCATCGATGTGATGGTTGCCGGCCAGGTCGAAAAGCTGGCAGAGGGCCGCGACATCCTCAAGCGTGCGCTCGAAGCCGATCTGAGCACCGTCAAGGGCGTCATCGCCAGCCAGTCCGAAAAGCTGGCGGAAGACCGTGGTCAGCTGTCGCGGGCACTGGAGACCGATCTCGAGACCGTGCGGGGCGTCGTCTCCGAACATATGAACAAGCTTGCCGAAGACCGTTCGGCCCTGTCGAAAGCGCTCGAGGACGATCTTGCCAGGCTGGCAGAGAGCCGTTCGAGCATCGACGGGCTGGTCGCCGGCCAGGTCGAGAAGCTGGCTGAGGGTCGCGACATCCTCAAGCGCGCCTTGGAAGACGATCTTGCCAAGCTGGCCGAAAGCCGCTCGAGCATCGACGGACTGGTTTCCGGCCAGGTCGAGAAACTGGCCGAAGGCCGCGATATCCTCAAGCGCGCCTTGGAGGCCGATCTCAACACGATCAGGGGCGCCATCGCCGATCAGTCGCAGCTATTGACCGATAATCGCGCGCAGTTTTCGCGTGCGCTGGAAGCCGATCTCGGCAACGTCAACAGCCTTGTCGCAACCCACGCAGAGAAGCTCGTCCAGGACCGCTCGACCCTGTCGAAGGCGCTCGAGGACGATCTCGCCAAGCTGGCCGAAAGCCGCTCGAGCATCGATGGGCTGGTTGCCGGCCAGGTCGAGAAACTGGCGGAAGGCCGCGACATCCTCAGGCGCGCGTTGGAAGCCGACCTGGAGAGGCTTGCAATGAGCCGCAGCGAGGTCGACGAGATTGTCGCCGGTCATGTCGGCAAGCTGAGCGAGGGTCGCGACATGCTGACCCGCGCACTGCAGGACGATCTCTCCAGGCTCGCCGAAACGCGCAAGGATGTCGACCGTTCGCTGTCCGGCCATATCGACCAGATCGCCGCCAGGAGCACCGACATCTCCGATGCGATCGCTGCGGACGTAGAAAAGATCGAGCAGGCGTTCAGCCGGCAGACAGGCATCATTGAAGAGCGCGCCAGCACAATGGAGCGGGCGCTGTCGACGGGTGTCGACAACGTGCGCAGTGTGCTCGAAAGAAGCGCGGTCTTCGTCGCCGGCGCGCTGCGCGAGAAGGTCATGGAAGTTACCAGCGCGCTGCATGAGCAGGCGGGCGCGGCATTCAGCGATGCCGACCGCAAGATCGCCGAGCGCGCCGAGCAGACCTCGGCCGCCCTGCTCGCCAGGGCGGAGGACATCGCCCGCACCTTTGAAGAGGCGGATCGTCGCCTCGCCGCCCGCGCCGAGGATACGTCGAGCGCACTGATTGCCCGCGTCGACGACACGTCGAACAGCTTGCTCGCGCGTGCCCAGGAAACGGCCGATCAGCTGGCAGCCAGAGCAAGTGAGATTGCCGGCACCTTCGACGCGGCGGACCACAGGCTGGTCTCTCGCGCCATCGAAACGGCCCAGTCGCTGGCGGCGCGTGCCGGCGACATCCTGCGCAATTTCGAAACAGCCGACGAGCGGCTGGGCGTGCGCATCGGCGAATCCGCCGAAGCGCTCGCGGCACGCGCGTCGGATCTCGGCCGCATTTTCGATGCCGCCGACCAGCAACTTATTTCGCGCATTGCCGAGGGCTCCGAAGCACTTTCGGCCCGTGCGTCCGAGATCGGCCGCATCTTCGAGGAGGCCGATCATCGCCTGGTGTCCCGTATCGCTGACAGCAGCACCGCAATCGGCGAACATGCCGACACCATTGTCGGTGCCTTCACCAGCACCGAGCAGCGGGTTGCCGAACGCGCCAGGCAGACTGGCCAGGAACTCGCAGTCCATGCCCGTGAAATCGAGCAACTGCTTGCCGGTGCCGACGAACGCCTGGCATCGAGTGCTGCCGCCACTGCGGCCCGCGTCGAGGAGCAGGTCGCCAGCGTCGAGAACCGCCTCGCTTACTCCGCCGAGACAATGGGCCAAAAGCTCAACGAACAAGTCTCGGGTGCCGAAGCGCAACTGGTCTCGCGTGCCAACACCATCGCCGAAACCTTCACCGCGGTCGGCCAGCATATCGGTCAGAGCACCAATGACGCTGCAAAGACCATCGGTGCCAATACTCGCGAGCTCAGTACGATGCTTGCGGCCCGTTCGGCAGAAATATCGAAAATCCTGGACGAGACGGCGCGGCCTCTGGTCGAGCGCTTCGCCCAGGGCGGCTCCGAGCTGCAAAAGAGCATGGAAGAGGTCACCGAACGTGCGACCGAGAAGCTGCGCAATCAAAACGCCGCCCTCGTCGACGCCATCGCCAGCCGCACGGCCGAAACCCTGTCGGCCGTCGAAGGCGCGCGCTCGACGCTTGCCGACAGCGTTGCCGACCTCATCGGCCGCATGACCACCTCCAGCTCGCAGCTCGGTCAATTGATCGAGCAGGCGGCGACCAATCTCGGCCAGGTCGACGAACGCCTGACCGGGAGCACGCAAAGCTTCGCGGCGACCACGGAAAAGACCGCGCAGACCTTCGCCAGTTCGGCGCGTCTGGTCGATTCGAACACGACGCGGCTCACCGAGCTGTCGTCGTCGACCTTGCGCGAGGTTGCTTCAATCGCCACCAAGTTCGACGAGCACAGCCGGTTGCTTTCCAGTGCCTCGGACCTGTTGAGCTCGGCCCAGAGCAATCTTGAGCACACGCTCGAAAGGCAATCGTCGCTGGAGGACCTTGCCGTCGGCCTTGTGAAGAAGTCGGAAGATCTCGAAAGGGTCATGCGCTCGTTCGAGAATCTGGTCGGCCAGACGCTGCAGAACGCCGAGGGCAAGACGCTGGAATCCGCCGACAAGATCCGTACCGCGATTTCCGAAGTGGTCGATTCGGCAACCAAGCGCTTTGCCGATGCGACCGAGGAGATGCGGCGTACCGCCGGCTCGATCAAGAGCGAGCTCGACCTCACCCGGGCCGAGCTTAAGAAAGGCGTCATCGAGATGCCGGAAGAGGCAAAGGAATCAACCACGGCTATCCGCCGTGCCGTTTCAGAGCAGATCAACGCGCTGAAGGAACTTTCTGAAATCGTTGCGAAATCTGGCCGCAGCGCCGACAGTTCGGAACAGCGCAACCTGCGTCCGGCGCCGCAAGCGCCTGCCGCACGCCCCGCCGAACCGCCACGTCGCCCGGCTCCGGCTCCCGAACAGCGCCGTGCACCGCAGGCGCCTTCGGGCGAGACGGCGCTGCGCGGCACGCTCGACCTCGAACGTCCCGCAGACCAAGCGCCGCGCCAGCGCGACCCCAACGGCCGCACGCCGCAGGGCGGTTGGGTGCGTGACCTCCTGACCGGTGCATCGCGCGAAGACGACGCCAAGCCGGCAGCGCCTGCCGAAGCGCCGCGCCCGGCTCCCGCTGCGCGTTCGCCGCTTCATGTCGTGGAATCGCTGAACTCGCTCTCGGTCGATATCGCACGCGCCATCGATCACGACGCCTCGATCGAGTTGTGGAACCGCTACCGGCGCGGCGAGCGCGACGTCTTCACGCGCCGACTTTACACGCTGAAGGGCCAACAGACGTTCGACGAGATCCGCCGCAAATATCAGTCAGAGGCGGAGTTCCGCGCTGCTGTCGATCGTTACTGCGACGATTTCGAAAAGCTGCTCAAGGACGTGTCGCGCAACGACCGCGACAACATCATGGCGCAGACCTACCTGACGTCGGACACCGGCAAGGTCTACACCATGCTTGCCCATGCCAGCGGCCGTCTGCACTAAGCGGCGGGACAGGAAAACAGAAAGTGCACTCTGCCCTTTCTGCTTAGACCCGATACTGAAAAAGATAGTCCGCAAATCTCCTGATTTGGTCGGATGTTTGCGCCCAGAGCAGAGGCCGGTATCTCGTGGCAATGCAGACAATTCGCGGTGATCTGCTTCAGCTTGCGCTCGACGGAACGTTCGATGTCATTGTGCATGGATGCAACTGCCAGTGCCAGATGGGCAAAGGAATTGCTCTTTCCATAAAGCAGCGTTTTCCCGAAGCATATGCTGCGGATTGCGCGACATTGAAGGGTGACCCAGCCAAGCTGGGAAGCATATCCGTTGCCGAAATCAAGCGAGGCAGCCGCATTTTCCATGTTGTCAACGGCTACACTCAGTTCCATTGGCAGGGCAAAGGCGTGAAAGCCGACTACCAGGCAATTCGAAAAGTCATGCAGGCCGTCAAAGGTAAATTCGCGGGCAAAAGAATCGGCTACCCGAAAATTGGCGCAGGGCTGGCTGGAGGTGATTGGGAAACCATAGCCTCAATCATCAACGATGAACTCGCGGGCGAAGATCATACGCTTGTCGAATACGCTCCGTGAGCTGCTTCGGTCTCCAGCCGCCTCACAGCAGCTAGCCCGGTTCAGATCACGGTGTCCGTCCAGCGGACGATTTGCCCGGCCGCATCGCCGAACGCGGCATCGAGCGCGCCGACATAGGCCTGGTTGCCATTGCCCGAAACGGGCGCGATGGCGCTAAACGTCTTCGAAGCGCGCACTTCACCGTTGCGGTCATTCAACAGGCGCACGAACAGCTCGACCTCGGCATGTTCGCCGCCATCGACACGCACCTCGAACGAGCGGATCTCGACGATCACCTGATAGTCGATCGCCAGCCCCTCGCCTGGCTTGCCGACGCCGGTGAAGCTGCCCGAGCGCTGGAACGTCTCTGCCAGCCGCGCCTGTACGATCATCGGCAGCCGGTCGGCCCATTGCGCGCCCTTGAGATACTGGATCGATCGCGGCGATGGCTTAATGACGATGTTCTGGCTGTCCAGCGCCTTGAGCGCCGATGGCTGAGCGATGAGTATCTGGCGACGGCTGTGGGCACGCGCTTCCAGCGACGGCGCCGAAAGCTCAAACGTATCCAGCGGCGCCGGCTTGCCGCCCAGCGCCGCGCAGCCGGCGAGCGAAAGCGCCAGCAGTGCCGCTCCGGTCTTGAACCCACTCGATCTGACGCTGCCTGAACTGATCGATTTCAAACGCGATCCCCCCCGGATCGTGGAAACAACGCGCATCCGCAAGCTATGTTCTTGCGGTGGGCGCAGGCCGAAGTCAACGGCGCACCCTGCCGTCGAACTGCCGGACCTCACCCTCGCCGCCGGACAGGATCCGCTGTGGATTGCGGCTGAGGTCGGTCACCGCCTCTTCGATGCGGTTGATCGAACGACGGCTGTCCTGGACCAGCGATTCGACGTTTTGCAGCCCCTGTCCCGAGAACCGCGCCAGATTGTCGGTGATGGTGCCGAGGCGGGCGTTCAGCGTGTCGGCGACCTGCTTGAACGATTTGAGCGTCGCCCTCGCATCGGCCATGACGCCGTCGGCCTGACCGGAGCCGAGCAGTTTGTCGACCTTGGCAAGGATACCGTCGACTCGCACCGAGGCATCGTTGAGGCGTCCTGCGAGCTGGTGCGCGTCTTTGATGGTTTCATCGATGTCGTCGGCTCGGTTGGCGAACTTGTTGGTCACCTTGGCGATGTCGGCGGCAGCCTCGTTGGCGTTTTCGCTGGCCTTTTGGATATTGGCCAGCGCGGTGCGAACCTCAGCCGGATCGATGCCGTCGAGAACGCCGTCGACCTTGGCCAGCGTGCCTTGCGTCTTCTGGGCGAAGTCGTTGATCGAGCCGACCGCGGTGTCCACGTTCTTGATGACCGTGTCGAACTGCTTGCTGGTTTCCTTGAGGTTGGAAGTGACTGTGTCGACATTGGCGACGATGCTCTTGATCTGGTCCTTGTCGACGGCGTTGAGTAGCCCTTCCGCCGCCTTCAGGGTGCCGTCGAGCTTGCCCGAAACACCCTTCAGTTCGTCCGCCAGCGAGCTGACGCTGGCCAGGAACTTGTCGACGCCGTCCGCATTCCTGGCCAGTGCATCGGAGAAGGTCTGGACATTGTTGACGGTTTGCGTCAGCGGCCCGCGAACATCCTTGGTGAAGCCTTCGAGCTCCGAAAGGACCTTGTCGGCGCGGGTGAAGATGTTCTGCGCCGTCTGCAGCAGGTTGGTGACCGCCGACGGATTGGCGACGATCTCGGCGACACGGCCTTCCTTTTCCGCCTCGTCGAGAAGTTTTGGCTCCTTGGGGTCGGCGCCCTTGAGCTCGATGTTGGCCTGGCCGGTGAGGCCGGCAAGCCCGATATCGGCCTGCGTCGACTTGGTGATGGGTGTATTCCGGTCTATTTCGGTGTCGGCGATAGCAGCGGTCGGATTGTCGACGTCGATATAGACACGGCGCACGTCGCCGACTTTGACGCCATTGAACAGCACGAAACTGCCACGGCCGAGCCCCGAAGCGGAGCCTGGAATGCGCACGCGCAGCACCGTCGTCTCACCCTTTTCGCCGATTGCCGCCGTCCAATAGACGAAAGCGAAAGCCGCGAGGATCGCGGCCAGCGTGAAAATGCCGACAATGACGTAGTTGGCCCTGGTTTCCATTGCTCACTTATGGCTATGCGCGCGCCGCAAGATCAAGTTGCCGGGCGCGTTTTCCGCGGAAATAGGATTTTACCCAGGGTTCCTCGCTCCTGAGCATGTCGTCGATCGTGCCCTCGACCAGCACTTTCTTTTTGCCAAGCACCGCCACGCGGTCGCACGCCGTAAACAGCGTGTCGAGATCGTGCGTGACCATATACACGGTCAAATCCATCGTATCGCGCAGCTTGACGACCAATTCGTCGAACTCAGCCGCGCTGATCGGATCGAGCCCGGACGTCGGTTCGTCGAGAAAAACGATGTCCGGGTCGAGTGCCAGGGCGCGCGCCAGCGCAGCACGCTTGATCATGCCGCCCGAGAGCTCGGAGGGGAATTTCTGCGCCGCATCCGGCGGCAATCCGACCAGCTCGACCTTGAGCATGGCAAGTTCGTCCATCAGCTTCTTCGGCAAATCGAGATATTCGCGCATCGGCACCTGAACGTTTTCGAGGACCGTCAGCGCCGAAAAAAGGGCGCCATGCTGGAACAGCACGCCAAGCCGCATGTCGATGCGAAGGCGCTCCCTTTCGGTTGCCTTCTCGACGTCGACGCCGAACAGTTTGATTGTTCCCGATTGCTTGCGCGTCAAGCCAAGGATGGTGCGCAAGAGAACAGATTTGCCGGCACCGGAGGCACCGACGAAGCCGAGAATCTCCCCGCGCCAGATATCGAGCGACAGTTTGTCCAGAACGACCTGATCGGCGAACGACACCGTGACGTCGTGCGCCGACAGCACGATCTCGTCTTCTTTGGCTTTCGCCGCCACCTTGGTCGTGTTTGTGCCCGGCAGCGCCATCTCAGAACTCGATCGCTGCATAGAACATGGCGAAAAGCCCGTCGAGGATAATGACCACGAAGATCGACTTCACCACGGAGGCGGTCACATGCTGGCCAAGCGATTCGGCGCTGCCGCCAACCTTCATGCCCTCGACCGAGGCAATTATGCCGATGATCATGGCCATGAACGGCGCCTTGATCAGGCCGGCAAAGATGGTGCTGAGGTCGATTGCGACACGCAGCCGGTCGATGAACGCTGCCGGTGCAATATCGGAGTAGAGCCATGCAGCCAAAATGCCGCCGCCCAGTGCGGCAAAGTTGGCGATGATCGTCAGGCAAGGCAACGCGACGACCAGCGCGACGAGCCGCGGAAACACCAGCACGCCGATTGGGTTAAGACCGATCACCTTCAGCGCATCGACCTCCTCGCGCATCTTCATCGAGCCGATCTCGGCGGTGATCGCACTACCGGAGCGGCCGGCGATCATGATCGCCGTCATCAGCACGCCGAGCTCGCGCAGGATCAGCACCCCGACCAGGTCGACGACGAAGATGTCGGCGCCGAAATAGCTGAGCTGATAAGCGCCTTGCTGGGCGACGATCGCACCGACGATGGCCGACATCAGCACGACTACCGGTATGGCGCCGACACCCATGCGATCGATCTGGTTGAAGATTGCCGCCATGTTGACGGCATGGCCACGGCCAAGCTTCATCTGCGAGCCGCGTATCGTGGCGCCGAGGATATTCATTGCGGCCAGGAAATCGTCGCGCATCTCATAAACGCGCCGGCCAACCGCCTCGAGCCCGCGAATGATGAAGTTGGGCGGCTTTGCCGGACCTGATTCGGGCTCGCGACGAACGGCGTCCCCGACGGCGCCAAGCAGGATCGAGGCTATCTCGCTTTGCCCCTGCATCGTGATCTCGACGCCCTTCTTTTCGAAGCTGCTGACCAGGCGGTCGATCAGCCACGCCCCGGCTGTGTCCATCTTCTCGATTTGTGAAAGGTCGAGCGCCAGCGTCTTGAAGCCGCTGCGCTTCTCGATCTTGCGCATCTCGGCATCGACCAGCGCCACGGTGCGCGTCGTCCAGGTTCCCGAGAAAGCGCAGCCGAGAACGCCGCCCTCCTCGCCGATCGCGATGCGCGGCTGGTGATCGGGCTCCTTGGCAGGGCCGCTTGCGTCGCGTTTGCGGATGGTCAACATGGCGTCCTGTTTAGCCTGACGGGGCCGACCTGTCGATTTGCCGATATCCTCCTTGTTGCACAGCCGGAGCAGAAAAATATGGCGCGTGTCATTTCGGTCGAGGCCGAGCGCTTTCCGATAGCCGGGACCTTTACCATTTCGCGCGGCTCGAAGACCGAAGCGGAGGTGATTTCCTGCGCCATCACCGAAAACGGCCGTACAGGACGCGGCGAATGCGTCCCTTACAAGCGCTATGGCGAAACCATGGAGGGTGTGCGCGACGCGATCGAGGCGATGCGCAGCGAGATCGCGCGCGGCATCAGCCGCATCGCCCTGCTCGATGCCATGCCTGCCGGCGCGGCACGCAGTGCCATCGACTGCGCGCTCTGGGACCTGGAAGCGAAGATCAGCGGAACACCCGTGGCGCATACGATACGAACCGTTCCGTTACGACCGCTTGAGACGGCGTATACATTGTCGCTCGCCGAGCCGGAGGCGATGGCGGCGCAGGCCCGCGCTAACGCCCAGCGCCCGCTACTCAAGGTCAAGATCGGCGGCGACAACGACATCGCGCGCATCCGTGCAGTGACGGCGGCAGCACCCGACAGCCGAATCATTCTCGACGCCAATGAGGGCTGGAATGACGACAATATCGTCGCAAACCTCGCCTTTGCCGCCGAGCACGGTATCGTCTTGATCGAACAGCCGCTGCCGGCGGGACATGACGGTATTCTTCGCCACATCGCGCATCCGGTACCGATCTGTGCCGACGAAAGCGTGCACGAGGCGAAGGACCTTGAAGCGCTTGTCGGCCTTTACGACGCCGTCAACATCAAGCTCGACAAATCGGGTGGCCTGACCGCTGCACTCGTGCTTCGCGACCGCGCCCGCGAACTGGCTCTTGGTGTCATGGTCGGCTGTATGGTCGGCACATCGCTTGCGATGGCGCCGGCCGTGCTGTTGGCGCAGGATGCCGATTTCGTCGATCTCGACGGTCCGCTGCTGCTGGCCAGCGACCGCGTTCCCGGTCTCGTCTACCAAGGTTCGCTGGTGTCACCGCCCGAGCGGGCGCTGTGGGGCTGACCGCGCGGCAAGCCCGATCAGAGCCAGGCCCGTCAGAGCGATCGGGATCATCGCAAAGAAGCCATTTGCGCCGAAGCGGTCGTAAAGAGGACCGGAAATCAGCGTCGCCGCCGCCATGAAGAAGCCATTGGAGAAGTAGGCGATGCCTTGCGCCGCCCCGGTGCGTTCTTCCGCGACCGTCTCACCGATCATCTTTTGCAGGCCGATCAGCACCAGCGCCACCGAAACCGCGTGCAGCGTCTGGATCGCGAAAAACCCGCCAACGCCAAGCCCAAGCGGCCAGATCAGCGGAAAGGCGAACCAGCGCACGATCGCGCCGATCCCGGCAATCAGCATGATTGAGACGACCGAGAAGGAGGCGAAAGCGCGGGTGAAAACGACGAACATGCATATCTCGGCGACGACGCCCCACCCCCACAGAAGCCCGACAACCGAATCGCTGATGCCGATCGACTTCCAGTAGATCGACACGAAACCGTAGAGAAATGCGTGGCTGGCGGTGATGACGCCGACGCCTGTCGAAAAATAGAGGAAGTACCGGTTGAGGAGTTTCGGTACCGATTGCTGGATATCGGCGGCCGAAAGCGGCGAGGCGCGGCGTGGACGGCCGAGGCGCGGCGCAATCAGTCCGGCGGCTAGCGCGGCACACAGCGCCGCGAAGATGACCACCGGGACAGCCTGGGCACCGCTCGCCGACAGGATGAAACCGCCGGCGAGATTGGCGCAGAGATAGGAGATCGAGCCCCATTTGCGCATGCTTGCGTAATTCGAGTCGAAGCGGCGAACACCTGAAAGGGCGAGCGAATCGGCAATCGGCGAATGCGGCGTCCAGACCACCGTCAGGGCCAGCGACACGGCAAGTACCGTTGTGTAGGTCGGCGGCAGGAGGTAGCCGGCGGACAGGATCAGCGATGCGGCGACCAGCGCAACATAGACATTGGCGCGATCGCTCGCTTTGTCTGCCAGCGCAGTAAGAAAAGGCGTCGTCGCCACGCGCAGGAACATCGGCGCGGCGAGGATCACGGCTATCTGTTCGGCATGGAACCCCTTCGCCTGCAGCCACAGCGGGAAATACGGCACATGCGTCCCGAGCGGAACGAAGAGCGTAAAGAAGATCAAGCTCATGCGCAGTTCGAAATGGCGTGGCTTGACGAGCTGTTCGGGCGAAAGCGGCGGCAGCGAGGACATTGACAGGCGATCCGTCGGCACGGCATTCAGCCGGGTCGGCCCGCCACACCTGCCGCTGCTTAACACGGCGAAAAAGTCGATGAAACCGCTGGACTAACCGATTGAAGCGAGATGCGGCCGGATTTGGTCAAGCCGCCTGGACTGCCCTGCCCTTGATGTCGATCGGCACGAGCACCTCGCTGCCGACCGGAGTCTCCGGCAGGACATGCGCCCAGTGCAGGATCTCCATCCTGCCGTCAAAATGCTCGACCACCGCCGTGCAGCTCTCCACCCAGTCGCCCGTGTTGATGTATTGCACGTCCTCATAGCTTTCGATCGCGGCATGGTGGATGTGCCCGCAGATCACGCCGTCGACATGCGAGCGGCGCGCCTCCTCGGTCAGCACGGTCTGGAACGAGCCGATGAAATTCACCGCCTTCTTGACCTTGACCTTGGCCCAGGACGAGAACGACCAATAAGGCAAGCCGAGCACCTGGCGCAGACGTGTGATGACGCGGTTGAGCAGCATCGCCGCGTCGTAGGCATAGTCGCCGAGATAGGCCAGCCAGCGCGCATTATGGACGACGGTGTCGAACTGGTCGCCATGGATGACAAGAAGGCGTTTGCCATCGGCGGTGTCGTGGATGGCGCGGTCGGCGACGACAATGCCGCCGAAATGAACGCCCTGGAACTGTCGCGCGAACTCGTCATGGTTGCCGGCGATGTAGGTGATGCTGGCGCCCTTGCGCGCCTTGCGCAGCAATTTCTGGATCACGTCGTTATGGCTTTGCGGCCAATGCCAGCTTCGTCTCAGGCGCCAGCCGTCGACGATGTCGCCGACGAGATAGATGATATCGGCATCGTGATGGCGCAGGAAATCGATCAGGAATTCGGCCTTCGCCGCCTTCGATCCGAGATGGACGTCGGAGATGAACATGCTGCGGAAAGTGCGAGGCTCTGCGCCGTACATCATTTGTCACCGTTGCTTTCGCCTGAGCCTATGCCCCGATTCATGCAACAACCGTATGACGGTTGCGATTGGTCCAGCCATCCGGATAGGTTGCGGCGGCAATCAGAGGAGAAAATCACCATGGATCTCGGCATTCGCGGCAAGAAGGCCATCGTCTGCGCTTCGAGCAAAGGCTTGGGACGCGGCTGCGCCATGGCACTGGCAGAGGCAGGTTGCGATCTGGTGATCAATGGCCGCAACGCCGACGTGCTGGCCAAAACCGCCGCTGAACTGCGCGAGAAATTCGGCGTCAAGGTGACCGAAATCGTCGGCGACGTATCCAAGCCCGATGTCCAGAAGGCGCTGCTTGCCGCCTGCCCCGATCCCGACATCCTCGTCAACAACAATGGCGGTCCGCCGTTTCGCGATTTCCGCGCGCTCGACCGCGAAAAGATCCTCGAGGGCGTCACCCAGAACATGGTGACCCCTGTCGAACTGGTTCAGGCCGTGATCGACGGCATGGCGGTGCGCGGCTTCGGCCGCATCGTCAACATCACCTCGCTGTCGGTCTATGTGCCTATCCCCGGCCTCGACCTGTCGTCCGGCGCCCGCGCCGGCCTCACTTCGTTGCTTGCCGGCGTCGCGCGGACGGTGATCGACCGCAATGTGACGATCAACAACATGCTGCCGGGAAAACTCGACACCGACCGGCTGCGCGGCCCGCACGAGGCCGGCACGCCCGAAGATCCAGCCGCCGCCGCCGCGCGCAAAGCGCAAGCAGCAGCCAACGTTCCGGCCAAACGGCTCGGTACACCGGAGGAATTCGGCCAGATCTGCGCCTTCCTGTGCTCGGTCCATGCCGGTTACCTGACCGGTCAGAACATACCGGTCGACGGCGGCCTCTATGTCAGTGCGTTCTAGCGAGAATCCAATGCTCAATGCCCACTGAATAGTGGGAGACGACCTCAAAAAGGGCGCCCAGTTCACAAGAACTAGGGTTAGTCCGCATGCTATGTCCTGCCTCGCAAATGAAAATGAGACCGGCGAATGGCGTCTATTTATCGCTTTGTTGCGCAAAAACTGCTGTCGCACGGGGTTCGAGACACGGCCGACGGCAACCTTGCAATTACCGACCGGAGATTGTTCCTTGACTTCGTTCGTCTAGAACGAGCGGTTAGGCTAGAGGATTTCGCCACAGTCCAGTCTGCGGTGGTGGCGATTGAAAATCGTTGCTTATCAATGGGTAAACGTCATATCGCGGTGTTTGCATACATGTATCTCAGGTTTTCGGATGCGGCCCCAAAGTTTACTCACCTGGACATCGAGCTTGAGGAAGAAGGAGGTATCCGCCGAACAGTCGACTACCGGCGTAGGGTGTCGTCGACAGAGCGACTTGTCGGCGAGTGGGCTGCCGCTTGGTACGATCGCTATTCCAAGAGTTTCTTTCGTGCACTTTATAGGAGCAACAGCCCCACAGCGAACTAGCGAAAGAATACCTAATCGTCCGCAAACCACCACCTGAAGCAGACATTCGGCTCGCAGCTCGCTCCAGCAACGCGCCTATCGCCCCAACATTTCAATGGCAGACCGTACAGGGCCGGCGGGCGGTGCAAGCCGTAAGCTCGCGCTTGCGACATATCACCTCTCGAAAAGCCTCGGCTGCATGCTAAGAGACTCAAAACACCAAACGGACTGAACTGAGGAGGCGGCCGTCATGACAGGCGAAAGCAAGAAGGCGGCCCGATCCGACCTCGACGAAGCGGCGCTTTATTTCCACAAGCATCCCCGTCCCGGAAAACTTGAAATCCAGGCGACGAAACCGCTGGGCAACCAGCGCGACCTGGCGCTTGCCTATTCGCCGGGTGTCGCCGCCCCCTGCCTTGAAATCCGCGACGATCCGGCAACCGCTGCCGACTATACAGCCCGCGCCAATCTTGTTGGCGTCGTCACCAACGGTTCGGCGGTGCTCGGCCTCGGCAATATCGGTCCGCTCGCCTCCAAGCCGGTGATGGAGGGCAAGGCGGTGCTGTTCAAGAAGTTCGCCGGCATCGATGTCTTTGACATCGAGATCGACGCACCGGGCATCGAGCGCATGGTCGAGACGATCTCGGCGCTGGAACCAACCTTCGGCGGCATCAACTTGGAAGACATCAAGGCGCCCGAATGCTTCGAAGTCGAGGAGCAGTTGAAAGCTCGGATGGGCATACCAGTCTTCCATGACGACCAGCACGGCACCGCCATCATCGTCGCCGCCGCCGTGCTCAACGGGCTGGAATTCGCCGGCAAGTCCATCTCAGACATCAAGATCGTCACGTCGGGCGCTGGTGCTGCGGCGCTTGCCTGCCTCAACCTACTGGTCTCGCTCGGCGCGCGGGTCGAAAACATCTGGGTCACCGACCGGTTCGGGGTCGCCCATAAGGGCCGCGTCGAGGAGATGGACCGCTGGAAAGACCCCTATGTCAAGGATACCGAGGCGCGCGCGCTGGCTGACGTTCTGCCCGGCGCCGACGTGTTTCTCGGCCTGTCTGCCGCCGGCGTACTGAAACCGGAACTGCTCCACCACATGGCGCCCAAGCCGTTGATCCTGGCGCTGGCCAACCCCAATCCCGAGATCATGCCGGAAGCGGCACGGGCGGCGCGACCCGATGCGATGATCTGCACCGGCCGCTCCGATTTCCCCAATCAAGTCAACAACGTACTCTGTTTTCCTTACATCTTCCGTGGCGCGCTGGATTGCGGCGCAAGTGCCATCAACGAAGAGATGAAAATGGCCGCCGTTCGGGCGATCGCAGCGCTTGCCCGCGAAGAGCCGTCCGACGTTGCCGCGCGCGCCTATTCCGGCGAGACGCCGATCTTCGGCCCGGAGTTCCTGATCCCCTCGCCTTTCGATCCGCGGCTGATCCTGCGCATTGCCCCCGCCGTTGCCAAGGCAGCCTGCGAGACCGGCGTCGCGACCCGGCCGATCACCGATTTCGCCGCCTATATCGACAAGCTGAACCGCTTCGTCTTCCGCTCCGGCCTGGTCATGAAGCCCGTGTTCTCGATGGCCAAGACGTCGAGCGCTAAGCGCGTCATCTATGCCGACGGCGAGGACGAGCGCGTGCTTCGCGCCGCGCAGGTCGTGCTCGAGGAAGGCATAGCCGAACCGATCCTGATCGGCCGCCCGCACGTCATCGACGTGCGGTTGAAACGCTATGGGCTGCGCATCAAGCCGGGCGTCGATTTCGGCCTGATCAACCCGGAAGACGATCCGCGTTACCGCCACTACGTCGACCTTTTGATCGAGCTTGCCGGCCGCCGTGGGGTGACTACGGAAGCGGCACGCACCATGGTGCGCACCGACAATACGGTGATCGCCGCCCTTGCCCTGAAGCGCGGCGACGCCGACGCCATGGTCTGCGGCCTTGAGGGCCGTTTCGAGCGCCATTTGCGCAACGTCACGCTGATCATCGGGCCACGCGCCGGCATTAGGGATCGCGACCTGTCGACGCTTTCCATGCTGATTTCGCAGCGCGGCATCATCTTCCTCACCGATACCCATGTCTCCGTCGATCCGACCGCCGAGGAGATTGCGGAGATGACCGTTCTGGCGGCCGAGGAGATTCAGCGTTTTGGCATCGAGCCCAAGGCAGCCCTGCTTTCGCATTCGGATTTCGGCTCCCGCGATTCGCCAAGCGCCATGAAGATGCGGCAGGCGGCGGCGATCCTGGCGCGCATCGCGCCCGACCTGCAATGCGACGGCGAGATGCATGCCGACTCGGCACTGTCGGAGCAGCTGCGCCAGCGCGTCTATCCGCATTCGCGGCTGAAGGGCGAAGCCAATCTGCTGGTGTTCCCCAATCTCGATTCGGCGAACATCACGCTGACCGCGCTGCGCACGATGATGGACGCGCTGCATGTCGGCCCGATCCTGCTCGGCACCGACAGCCCGGCGCACATATTGACGCCGTCGGTCACGTCGCGCGGCGTCGTCAACATGACCGCACTGGCAGTGGTCGAAGCCGCGCATAAGGCGCAAGCCATCGTCGAACTGGGATAGCCGCGGGCTTTCTCAGACTGGCTTGAACCGGAAATGCCCTGTCTGCCTGAAGGCAGACAAAGTGTCCTCTTCCCTGGCGCCGCCGCCGATATTGTGAATGACCAGTCTTCTTGTCGGTACCAATGTGGAGCGATTGGACGACACGATGGCAATATGCGGCAGATTGCCGGGCAGCATCTGGGCGACGAGATCCCCAGGCCGATAATCGGCGGGGTCTTGGCTGACGGGCAAGGTGGCACCGCGCCGCTCGAAATAGACCGCAAGATTGGGCACACGGCGGTGGTCGATGTTGCGGTCCGGCGCTTTCAGGCCCCAAGCCTTCGGATAGGCGGCAAAATTGGCCCGCATATCCTCATGCACCAATTTTTGCAGGTCGAGATCGAAGGCGCGGCGATAGGCACGGATCACGACATCCGTGCAAACACCCCGCTCGGGCCCAACGTCCCCGCCCGGATAGGCCAGGCGTGTATAGGTCGGATCGTAGAGTGTGGTGACGCCGATCTGCTCACGGGCAGCTTCAACCAATCTGGTACCCCAATCCAGCGCGATGGGCTTTTGCTGCGCCATGGCATCCGGCATCGCCAGGCACAAAAGACCAAACTGCAGCGCGGCTCGACGGGTAATCGCGGTCATGCCAAGCCTCCGGGCGTTACTGAATCCAGGCATTCTTCTGGGCGAATACGCCTTTTTCGTGCAGTGCCAGGACGTCGCGGTTCTGGCTCTGTCCGAATACGCAGTGTGGCGTGGTCGAAATGACAGCACCGGTCGTGATCGAAGCCGCGCACTGGCGCAAGCCATCGCCGATTTGGGCTGAAGGCGGAATCGGCGGTATGCTAAACAAACGGTTAACCGCAAGCGCGGTAGCTTTCTGAACGACAGGCAGGCGGAGTTCCGGAGGGATGACGGGCGCAAGTTGGAAGCTGACGCGGGCCGCTGCGCTGCTCGGCGCCGTGGTGCTGTGCGGCATTGCCGCCACTCAGGCACAGGCCGCTTCCCGCCTCTGCCGCCAGCTTGAAGCCGATCTTGCCGCCGCTTCTCGTGGTGGCGGCGGCAAACCGGCATTGCTCAGGAAATATGACGACGCAATCGTCCGGCAGCGCCAGCAGATTTCAAAGGCCGTCAGGCAGGCCAGCAGCGCCGGCTGCGGCTTTTCGCTGTCTCGCCGCAACGCCAACGCATGCGCAGCACTCGACGCCACCATCGATCGCATGGCAGCCAATCTCGACGCCCTGCAGGCCAAGCGCGGCGACCTTGCCGGCGGTGGTTCGCGACGTGATCGTGCGCGCATATTGACGTTGCTTGACGCCAATGGCTGCCGCGATGATGCGGCGGCCCGGACGCCCGCGCCGGTCCGCGAAGCCAGCCGTGAAAACGGCAAGCGAAACCTGCTCGACCAGCTTTTGGGCAGTCAGCCCGAAGAGGCCGACCAGGCTGAAGAACTGAGCCAGCCGGGCAACATCCGCACCGTGCTCAACAGCGCCGACATGGGCCAGCCCCAAGGCGAATTCCGCACCATGTGTGTGCGGACCTGCGACGGCTATTTCTTCCCGATGTCGAATGCTGCCTCGCTGGGCGATTTCGAGCGCGATCAGAAGAATTGCGAATCGAGCTGCCCCGGCACCGAGATGCAGGTTTTCTACACGCGCGGCATGAACAGCGATTCGGCGTCGATGACGTCTTCGGTGACGGGCAGGCCTTATATCGAACTGCCGACGGCCTACCTCTACAAGCAATCCGACATGCCGCGGCCGCCGACCTGCGGCTGCAATGCCGGGCAAAATTTCGAGATCATTGCCGGCAACCCGCCAACCCCGGGACAATCTGAGGCGAACGTGGCGACCACCCCGTTCGTTCCGCTGCTGGTTGCCAGGCCTGATCCGGCCGCCGACCCGGAGACCTTGGCCAATGCAGAAGGCGGCCTCGACCGTGAGGCGATCAAACGGCTTGCTGTCAAACCTGTGCCCTCGCCGACATCGCTGCCGCCGCCGGAGCAGCGCAAGGTCAGGGTCGTCGGGCCAACGTTCCTTCCCGACCCAGCAGCGGCAACAGATCTGCAAGCTCCGGACCCGAAGGCTGTCCCGTAAGCGCCAGCCTGAGCGGCATGAACAGCGCCTTGCCCTTACGGCCGCTCGCCGCTCGGATCTTGCCCGTCCAGTCCTTCCAGACGGTGCCGTTCCAAGGCTCTTCCGGCAGCAACTCGAATGCCTGGCGAAGAAAGTCGCGGTCCTCGTCGGAAAACTCCGCCGGCTCCTCTGGACCGTCTCGAAGCGTACGCCACCAGATCGCCGCATCGGCCAGCCTGTCGAGATTGCCGCGCACGGCCAGCCAGAAAGACTCGGCCTGTTCGCCGGAGATGCCGAGCACGATCAGCCGGTCGCGCGCCTCGGAAAACGGCATGTGATGCAGCAGCGTGCGGTTGAGCACGAAGAGCTCGTCCGGGTCGAATTTGGCGGCGGATTTCGATGTTGCAGCCGGATCGAAGCGCTCGACTAGCTCGGCCATCGTTGGCACCGCCACGACGTTTTCCGAGGTGCCGACGAGCACCGCCAGCGAAGCGATCGCCATCGGCTCGATGCCGCTCTCACGCAGGCTCTGGATGGACAGCGCGCCGGTGCGCTTCGAAAGTCCCTCGCCTGATGCCGTTATCAGGAGATTGTGGTGGCCCAACACCGGCGGCTCCGCGCCAAGTGCTCGGAACAGGGCTATCTGGACGCCGGTATTGGTGACGTGGTCGTCGCCGCGAATGACATGGCTGATGCCCATGTCGATGTCGTCGACAACCGAAGGCAATGTGTAGAGGTAGGTGCCGTCCTCACGCCGCAGAACCGGGTCTGAAAGCGAGGCGAGGTCGACGGTCTCTTCGCCGCGCACCAGGTCGTTCCAGTGGATTTCGGTGCGCTCCGGCTGTAGCGGATCGCTGCTGAAGTTGGGCAGCAGAAAGCGCCAGTGCGGCCGCCGGCCATCGGCCTCATATTCCGCCACCTGCTCGGGTGCCAGCGTCAGCGCCTCGCGGCCATAGACTGGCGGCAGGCCACGCGTGCGGCGCACCTTGCGCCTCAGGTCGAGCTCTTCAGGCGTCTCATAGCAAGCATAGACGAGGCGCGCCTCCTTCAGCCTCTCCAGTGCGGCATCGTAGATTTCGACCCGCCGCGACTGGTACTCCGTGGCATCGGGGAAGATGCCCAGCCAATGCAGGTCATATAGGATAGCGTCGGAAAACTCCTGCGTCGAACGGGCGACGTCGGTGTCGTCGAAGCGCTGGATGAAGCGGCCTTTGTTCTTGATGGCGAACAGCCAATTGAACAAAGCGGTGCGCGCATTGCCGATATGGATGCGGCCGGTCGGTGACGGGGCGAAACGGACGGTAACTGTCATGAGCAGGGCGTACCGGATGGTTTTGCTGTTGACAAGACGCGCCCCCGCGCTCGGCGGCAGACATAGAACATGACAAAGGCGAAGAAAAGACTGCAGCGCCGCACGTCTATCAAGACGCGCGGCACCGCAACCGTCAGATCACCAGGCCTTTGGTCAGTTCAAGCGCCTGGCGTTCGAACAGCCGGCGGTAGATGCCGCCTTGCAGCCGGATCAGTTGGTCATGCGAGCCCTCTTCGACGATGCGGCCGCGATCGAACACCAAAAGCCTGTCCAGCGCCCGCACCGTCGACAGCCGGTGGGCAATGACCAGCGTCGTGCGGCCGACCATCAACCGCTCCATCGCCTGCTGGATCAGCACCTCCGATTCCGAATCGAGGCTCGACGTTGCCTCATCCAGGATGAGAATGCGCGCATCGGCAAGAAAGGCGCGTGCGATTGCAACGCGCTGACGCTCACCACCCGATAGCTTTACGCCACGCTCGCCGACCAGCGTGCCATAGCCTTTCGGCAAATTGGCAATGAAGTCATGCGCGCTGGCCAATCGCGCCGCGTGCTCGATCTCGGCCTGCGTGGCGGCCGGCCGAGCATAGGCGATGTTTTCGGCCAGCGACCGGTGAAACAGGATCGGCTCCTGCTGGACGATTGCGATCTGTGCGCGCAGCGACGCCTGCGCCACATTCGCAATATCCTGGCCGTCGATCAGGATATTGCCCGCAGTCACGTCGTAGAGGCGCTGGATCAGCTTGACGAATGTCGTCTTGCCGGAGCCCGAATGGCCAACCAGCCCAACCCGTTCGCCCGGCGCGATGTCCACCGAAAAGTCGCGATAGAGCGGCAGGCGGTGGCTGCCATAGTGGAACGTGACATTGTCGAAGGTGATACGGCCATCGGTGATCCGGATCGGTTTGGCTCCGGGCCGATCCTCGATGCCGAGTGGTTCGGACTGGAAGTCGACCAGTTCCTCCATGTCGTTGATCGAGCGCTGCAGATTGCGGATATGTGTGCCGATGTCGCGCAGATAGCCTTGCAGCACGAAGAATGAGGTCAGCACGAAGGCGACATCGCCGGCGCTCGCCTGCCCCCACGACCACAACAGCAGGGAGAACCCGATGACCGCTGCCCTCAAAAGCAGCAGCATCGTCCCTTGCGTGGTGCCGTTGACGGTGCCGCGCATCCAGGTGCGGCGCGTGCGACCGCGCCATTTGGCGACGACCTCGGCGAGCCGCGTCTCCTCGCGTTCCTCGGCGCCAAAACCCTTGACCACGGCGTTGCAGCTTACCGCGTCGGCCAGCGAGCCGCCGAGCCGTGTATCCCACGCATTGGCAAGCCTTGCCGCTGGCGCGACATAGCCAAGCGACAGCATCGTCGTCACCGCGATGAACAGAACCGAACCGGTGGCGACGACAGCACCCATCAGCGGCCAGAACCAGCCAAGCAGCAGCGTCGAGCCGACGAGCATGACGACTGATGGCAGCAGCGCGATCAGGATCGTGTCGTTGAGCAGGTCGAGCGCCCACATGCCGCGCGTTATCTTGCGCACCGTCGATCCGGCGAAGCTGTTGGCGTGCCAGTCGGTGGAGAAGCGCTGGACGCGGTGGAAGGCGTCGGCGGCGATATCCGCCATCATCTTCAACGTCAGCTCGACAATGGCCATGAAGGCGAGATTGCGCAGCACGACACCGGTGAGCGCCAGGGCCACCAGCATCGAAAAGGCCGCTGTCGCCGCGTTCCACGCAACATCGTCGGCCGCAGCACTGCTGGCGACGGCATCCACCAGCCGGCCGGAATAGAGCGGCGTCAGCACGTCGGCCAAGGTCGACAGCAGGAATGTGCCCATAATGCCGGCAAGCCGCCACGGCTGACACCGCCAATGGCTGAGCGTGAAGCCAAGAACGCTGCGAAAGGCGCCCGCGCGCAAATCTATTCGAAAACGAGTCATGATGTCATTCGGGCGCAAACGAGCCCGATCCCACGAAAGTAGAAATTGAAAAACCGCGTCGGCGCCGTTTGGCGCCCGGAGATGCGGAGGTTTGGCGTATTTGGCGGCCCTGTAGAGGGGCGGCGACCGGCAGCGGCGAAATACCTGCCTCGGTTCAGCCTTGCCGCGAGGCTATCTCGCGGCGCACTGACCAAGACCTAGGCTTCGCAGCCTCGCATAACGATGTCAAATCCTGGCATTCGGTTCCTCCTGAAGGGGAATCGCGGAGAGGTGTTTATAGAGACGCCTCAACGCCGCGCCAAGTCAGTAGATAGCCAAAAGCGCATCTGGTCCAAGCAGTGAGACGATTTTGCAACAATCGCGGGTTGTGCGCTGCCTCTGTTCAGGTTGCCGGGATACGGTCGAGGCGCATATAGCGGCCATCGGTGGAAGGCCTGAAGCCGAGCTTCTCGTAAACCGCATGGGCGTCGTTGGTCGACAGGCTCCAACGCGTGACCGTCTTGACGTCCGAGTGGTCGATAAGCGCCTGGACAAGCCGGGTTCCGATGCCTTGTCCGCGATACCCGGGCCAGACAATTATGTCGGCGAGATAGGCAAATACCGTACGGTCGGTGATCGCCCGGCCGAAGCCGACCTGATTGCCGCCGACATAGGCGCCGACGCACAGTGAGTTGGCAAAAGCGCGGCGGTGCAGTTCATCGCTGCGGCCGCTGCCCCAATAGCTCGCCTTCAAAATGTCGGATGTCGCCCGGAAGTCGATCCGCGACAGGTCAAAGCTGATTTCAAGGTTGGCCATGGCTAAACCGTTACGCAGGCCAATGGCCTACCCGCGATCCCTGAACCGGTTGGTGATGGGATAACGGCGATCGCGGCCAAAGTTCTTCCTGGTGATCTTCACGCCGGGCGCCGCCTGCCGACGCTTGTATTCTGCGACGTAAAGCAGGTGCTCGACACGCGCCACCGTCGCCCGGTCATGGCCGCGCGCAACGATCTCGTCGACGCCCATCTCGTTCTCGACCAGACACTCCAATATGTCATCGAGCACTGGATAGGGCGGCAGCGAATCCTGGTCGGTCTGGTTCTCTCGCAGTTCCGCCGAGGGCGCCTTGTCGATGATGTTGGTCGGGATCACCTCGCCGGACGGACCGAGCGCACCCGGCGGCACGTGCGCGTTGCGCCAACTCGACAACGCATAGACCTGCATCTTGTAAAGATCCTTGATCGGATTGAAGCCGCCGTTCATGTCGCCATAAAGCGTGGCATAGCCTACCGACATCTCGCTCTTGTTGCCGGTAGTGACCACCATCGAGCCGAACTTGTTGGAAATCGCCATCAGGATAGTGCCGCGTGCACGGCTCTGCAGGTTCTCCTCGGTAATACCTTCCTTGGTACCCTCGAAAAGCTGCGTCAGCGCGTGCAGGAAACCTTCGACCGGCTCGAAGATCGGCACGATATCGTAGCGGCAGCCGAGTGCGCGGGCGCAGTCCTCGGCATCCTTCAGCGAGTCCTTCGAAGTGTAGCGGTAAGGCATCATCACGGCGCGCAGCCGTTCCTCGCCGAGCGCATCAACGGCAAGTGCCGCGCAGATCGCCGAATCGATGCCGCCGGAGAGGCCGAGCACGACATTCTTGAAGCCGTTCTTGTTGACGTAATCGCGCAGGCCCAACATGCAGGCGCGGTAGTCGGCCTCCTCCTTCTCCGGGATTTTCGACATCGGTCCGTCAGAGCAGACCCAGATGTCATTCTTTCGCTTCCAGGTGGTGACGTTGACCGTCTCCTCGAACTGGCTCATCTGGAAGGCCAGCGTCTTGTCAGAACCTATGGCAAACGATGCGCCATCGAAAACCAGCTCGTCCTGGCCGCCAAGCTGGTTGGCATAGATAATCGGCAGTCCGCATTCGATGACCTGGCGGATAACGATCTGGTGGCGGACGTCGACCTTGCCGCGGTAATAAGGCGAGCCGTTCGGGACCAGCAGGATTTCCGCGCCGCTTTCGGCCAGCGTCTCGCAGACGGCAACCTCGCCCCAGATATCTTCGCAGATCGGCACTCCCACGCGCACGCCGCGGAAATTGACCGGCCCCTGGATCTCGGGGCCGGCCTGGAAGACGCGCTTCTCGTCGAACTCACCGTAATTCGGCAGATCGAGCTTGTAGCGTTCGGCAAGGATCTTGCCGCCATCGGCAAAGATGATCGAATTGTGCGTGCCGGTCTTGCGCTTCAACGGCGTGCCGATGACGAAACCCGGGCCGCCGTCGGCGGTATCGCCGGCGAAATCCTCCGCCGCCCGCTCGCAGGCCTTCAGGAAGGCGGGCTTCAGCACCAGATCCTCAGGCGGATAGCCGGCAAGGAAAAGCTCGGTAAACAGCACGAGGTCGGCGCCTTGGCGGGCGGCATCCGCCCTCGCCTCGCGTGCCTTGGCAAGATTGCCGGCGACGTCGCCGACCGTCGGATTGAGCTGGGCGACGGCGATGCGCAATATGTCTGGAGCGGTCTTGTCTGTCATGCCCGTGGGTTTAGCGCGGCAAAATTCGTCGAGCAATGGCGTTCGTTTGGACCAAACAGTCGATCCTATTCGCCCATATATTCGCGCAAGGCTTCCGGCGGATGGTTCTCGCCGATCGACATTGCCAGAATGCGCGAAATGTGCCGGCGCGGCAGCCCGGTTTCCGCCGCCCAGGCGTTTATCTGTACTTGGATCTTGTCCAGGTCCTTCTTCGATGTCGGGCTCTGCGCGATGTCGAGCCCGGCGTCGCGCAGCGCTGCCGCCATGTCGGCCGAGACGATGAAGGCGTCCCACTCCAGCCAGCGCAGAAAATACTGGCCGGTATTGCCGCCGAGCCGGCTGCCATGCTTGCCGAGATAGGCCATCAGTCCGACCTGGTCATCCGCCGGCCAATTGGCCAGGAACTTGCCGAAGCTGCCATGCTCCTTCGACACGCGCTCGACGAAGGCTGCGTTGTCGCGTACGGATTTGATCTTCTGCGGATTGCGGACGATGCGCTTGTCGAATGTGAGATCGTGCCAGAAATCGTCAGGCTGGAACAGCAGCCGCTTCGGCTCGAAGCCAAGAAATGCTTCCTCGAAACCCGGCCATTTCTGCTCGATGACGCGCCAGACAAAGCCGGCGGCAAAAACCCGCTCGGCCATGGTCGACAGGATCCGGTCGTCCGTAATCTTTGCCACCTCGGCATTGTCGGGCATAGGACCCAGCAGCGACGTCAGCGCTGCCTCACCGCCTTTGCGCTTCGCTGCACGGGCGCGAATTTTCTGAAAATCCACCATTGTTTCCTGACCCCATCGCGTCAATCTACCACTTCCCGTAGGAACCGGCAGCGTCTACCTCATCGCGGACGACGGAGGCGACGATGAACAAAACGATCGAGGACCTGGCAAGCCGCTGGCTGAAGCGAAAGCCGGACGGCCTCAGCGCGCTCGAAAGCCGGGTACTGCAATCTACGCTCGAGCGCACCACGATCTCCAAGGACACCAACAAGGCCGTCGCCTTTCACCAGACGTTTGGAGATCGCCTGGCCGACACCATCGCCCGGATCGGCGGCTCTTGGTCCTTCATCCTGGCATTCATTGGCTTCCTGATCCTGTGGACGGCAGGCAATGTCTGGCTCTTGTCGCGCGCCGCCTTCGATCCCTATCCCTTCATCTTCCTCAATCTCGTGCTTTCCATGGTTGCCGCCCTGCAGGCGCCAGTGATCATGATGGCGCAAAACCGCCAGACGGAGCGCGATCGAATCGACGCCGCCCACGACTATGAGGTTAATCTCAAGGCCGAGATCGAGATCATGGCGTTACACGAAAAGCTCGACGAACTGCGCCACAGCCAGATCATCGGCATGCGAGACGAGATCGCCCGGCTGGCCGAGCAGGTGAAGCGCATCGACGACATTCTGTCGAAGCAGCGAACGTCTTCATGACGGAAGTCATCCATCGTCTCATTGAGCAATATGGATTGGTCGCGGTTTTTCTGGGCTGCGTCGCAGAGGGCGAAAGCGCCGCAATTCTTGGCGGTTTTTTTGCGCATCAGCATGTCTTCATCCCGTGGCAGGCGTTTCTCGCAGCCGCGCTCGGCGCCTTCGGTGGCGACACGTTCTTCTTCATCTTGGGACGGAGCTTCGCCGACCATAAATTCGTGATCAGGCTCCGAGCCCGGCCGGGCTTCAGCCACGCCTACCGCCTTGTCACCTCTCATCCCAACATTTTCGTGCTGTCGAACCGCTACATCTATGGCCTCCGCCTGGTCGGCGGCATCGCCGCCGGGCTGTCGGGCATTGCGGCGGCGCGCTTCGTCATCCTCAACGCCATCTCATCGGTGGTCTGGGCGGCACTGTTCTGCACTGTCGGTTATGTCTTCGGGCTGGGCGCGGAGCACATCGTCGGCCAAGCGCTGGCTCGTCACGAGCGATTACTGATCGCTCTGGCAATCGGCCTCGTTGTGGCCATCCTCGGCTGGCTCGCGGCCCATATCGTCGCCAAGAAGGAACTCCACAAGGGAAGCTGATCGTCAATCAATGCCGAGCGCACGATCACCCTTCTCGAGGATCAGCGGAATGATCAGGTCTTCCTCGTCGGCAAGATGCCGGGTCAACATGGCGATCAACCGGCCGTTCTCGTCGGCATAGGCATCGGCGGCGAAACGCTGTTTGTCTTCGCTCTCCTGAAGCGTGCGGATGAAGGCATTTGCCGCCTCGGCATTGCGCTCCAGTCCCTCATGGATTGTGTGGTGATCGGCATCGAGAATCTCGAAGCCGCGCTTCAGACGGGTCTCGGCCCTGGCGAAGACCGGGAAATAATGATGGTCCTCGACATTGTGATGGCCGTCGAGATTGCCGAGGAAATGGTTGAGGCGCGGCGCGAACCAGCGCGCGAATTCCGGCGCGTTCAGCCTACTTTCTCGATAATCGCCGATACCATTGGTGAGCATGCCGCCAAGCTCGCGGAACATGTCGTGCCGCTGCAGCCACATATTGGCTATGCCGTGGATATTGGCATGCGCCTGCCAGTCCTCGCGCGGATATTTTTCGACCAGCCAGTGCAGATCGTCCGGCAGGCCGTCACGTTCAAGCAACAGAAATCCGGTGGTATCGGCCATGTCGGGCCCCTCAGTTGACCGGCATGTAGTGTCTGAAACGTCAGATCGGTACCCCGAGGATCCGCTCGATGACGGCGACGCCCCATACCCCGGCAGCGATCACCACCGAAATCAGCACCGCCAGCGAACCGCAATCCTTGGCCAGTTGGATATCGACGTTGAATTCGCGGCTGAACGCGTCGCATGCCGCCTCGATGCCGGTGTTCAGCACCTCGATCATGATCATGAGCAGCACCGCGCCGATCAGCAACGCATAGCCGCGCCACGATTCCGAAAGGAACCAGCCGAGCGGCAAGGCAAGCACGAGCAGCGTCAGCTCCAGCTGGAAGGCCTCCTCGCCGGCGGCCAGTTTGCGAAACGCCCGCACCGAATTGTAAAAAGCGTCGATCAGTCGCTGCATGCCAAAACCCTTCGGAATCACCGGCAGGGGATAGCGCAATGGCTGGACCAAGGGAATAAGGCGGCCTCTGCAAAGAATCAGCCGTCTGCCACCTTGATCGACGGCGTCGACTTCTCGAACTGCGGCAGCCCGTCATCGATGGCGTAATAATCGCCCTTGTCGCCGACGAAGATATGACATTCGCCTTGGAGCCTGGTTGGCGCGTCGAACAGCCCTGCCATCACCGAAACATAGCCGTCATCGCTCGGCTTCCAGAACAATAGAGAGCCGCATGTCTTGCAGAAGCCGCGCCTGGCGAACGAAGAGGCCTCGTACCAGGTGATGCTCTCCGCGCCGGCGATTGTAATGTCGCGGTCGGCAACGTTGGTCGCCGCATAAAAATGCCCGCTCTGCTTCCGGCACTGCGAGCAATGGCAGTAGATGACACCGCGTAGCGGTCCTCGTGTCTTGAACCGCACTGCCCCGCACAAGCATGATCCGGTGTGACTGTCAGCCATGTCGGCCTCCCGATGCAATTGCCATCGCCTGGCAGGATTCCAGTTTTGCGCGCGTTAGGCACGAGCAAATGCGACACCGGCGGGATTGAATACAAAAAGCGCCGGTTTTCGCCCGGCGCTTCTTCAACGACATCAAAGTTCAGATCATATCAGCCGTTAACGGCCTGCTTGTGCTGGACCGGATGGCTCTTCTTGAGCAGATCGGACACCAGGAACGCCAGCTCGATCGCCTGATCGGCATTGAGGCGCGGATCGCAATGGGTGTGGTAGCGGTCCTGCAGTTCTTCGGCGGTGATGGCGCGGGCACCACCGGTGCACTCGGTGACGTTTTTGCCGGTCATCTCGATGTGGATGCCGCCCGGATGCGTGCCTTCGGCGCGGTGCACCTCGAAGAAGGTCTGCACTTCCTTCAGGATGCGGTCGAACGGCCGTGTCTTGTAGCCGGCGGCCTCGATCGTATTGCCGTGCATTGGGTCGGACGACCACACCACGCTGCGGCCTTCCTTCTGCACCGCGCGCACCAGTTTGGGCAGATGGTCGGCAACCTTGTCGGAGCCGAAGCGGGCGATCAGCGTCAGCCGGCCGGGCTCGTTCTCCGGATTGAGCAGGTCGATGAGCTGCAACAGGCCATCCGGCGTCAGCGACGGACCGCATTTCAGCCCGAGCGGGTTCTTGATGCCGCGGCAATATTCGACATGCGCATGGTCGGGTTGGCGCGTGCGATCACCGATCCAGATCATGTGGCCAGAGGTGGCGTACCAGTCGCCGGAGGTCGAATCGACGCGGGTCAGCGCCTCCTCGTAGCCGAGCAGCAACGCTTCGTGGCTGGTGTAGAAATCCGTCTCGCGCAGCGCGTAATTGGTCTCCGAGGTGATGCCGACGGCCTTCATGAAGTCCATCGTCTCGGTGATGCGGTTGGCGAGCGACTCGTATTTCTCGCCCTGCGGGCTGTCGGACACGAAGCCGAGCATCCATTGATGCACGTTCTCCAGGCTGGCGTAGCCGCCCTGGGCGAAGGCACGCAACAGGTTGAGCGTCGCCGCCGACTGGCGGTACGCCATCTCCTGTCTTGCCGGATCTGGAATGCGCGACTTGGCGTCGAACTCGATGCCATTGATGATGTCGCCGCGATAGCTCGGCAGCGTCACACCGCCCTTGGTCTCATTGTCGGACGAGCGCGGCTTGGCGAACTGGCCGGCGACACGGCCGACCTTCACCACCGGCTGGGCGCCGGCGAAGGTCAGCACCACCGACATCTGCAGGAAGACCCGGAAGAAGTCGCGGATATTGTCGGCGCCATGCTCGGCGAAGCTCTCGGCGCAATCGCCGCCCTGCAGAAGGAATGCGTCACCGGCAGCGACGGCTGCAAGCTGCTTCTTCAGCTTGCGTGCCTCACCTGCAAAAACCAACGGCGGAAACGTGGCAAGCTGGGCTTCCGTGTTCCTCAGCGCGGCAAGATCCGGATAGGCAGGAACCTGCTGGATCGGCTTGGCTCTCCACGAATTCGGCGACCATTTCGTCATCGAAGCACCTAACGCTCTTTCACACGGACGCCATCGCCCGCCAATCCGCCCCATATGGGGTCGCGGCTCCATACACGAAGCCGATTTCCTATTCTAGACCGGAAGTGGTCGCGTGGCGAATGAGCACGGCACTGCGAAAGTGCCGATGCGGCTGTGCCCAGAGCACCAGCCACGCGCTGCTACGCCGCCTTCTCCACCAGCCGCGCCAGCTGCGTCATGACAACCGCTGAGCCAGCCAGCCGCTTCTCGGGCGTCGCCCAGTCACGGCTGAAGACGACGCTCTGGTCGGGTCGGATCTTGGCCAGCGAGCCCTGTTCGCCGATGAGCTTGACCAGCCCGACCGGATTGGGGAATTCCCGCTTGCGGAAATGGACGACGACACCTTTCGGCCCGGCGTCGAGCTTCTCCACGTTGGCCTTGCGGCAAAGCGCCTTGATGAAGACGATCTTCAACAGATGCTTTACCTCTTCCGGCAACGGTCCGAACCGGTCGATCAGCTCGGCGCCGAAAGCATCGATCTCTTCCGTATTTTCGAGATCGCCAAGACGGCGATAGAGCGCCAGCCTGAGCTGCAGATCCGGGACGTAGCTTTCCGGGATCATCACCGCCGTGCCGACGGCGATCTGCGGCGACCAGCCGCCGTCCTGCACCTCGCCGGAATCCTTCACTTCGGCCACCGCCTCCTCCAGCATCTGCTGGTAGAGCTCGAAGCCGACCTCCTTGATGTGGCCCGACTGCTCTTCGCCAAGCAGATTGCCGGCGCCGCGGATGTCGAGGTCGTGGCTGGCCAGCTGGAAACCGGCGCCTAGCGTATCGAGCGATTGCAGCACTTTCAGCCGACGCTCGGCTGTATCGGTTAGCTTGCGGTTGGCGGGCAGAGTGAACAGCGCATAGGCGCGCACCTTCGAACGGCCGACGCGGCCACGCAACTGATAGAGCTGAGACAGGCCGAACATGTCGGCGCGGTGTACGATCAGCGTATTGGCGGTCGGTATATCGAGGCCGGATTCGACGATGGTGGTCGACAAAAGCACATCGTACTGGCCGTCATAAAAGGCATTCATGATATCGTCGAGCTCGCCGGGCGGCATCTGGCCGTGGGCCACCGCCACTTTCAGCTCAGGCACGGATTCGCGCAGGAAATCATGGATTTCCGTGAGATCGCTGATACGCGGTACGACGTAGAAGGAATGGCCGCCACGGTAGCGCTCGCGCAGCAGCGTCTCGCGGATGACCAGCGGATCGAAAGGGGAGATGAAGGTACGCACGGCCATGCGATCGACCGGCGGCGTGGCGATCAGCGACAGCTCACGCACCCCGGTCAAGGCAAGCTGAAGCGTTCGCGGGATCGGCGTCGCCGACAGCGTCAGAACGTGGACGTCGGTCTTGAGATCCTTCAGCCGCTCCTTGTGCTTGACGCCGAAATGCTGCTCCTCGTCGATGATCAGCAGGCCGAGATTCTTGAACGAGATCGAGGAGCCGAGCAGCGCGTGCGTGCCGATGACAATGTCGACTTGGCCTTCGGCGACGCCCTTCTTGGTCTCGGCCAGTTCCTTGGCGCCGACCAGCCGCGAGGCCTGGGCGACGCGGATCGGCAGGCCGGAGAAGCGCTGCGAGAAGGTCTTGAAATGCTGGCGCGACAACAATGTCGTCGGCACCACCACCGCGACCTGAAAGCCTTCCATCGCCGCGATGAAGGCGGCACGAAGCGCGACTTCGGTCTTGCCGAAGCCGACATCGCCGCAGATCAGCCGATCCATCGGCTTTCCAGCGCCCAGATCACCCATGACCGAATCGATTGCCGTTTGCTGGTCGTCGGTTTCTTCATAGGGGAAACGCGCCGCAAACTCGCCATAGAGGCCTTCCGCCGGCACCAGCGCCGGTGCGGCCCGCATTTGTCGCTCGGCGGCGATGCGGATCAGCTCCCCGGCCATGTCGAGCAGACGTTTCTTCAGCCGTGCCTTGCGCGATTGCCAGGCGCCGCCGCCAAGCTTGTCGAGCGTCGCCTCGGCCGAATCCGAGCCATAGCGCGACAGCAGCTCGATGTTTTCCACCGGCAAGAACAGCCGATCGTCGCCGGCATAGTGGATTTCAAGGCAATCGTGCGGCGCACCGACCGCCTCGATGGTGCGCAGCCCGATGAAGCGGCCAATGCCATGGTCGGCATGCACGACGATATCGCCTGAAGACAATGCCGAAGCCTCGGCGATGACGTCGGACGCGCGCTTCTTGCGCTTCGAGCGCCGGATCAGCCGGTCGCCGAGAATGTCCTGCTCTGCGATGACGACCAGTTTCTCGGTCTCGAAGCCGGATTCGAGCGGCAGCACGGCCAGGGCCGCCTGCCCTGGCTCAAGCCTTTCGGCTTCGGCAAGCGTCGCCACCGGCTCCAGATTGCCAAGGTGATGCTCGACCAGGATCTGGCCGAGCCGGTCGAGCGAACCTTCAGTCCAGCCGGCGACGACGACACGGCGGCGTGTAGCGCGCTCGTCGGAAATGTGTTTGACGACGACGTCGAAGACGTTGGCGTTAGGGTCGGCGCGTTCCTCGACGAAGCTGCGGCCATGGCGCGAGCCGGCATGGAACACCTTTTTCGCACCGGCATCGGGCGCGTCGAAGGAGGTGAAGTCGATCGCTTCGCGCGGACCAAGCGAGGCAATCAGGTTCTCGGGCGACAGATAAAGCTGATCCGGCGACACCGGCTTGTAGGGCACGGCATCCTTCAAGGCGCCGTCGGCCTGTTTTTTTCGCGCCTCGTAATGATCGAGGATCAGAGTGTGGCGCTCGGCCAGTGCCTCATGCGCCAGATGATCAAACACCACGGGCGCATCCGGCAGGTAATCGAACACGGTTTCCAGCCGCTCATAGAAGAACGGCAGCCAGTGCTCCATGCCGGCAAACCGCCTGCCCTCGCTGACCGCCGCATAGAGCCCATCGTCGCGGGAGGGCGCGCCAAAGGCTTCGATGTAGGCGCGGCGGAAGCGGCTGATGGTTTCCGGCGTCAGCGCCACCTCGCTCATCGCCTGCAGCGCCATCGATTTGCGTTGGCCGATGGTGCGCTGGGTTGCGGTGTCGAAGACGCGGATCGATTCCAGCGTATCGCCGAAGAAATCGAGGCGCAGTGCCTCCGTCCAGCCGGGCGCGAAGAGATCGAGAATGCCGCCGCGCACCGCAAATTCGCCGATGCCGCGCACCGTCGGCACCCGCTCGAAGCCGGAAGTCTCCAGCCGTGACACCAGCGCGTTCATGTCGATCTGGTTGCCGGGCTTGGCGTGAAAGGTCTGCGCCTCGACGAGTTCCGCCGGCGGAATGCGTTGAAGCAAGGCATTCGCGGTGGTGAGAATGACGGCGCGGTGCGGCTTCTTCGCCAGCGCGATCATCGCTGCCAGCGCATCGAGCCGCCTTGCGGCGGCGTCGGCGCCGGGCGAGACGCGGTCGTAAGGCAGGCAGTCCCAGGCCGGCAGTTCCAGCACCGGCAGGCCCGGCGCGGCAAAGGCAAGCGCCTCGACGATCGCCGGCAGGCGCTGGCCGTCGCGCGCCACGAACAGCACCGGCTTGTCAGGGGCGATCTCGTGCGCAGCCTGCACCAGCGCAAAGGCTTCGTAGCCGTCGGCGACGCCATCGACGATGAACTGGCCGGCGCGGCCTTTCGGCAGACCGATCGTAGGGATAAGGCTCATGGCTACACGTTGTTCAGAAGGTCATCTCCCGGCGCGAAGCCAGGATTTTTTGCAGGACGGTACAGTCGATATCCGCCGGAACCGGGCGTTCGCCAGTGACGAGAGGCAGGAATTCGGTGTCGGGAATGTCGAGGAGCCTCTCATATTGGTCGATTTCGTCGCCGGTCAAGGCGCCGATCTCGGCATCGGCGAAGCTGCCGAGTATAAGGTCCATCTCGCGCATGCCGCGGTGCCACGAACGAAACAGAAGCTTGCGGCGGCGGGCATCGAGGCCCTCGCTTGATCGTTTCGTTCCGGTCATCTTGCAATATCCTTGCCCAGGCGGCGCATATAGCGTGGATAGAAGGCGGTGTCAGCCTTGCGCGACAGTCGCCGCAACATAAGCTGACATCATGCGTCCCTCCCTCCTCGATCCGCTGTTTGTCCCGATCACCTCGCTTGCCGGGGTCGGGCCAAAAGTTGGCGCCCTGATCGAAAAAGTCGTAGCAGCCGACCTCGGCGACCGGGCCGCGCGCGCCGGGGATCTCTTGTTCGTGCTGCCGCATACTGTCATCGACCGCCGCAACCGGCCTGGCATCGCCGGCTCGGCGGAAGGCGCCATCGTTACGCTCGACGTCCGCATCGACCGCCACCAGCCGCCGCCACGCGGCAACAGGTCGGTCCCGTACCGGGTCTACGCCCATGACGACACCGGCGAGATCGCGCTGACCTTCTTCCATGCCCATGCCGCCTATCTCGAAAAAGCAATGCCCGTAGGCGAGCATGTCGTCGTCTCCGGCCGCATGGAATGGTTCAACGGCCGCCCGACCATGGTTCACCCCGACCATATCGCACTTGCCGGTGACGCGGAAAACCTGCCGCTGGTCGAGCCGGTCTATCCGCTGACCGCCGGGCTCTCGGGCAAGGTGCTGCGCCGGGCCATCGGCCAGGCGCTGGCCCGCCTGCCGGTGCTACCCGAATGGCAGGACGGTGAGTTCCGGCGCCGCCATGCCTTTCCTGCTTTCAGCGATGCGCTCAACCGCATCCACAATCCTGCCGACCCGATCGACGTCTCTGTCGACGGCGCAGCGTGGCGGCGCCTTGCCTATGACGAGTTCTTGGCCGGCCAGGTATCGCTGGCGCTGGTGCGGGCCAAGGTCCGCCGATTATCTGGCCGGCCATTGGTCGGCGACGGCCGCATAGTCGAACAACTGCGCGTGGCACTCCCCTATTCGCTGACCATGTCGCAGGAAATGGCGCTTGCCGAAATCAACGCCGATCTCGGTGACCCCGAACGCATGCTGCGCCTTTTGCAGGGCGATGTCGGCTCCGGCAAGACGGTGGTCGCGCTGCTTGCCATGGCGCGTGCCGTCGAGGCCGGCGGCCAGGCGGCATTGATGGCGCCGACCGAAATCCTGGCGCGCCAGCATCTGGCAACAATTGCGCCGTTGGCGGAACGGGCCGGCCTGCGTGTCGCCGTCCTCACAGGTCGCGAAAAGGGCCGCGAGCGTGCCGACACGCTGACCGGGCTGGCCAATGGTGACATCGACATCGTCGTCGGCACCCATGCGCTGTTCCAGGAAACGGTGACGTTCCGTGACCTCGTGTTCGCCGTCGTCGACGAGCAGCACCGTTTCGGCGTCCATCAGCGCCTTGCCATTACCGCCAAGGGCGATGCGCCCGACATGCTGGTGATGACAGCAACGCCGATACCGCGGACGCTGGTGCTGACTGCATTCGGCGACATGGATGTGTCGAAGCTGACGGAAAAGCCGGCCGGCCGCCAGCCGATCCGCACCGTCACCTTGCCGCTTGAACGGCTCGACGAACTGATCGGACGCATGCTCGACGCCGTCGCCGATGGCCAGAAAATCTACTGGATCTGTCCGCTGATCGAGGAATCCGAGGAGATCAAGCTGATGTCGGCCGAGGACCGTTTTGCCTCGCTGAAGCCGCTGTTCGGCGACCGCATCGGCCTGGTGCACGGCCGCATGAAAGGCACCGACAAAGACGAGGCGATGCGCGCCTTCAAGCAGGGCGACACCCGTATCCTGATCGCCACCACCGTCATCGAGGTCGGCGTCGATGTGCCTGATGCGACGATCATGGTCATCGAGCATGCCGAGCGTTTTGGCCTCGCCCAGTTGCACCAATTGCGTGGCCGGGTCGGGCGTGGCGACAAGCCTTCATCCTGTGTGCTGCTCTACAAGGACCCGCTCGGCGAGACGGCAAAACGCCGTTTGTCGGTGATGCGCGAGACCGAGGACGGCTTCCGTATCGCCGAAGAGGATCTGAAGCTGCGCGGCGAAGGCGAGTTGCTCGGCACTCGCCAGTCTGGCACGCCGGGCTTCCAGGTGGCGCGCATCGAGGTGCATGCCGACCTGCTCGAGGCCGCTCGCGACGATGCGCGGCTGATCCTGTCGCGCGATCCGGAACTGCAGTCCGAACGCGGCACGGCGCTGCGCCTGTTGCTCTATCTGTTCGGCCGCGACGAGGCCGTGCGGCTCCTGCGTGCCGGCTGAGGCATCGTGTCGAGCGGAGGATTGGCAAGCGCGCCGTGGATATGCTCGCCGTTCACCGTCACCATTTTGACAGCTGGCGCCACCAGGCCGGCCGACACGATCAGCTTGGCTCCGTCCTCGATTGTCATGTCGAGCAGCACAATGTCGGATTTCGGCACATACATCAGAAAGCCGGTCGTCGGGTTGGGCGTACACGGCATGAACACGGCAATCAGCGGATCGCCTTCCCGGTCGAGCTTCTGGTTGATCTCGGTTTCCTTCTCGCTGGCGACGAAGACAAGCGACCAGACCCCTTTGCGCGGATATTCGACCAACCCGACCTGCCGGAACATGTCGCCCTTGTTCGACAGCACTGTCTCGAAAATCTGCTTCAGCGAACGGTAGATGCCGCGCACCAGCGGCATGCGGCCAAGCAGGCGCTCGCCGAAGTTGACGATGGCGCGGCCAACGATATTTGCAGTCATAAAGCCGATGAAGGTGATGAGGATCAGGGCAACGATCAGCCCAAAACCCGGCACTGGAAACGGCAGGTACGTGTCCGGATTGTAGCGTACCGGAATGTAGGGTTTCACCCAGGAATCGACCCAGCCGATCAGCGACCAGGCAATGTAGGCGGTAATCGCCAGCGGCGCGCAAACGACGAAGCCGGTCAGGAAATAGTTTCTCAGCCGGGTCATGCCTGAGGTCTTGAGAGCATCCGACATGGTTCACCGCAGCGTGTGTTTGCAGCGCGACACTACTGAACCCCAAGGCGCTTTGGAATGGCGAAGTTTTTAAAAGATCAACTATGCCGCGGCTTCCAGCGGTTCGATCTTCTCGAGCTCCGGTGCGAGTTTCTTCGCCTCGGTTTCAAGTTCATAAGCCTGCTGAAAATTCATCCAGAATTCCGGCGTGGTGTTGAAGAACCTGGCGAGGCGAAGCGCGGTATCAGGAGTCAGGCCGATCTCTTCCTTGGCAATGCGTTCGATACGGGTACGAGGAAGATTGAGCTTCTTCGCCAACGCACCGGCACTCATACCGAGCGGGACGAGATATTCCTCGCGCAGGAACTCTCCGGGGTGAATTGGACGTACGAACTTGAGCATGGTTCAGAGACCTCAAGGGTTTAGGGCAAGTGCCCGCTCAATGGTAGTCGACGATCTTCACCTCTTCGGCGCCAGCGTTGGTCCATTTGAAGCAGATACGCCATTGGTCGTTGATACGAATTGAATGCTGCCCAGCTCTGCTCCCTTTCAGGGCTTCAAGGCGATTTCCGGGTGGCGATCGAAGGTCGACCAATTGTGCGGCGTTTTCGATCGCTCGAAGACGACGTTCGCCACGGGCAACCAGATCCGGTGGAAAACCTTTCGGAGTCTTCCCCTCGGCAACCGCTTCCACCGCTTTGCCTTTGAACGAAACGATCAACTTCTGCCCTCGTCTTGTATCATACATTGATACAAGACAGGGTGCAAGAAATACGTATCAATAACTGATACTAAATTGTCGCTGGACCCTATCGGCAGCCGTTTGGAAACCGATCATTCCACCGTTACCGATTTCGCCAGATTGCGCGGCTGGTCGACATCCGTGCCCATGAACACGGCGGTGAAATAGGCGAGCATCTGGATCGGCAGTGCGTAGATGATCGGCGAGATGATTTCCGGCACGTCCGGCAAAACGATCGTCTCCATCGTCTTCACCGTGGCGTGCGCGGCGCCCTTGCTGTCGGTGATCAGGATGATCTTGCCGCCGCGCGCCGCCACCTCCTGCATGTTCGAGACGGTCTTTTCGAAGATACGGTCATGCGGGGCGATGACGATGACGGGCATGTTCTCGTCGATCAGCGCGATCGGGCCGTGTTTCAACTCGCCGGCGGCATAGCCTTCGGCGTGGATATAGGAAATTTCCTTGAGCTTCAGCGCGCCTTCCAGGGCCAGCGGAAAATTGGTGTCGCGGCCGAGATAAAGCACGTTCTTGTAGTGCGAGAGGTCGCGCGCGATCTTTTCGATCTGCCCGTCGAGCTTTAGCACCTGGTTGGCATAACGCGGCGCTTCCGACAGCTCGCGTATCAGCGTTTTCTCCTGCTCCTGCGAAATCGTTCCGCGCGCCACGCCGGCCCGCACCGCCAGCGAGGCCAGCACGGAAAGCTGGCAGGTGAACGCCTTGGTCGAGGCGACGCCGATCTCCGGGCCGGCCAATGTCGGCAGGATGACGTCGGATTCGCGCGCCATGGTCGATTCGCGCACATTGACGACCGCGCCGATCTTCATGCCGGCCTTGCGGCAGTAGCGCAGCGACGCCAGCGTATCGGCGGTCTCACCCGATTGCGAGATGAAGAAAGCGGCATCGTTCTTCGACAGCGGCATCTCGCGATAGCGGAACTCCGAAGCGACATCGATGTCGACCGGCAGCCGCGCATAGCGCTCGAACCAGTATTTGCTGATCAGCCCGGCGAGATAGGCGGTGCCGCAGGCCGAGATCGCCAGCCGGTCGATCTTGGCGAAATCGAACGGCAGGTCGAGCGGCTTCGAGACGCCGCTGATGAAATCAACATAATGCGCCAGCGTGTGCGAGATCACTTCCGGCTGCTCATGGATTTCCTTTTCCATGAAATGGCGGCGGTTGCCTTTGTCGACCATGAAGCTCGTGCTGAGCGACTGTTGGCGTTTGCGGTCGACCTTGTTGCCGCCCATGTCGAAGATATCGACCTCGTTGCGGCGCACCACCGCCCAGTCGCCGTCTTCCAGATAGGTGATCGAATTGGTGAAAGGGGCAAGCGCAATGGCGTCGGAGCCAAGGAACATCTGGCCGTCGCCATGACCGACCGCGAGCGGCGGGCCATTGCGCGCGCCGACGATCAGATCCTCGTCGCCCTTGAACATGATGGCGAGCGCAAAGGCGCCTTCCAGCCGCTTCAGCGCCTTGTGCGCCGCCTCAACCGGCTTCAGCCCCCTGGCCAGTTCGCGCGCCACCAGATGCGCGACGACTTCGGTATCGGTCTGCGAGGTGAAGCTGTAGCCGTCGCGCATCAGCTCGTCGCGCAATTCGGCGAAATTCTCGATGATGCCGTTATGGACGATGGCGACGCCGTCGGAAAAATGCGGATGCGCATTACTCTCGTTCGGAACGCCATGCGTGGCCCAGCGCGTGTGGCCGATGCCGATCATGCCGTCGAGCGGTTCGTCCTTCAGCAGGCGCTCGAGATTGACCAGCTTGCCCTCGGCGCGGCGGCGGTCAAGCCTGCCGTGCTCGATCGTGGCGACGCCGGCCGAGTCATAGCCGCGATATTCGAGCCTTTTCAGCGCATCGACGATAAGCGGCGCGACCGGCGAGTCACCGACAATTCCAACGATACCGCACATGGCGCTTGCCCCCGATTCCGACCTCAAACCCGGCGCTATTTAGAGACTGCCGGGCTGCCGCGAAAAATCACATTCCATTTCGTCCGGTATCAGCCGGACTATCCTGCACAGATGCACCATGACAGGGCGCACTTGCAATCCGGTTACTGCAATTGCTCAGTTTCTCCGCTTATGTATCCTATCTCGGCTCAACGGCTCCAGAAATCAGTCAAAGACATGATGCGGCTATGAACGAACGAATTGACACGGTGACGCTTTGGCGTCCGGTTGGTCCCCGCGAACTGGCGTTGATCCAGAGGGCAGGGATGCGCGCCTTTCCTCCTCGACCTGCTGATCAGCCGATCTTCTATCCGGTTACCAGCGAGGCCTATGCCACCCAGATCGCCCGAGACTGGAACGTGCCCGCGAGCGGATCAGGTTTCGTGACGCGTTTCGAGGTGCGTCGCAGCTTTCTGGACCGTTACAGCGTCCAGCATGCCGGCAGCCGGGCGCATCTGGAATACTGGATCCCGGCCGAAGACCTGTCGGCCTTCAACGATGCAATCGTTGGCGAAATCCAGCTTGTCGCCGAGTTCCGCTAGTCTACCCTTTTTTGCGGGCCGCCGCGGCCTGAGAAAAACGCTCTCGCAACTCCTTGCCCTTGCCGGGTAGAGTCCGCTGGCGGGCGCGGCCGAAAGCCAGCGCATCGTCGGGTACGCTTTCGGTAATGACGCTGCCCGAGGCGATGTAGCCGCCCTTGCCGATCGACACCGGCGCCACCAGCGAGGAGTTCGAGCCTATGAAGGCGCCCTCGCCGATATCGGTGAAGAATTTCGAATAGCCGTCATAATTGCAGGTGATGGTGCCGGCGCCGATATTGGCGCCGGCACCGATGCGGGCATCGCCGATATAGGTCAGATGGTTGACCTTCGCGCCCTCCTCGACGATCGCCTGCTTGACCTCGCAGAAATTGCCGACCTTGGCCTTGGTTCTCAGATCGGCCCCGGGCCGCAGCCGCGCGAACGGCCCGACATCGCAATTCGACGCGATGGTGGCGCCTTCGATATGGCTGAAGGCATGGATCTTGGCCCCCGTCGCGATTTTCACGCCCGGCCCGAACCAGACATTGGGTTCGACGACCGTATCGGCGCCGATCTCGGTGTCGTGCGAGAAGAACACAGTTTCGGGCGCGATCAGCGTAACGCCAGAAAGCATCGCCTCGCGCCGCCGGCGCTGCTGCCAGATACCTTCCGCCTGGGCAAGCTCGGCACGGTTGTTGATGCCGAGCGCGTTCTCGAAACTGGCTTCGGTGGCGACGACATCAAGTCCCTGCGCAGCGGCGATCTCGACGATGTCGGTGAGATAATACTCGCCCTTGGCGTTCTTGCTGCCGACTTGATCGAGCAGCTTCAGCGCGTGCCTGCCGGCGACCGCCATCAGCCCGCCATTGCAGAAGGTGATCTTTTTCTCCTCGTCCGAGCAGTCCTTCTCCTCGCGGATGGCCACGAGCTTGCCGGCCTTTTCGATAAGCCGGCCGTAGCCCGAAGGATTTTCCGTACGGAAGCCGACCACGACGACGGCCGCACCTTCCGCCAGCTTCAGCCTCGCCGCCGCGAGCGCTTCCGGATCGATCAACGGCGTGTCGCCAAACATCACCAAGATATCGTCATAACCTTTTGATATTGCTGCACGTGCGGCAAGCACGGCGTGCGCGGTGCCGAGACGTTTTTCCTGAACGAAAGCCTCGGCCTTCGGCGCAAACTTGAGTGCAGCCTTGCGCATCTCATCGGCGCCATGGCCGATCACCAGCGCCAATTCGCCGCTGCCGGCGGCTTCGGCCGCCTTGACGACATGGGCAACCATCGGCAGGCCCGCGATTGTGTGCAGCACTTTCGGCACTGCACTCTTCATGCGCGTGCCTTCACCGGCGGCGAGGATGATGGACAGGCAGGATCTCTGGCTCATGGGGACAGCAACCGTTGAAAGGGGTCTGGAATCGAAGCGTTAGTAGCACCGGCGCCATGCTGCACCAATGCGGTTAAATTCCGGTGAGACGGTGGAACCTCCAACCCGCGACACGCTCAAGCCGATCGGCTCAGGCGGCTTCCGCCTCGTTGCGTGATGCGAAGCTGGGGGCTCGGCCACGGCCGTATTGCCGTGGCGAACAGTTCATGACCCGCTTGAAGGCTGTGCTGAAGGCGCTTTCGGATTCGTAGCCGAGCGAAAGCGCTATGACGGCGACGGGATCGCTGGAATTCGTCAGCCGGTCGCCAGCCAGCAGCATTCGCCAGCGCGTCAAATAGTCCATCGGCGACGCGCCAACCGTCTCCTTGAATCTGAGCGCAAAGGTCGATCGCGACATGCCGGCCCGTTCCGCCAGTTCCTGTAGCGTCCAGCCATGCGCCGGATCGTCATGCATGGCGCTGATCGCCGCGCCGATCTGTTTGTCCGCGAGGGCAAAGAGCCAGCCGATGCCACCTTTCAATCCTTCCGAAAGATGCAGCCGCAGCGCCTGAACCAGCATCATGTGGGCGAGGTGCTGGATCATCAGAAAGCCGCCCGGCTGCGGCTCGCGCAGCTCCTGCATCATCCGCTCCACAGACCAGCGCAGCGCCGACTGGTCCGACTCTTTGCGGATATGCACAATGGCTGGCAGCATCCGCAACAGCATGCCGGCATGATTGCCGCCAAGCGCGAAGCGGCTGCTGACCAGAAAGAAATCACCACCGCCATTGTGGGTCACGACACCGCCGGCTCGCGCAGGCGGAAAAATCTTGACGGCTTCAACAGGCGTCAAGCTCATGTCGCTTGCAAGGCGGAAAGGCCGTCCACTCGGCAGCAGGAAGCAGTCTCCCGTCTCAAGGCGCACTGCGTCAGCAACGCCCTCCACAGACAGCCAGCACCGGCCGGAGACCACCGCTCCGGTCTTGATGCTTTGCTGCTGGTCGGGGAACTGGATCGACCATTCACCACCAGCATCGAAACCGGCCGACATATAGTTTCGCGGCTTCAGCAGCGAGAGCACATCTGAAAGGGGATCCACAGGTCATTCCGGACGATTGCGAAGATAATACGGACTTTACCGCATAGATCGTATTTTCTCAAGCGCCTATCACGACACAACTGAGCCGCGAAAATGGTCGTGGCCAGAAACGGACAGGAGAAGTCGTGATGCGTGTTTTCGTTACCGGAGCGACCGGATTCGTCGGTTCTGCCGTCGTTCAAGAACTCATCGGCGCCGGCCATCAGGTGCTCGGCCTCGCCCGCTCGGCGGCGTCGGCCAAGTCGCTTGCAGCCACCGGAGCCGAGGTGCATCGAGGTGACCTCGAAGACCTCGAAAGCCTCAGCAGGGGCGCAGCGGCAGCTGATGGAGTGATCCATACCGGCTTCAACCACGACTTCTCGAAGTTCGCGCAAAACTGCGAGATGGACCGGTGCGCCATCGAGGCCTTGGGCGGTGCACTCGAAGGCTCCGAGCGGCCCCTGCTCGTCACCTCCGGGACCGCGCTCCAGGCGCGGGGCCGTATCGCGACCGAGGAAGATGCGCCTGTCCCATCTTCCGCTTCGTATCCCCGCGCCTCCGAAGCGACAGCCGCCGCGCTGGCGGCACGCGGCGTGCGCGCGTCGGTTGTGCGCCTTCCTTCGTCGGTCCATGGCCAAGGCGACCACGCTTTTGTTCCTATTCTCATCGACCTCGCTCGCAAGAAGGGCGTGTCGGCCTATATCGGCGAAGGGCTCAATCGCTGGCCTGCCGTGCATCGGTTCGATGCAGCCCGCGTTTACCGGCTTGCGCTCGAGCATGGAGCCGGTGGCGGGCGATATCACGCGATCGCCGAAGAAGGCGTGCCGTTCAAGGACATCGCCGGCGTGATCGGCCGGCGCCTGAACGTGCCGGTCGTCGCCAAGTCCGCGGAAGAAGCCGCCGATCATTTTGGCTGGTTCGCTATGTTCGCGGCGATGGATGTCCCGACCTCGAGCGAACGGACCCAGGCGCTGCTGGGGTGGCAGCCGAGCGGACCCGGGCTGATCGCTGATATCGACCAGCCGGGCTATTTCGAAGGCTGAACAGACCCATGTCGGGCGGCAAACCTATCCCAATTGCCCCAGCACCGGAAAATTCTCGAGCAACCAATAGGACACCGCCTGCACGCCGCCGGTCAGGAAAAACACGCCGGCGACCACCAGCAACGCGCCGATGGCCTTTTCGACGCGGCCGAGATGGACGCGGAATTTCCCGAGAAAGCGCATGAAGGCGCCTGAAAACAGCGCCGCAACGAGGAAGGGAATACCGAGGCCGAGCGAATAGGCGGCGAGCAGCAGCGCGCCCTCGCCCACCGTCTCGCGGCCGCCGGCAAGCGTCAGGATCGGCCCCAGCACCGGGCCGATACAGGGCGTCCAGCCAAAGGCGAAGGCCAGGCCCATGACGTAAGCGGCGATCAGGCTGGCCGGCTTGCCTTGTGACTGGAAGCGCGCCTCGCGTGAAAGCAAAGGGATGCGCAGTACGCCGAGGAAATTCAGCCCCATCAGGATGATCAGCACGCCTGCCGCCATTGCCAGCGGCTCCTGCCAGACTCGCAGCAAATGGCCGATGGTCGAGGCGCCGGCGCCGAGTGCGACGAAGACGGTCGAGAAGCCGAGCACGAAGGCGATTGAGGAATTAATCAGCGCGCCTCGCGCGCCGGCCTTTGCCGTAATGCCGGCCTCGCCGCGGAAATCGTCGACCGACACGCCGGCCATATAGCACAGGTAAGGCGGCACCAGCGGCAGCACGCAGGGGGACAGGAAGGAAATTGCTCCCGCCCCGATCGCACTGACATAGCCGACGTCCAATGCCATTTCCGTCTCCCGATGACTGCGCAGCCATATAGCCGCGACAACAGCCGTCCGCCAATCACCATCGCGTGGCCCCATCACATTGGGTAGCAAGTCGACGCCCGCCCGGGAAGAAAGGGCGGCCAGGCAGCGTTGATCAAACGAAACTGCGTTGTTCCGCGCGCTTTTCGAATGATCCAGGGAGAAGTCCATGAAAACGATCGCAATTGGCATGGCCGCGCTTTTGCTCGGCACTGCCGCATCCTTCGCTGCCGAGGCGTGGAAGGAAGCGGAGGTCGGCGGCACCAAGATCTACACCGACGCCAGCGGCATGACGCTCTACACCTACGACAAGGACGAGGCGGGCAAGTCGAACTGCTACGACAAATGCGCCGCCAATTGGCCGCCGCTGAAGGCTGACGCCAACGCCAAGGCCGAGAGCGAGTGGACGATCGTCGACCGCACCGACGGCACCAGGATGTGGGCTACGAAGGTAAGCCGCTCTACACGTTCATCAAGGACAAGAAGGCCGGCGACGTGACCGGCGAGGGTGTCGGCGGCGTCTGGCATATCGCCAAGGCCGACTAGGCCTTGAGCTTCTGATCGGCCGTAACGGGCGGTAACACGGCTGGTCGCTGGGAACTCGACCCAACCGCCCCGGCGGCCAGCTTTTCAGCACGGTACTTCCTTGCGACTGTCCGAGCAAAATGCCGGGCAAGCGATTGCGCGCTTTACAGCATCTGTTCAAGCAGGGCTGGCGCGTGCTCGATGTTTCTCTTATATCCGCGGGAGAGTTTGTCCCGTTCTCCAGGATCAATTGCCGGGTTTGTCCAGCGATAGGCTGCTCATTTCCCTTGTCCAGGATTGCGGAAATCGCATGGCGCGCCGTTGGGTTGCGCATTCGGTACAGGGCCGCATTTTGACTGCTTGGCCTTGACCGGATGCAAAAGCGCGGCCATGTGAGCGACACATTGAACGAGATTTCGTCGCGCGCAGCGGAATTCTTCTGCCGCATCACAACTGATATGAGACCGTATGGACGTCGTCGTCGTCGAATCGCCGGCCAAGGCGAAGACAATCAACAAGTACCTCGGCAAGAACTACAAGGTTCTGGCCTCGTTCGGCCATGTCCGCGATCTGCCGGCCAAGGATGGCTCGGTGCGTCCGGATGAGGACTTTGCCATGTCCTGGGCCGTCGACACGGCGTCTGGAAAGCGTCTCGCCGATATCGCCAAGGCGGTCAAGGACGCCGACGGGCTGATCCTCGCCACCGATCCGGACCGCGAGGGCGAAGCGATCTCCTGGCATGTCCTGGAAGTGCTGAAGCAAAAGCGCGCGTTGAAGGACAAGCCGGTCAGCCGCGTCGTCTTCAACGCCATCACCAAGGCGTCCGTGCTGGAGGCGATGGCCAATCCGCGCCAGATCGACGCGCCGCTGGTCGATGCCTATCTCGCTCGCCGCGCGCTCGACTATCTGGTCGGCTTCACGCTGTCGCCCGTGCTGTGGCGCAAGCTGCCCGGCGCCCGCTCCGCCGGCCGCGTCCAGTCGGTGGCGCTGCGTCTGGTCTGCGACCGCGAATCCGAGATCGAGCGCTTCATCCGCGAGGAATACTGGCAGGTCGCCGCCATTCTCGGTACGCCGCGCAAGGATAATTTCGAGGCGCGGCTGACCGCCTTCGAGCGCAAGAAGCTGCAAAAGCTCGACATTTCCAACAAGGCGCAGGCCGACGACATCAAAGCGATGCTCGAAGGCGCCAGCTTCAAGGCGGCGTCGGTCGAAGCCAAGCCGACCAAGCGCAATCCCGGGCCGCCCTTCACCACCTCGACGCTGCAGCAGGCAGCCTCATCGGGCCTCGGCTTTTCGGCCAACCGCACCATGCAGGTGGCTCAGCGGCTCTATGAGGGCATGGAGATCGGCGGTGAGACCACCGGCCTGATCACCTACATGCGAACCGACGGCGTGCAGATGGCGCCGGAGGCGATCTCTGCCGCGCGCGATGCGATTGCCAAGGAATTCGGCCCTAAATACCTGCCTGAAAAGCCGCGCTACTATTCCGCCAAGGCCAAGAATGCCCAGGAGGCGCACGAAGCGATCCGTCCGACCGATTTCATGCGCACGCCGGCTTCCGTCAGGCAGTATCTCGACGCTGACCAGGCGCGGCTTTACGAGATGATCTGGAAACGCGCCATCGCCAGCCAGATGCAGCCGGCCGAGATAGAGCGCACCACGGTCGAGGTCGAGGCCATCAACGGCCCGCGCACCGCCGAGCTTCGTGCTGTAGGCTCGGTTGTTCGCTTCGACGGCTTCCTTGCCGCTTACATCGAGCAGAAGGAAGAAGATTCGGAAGACGAGGAAAGCCGCCGCCTGCCCGAGATCCGTGCCGGCGAGCAGCTCACACGCGAGGCGATCAACGCCACCCAGCACACCACCGAACCGCCGCCGCGTTATTCGGAAGCTTCGCTGATCAAGAAGCTGGAAGAGTTGGGCATCGGCCGGCCGTCGACTTATACGGCGATCCTGAAGACGCTCGAGGATCGTGACTATGTCACCATCGACAAGCGCAAGCTGGTGCCGCAGGCCAAGGGCCGGCTATTGTCGGCCTTCCTCGAAAGCTTCTTCGAGCGTTATGTCGAGTACGACTTCACCGCTTCGCTGGAGGAAAAGCTCGATGAGATTTCCGACGGCAAGCTCGCATGGAAGGACGTGCTGCGCGATTTCTGGAAGGATTTTTCCGGCGCCGTCGCCGACATCAAGGAGTTGCGCGTCACCGACGTCCTCGATGCATTGAACGAGGAACTGGCGCCGCTGGTCTTTCCCGCGCGGGAAGACGGTTCGAACCCGCGCATCTGTCCGAAATGCGGTACCGGCAACCTGTCGCTGAAGCTCGGCAAGTTCGGCGCCTTCGTCGGCTGTTCGAACTATCCCGAATGCTCCTTCACCCGCCAGCTCGGCGACGCCGCCAATCCCAATGGCGAGAACGGCGGTGGTGAAGACGGCACCAAAGTGCTCGGCAAGGACCCCTATACCGCCGAGGAGATCACGCTGCGCAATGGCCGGTTCGGCCCCTATATCCAGCGCGGCGACGGCAAGGATGCCAAGCGCTCCAGCCTGCCCAAGGGCTGGACGGTCGATTCGATCGATCACGAAAAGGCGCTCGCCTTGTTGTCGCTGCCGCGCGACGTCGGCAAGCATCCGGAATCCGGCAAGATGATTTCGGCCGGGCTGGGGCGCTACGGGCCGTTCGTGCTGCATGACGGCACCTACGCCAATCTCGACAGCATCGAGGACGTGTTCTCGATCGGCCTCAATCGCGCCGTCTCGGTGATCGCCGAGAAGCAATTGAAGGGCAAAGGCGGCCGCAATGGCGGCACAGCCGCTGCGCTCAAGGAACTAGGCGAGCATCCTGCCGGCGGCGGCAAAATAGTCGTGCGCGACGGCAAATACGGGCCTTATGTGAATTTCGGCAAGGTCAATGCGACGCTGCCGAAGGGCAAGGATCCGCAATCGGTGACGATCGAGGATGCGGTGGCGCTCATTGCGGAAAAGGAAGCCAAGGGCGGCAACGGTGCCAGGAAGCCCTTCCGCAAAGCGGCCGCGCCTGCGAAGAAACCGGCTGCGGCCAAAAAACCGGCCGCCAGGAAAAAGGGATAGGACGGGTTGGCGCGCAAAGTCTCCGGAAGAAGGCACGGCGATCTGCGCACCGCCGATACCCGTGCCAAGGTCAGGGACAATTACCGGCCTTCACGCGACGAGATACTGCGTTACATCGCCGAAAATCCGGACCGCGCCGGAAAACGCGACATCGCCAAGGCGTTTGCGCTGCGCGGCGAAGACCGTATCTGGCTGAAGGACGTCTTGCGCGACCTGCAGGATGAAGGCCTGCTGACCAAGGAGCGCAAGCGGCTTGCCCGTGTCGGCGCCCTGCCCCACGTCGCGGTGCTCGACATCTTCGGCCGTGACGCCGACGGTGTGCTGCTGGCGCACCCGACCGAAGTGATTGGCAATGGCGAACCTCCGGTCATAGCGATCCGCGTGTCGCGCGGCGGCAATGGCCCGACGCCGGGCATCGGCGACCGCGTGCTGGCCAAGACCTTTCCGACCGACGATCCGGCAGGCCCGGCCTATACGGGCCGGGTGATGAAGATATTCGAGAAGCGCACCGATGCGGTTCTCGGCGTTTTCCGTGTGCTGAAGGACGGCACGTTCCGCATCGAACCGGTGGAAAGGCGTCAGCCGGAGCTGGTCGTCGACAAGGAATTCCAGAACGGCGCCAAGAACGGCGACCTGGTCGAGGTCGAGCCGGCGCGGGCCTCGCGCTACGGGCTGCCGCGAGCCAAGGTTCTGGCGGTGTTGGGGTCGCTGACCAGCGAAAAGGCGGTCTCGATGATCGCCATCCACGCACACGACATTCCGCATATTTTCCCAGCCGACGTCATCGCCCAGGCGGAGGCGGTCAAGCCGGCGACGCTTGCCGGCCGCGAGGATTGGCGCGAGCTGCCGCTGCTCACCATCGATCCGGCCGATGCCAAGGATCATGACGACGCGGTGTTCGCCATGCCTGACACCGACGAGAAGAACGCCGGCGGCGTGATTGTCACCGTCGCCATTGCCGATGTCGCTGCATACGTGCGCTATGGCACGGCGCTCGATCGCGAAGCGCTGAAGCGCGGCAATTCGGTCTATTTTCCCGACCGAGTCGTACCGATGCTGCCGGAGCGCATCTCGAACGACCTCTGTTCACTGCGTGAGGGCCAGGATCGTCCGGCGATAGCGGTGCGTATGACTTTCTCGGCCGATGGCCACAAACTCAGACATTCCTTCCATCGCGTCATGATGAAGTCGGCGGCGAAACTCGCCTATCAGCAGGCGCAAGCGGCGATCGACGGCGCACCGGACGACACGACTGGCCCGATCCTCGATACGGTGCTGAAGCCGCTATGGGACGCCTACGCGATCCTGAAGCGCGGCCGCGACACCCGCCAGCCGCTCGAACTCGATCTGCCCGAGCGCAAGATCCTGCTCAAGCAGGACGGCACCGTCGACAAGGTCGTCGTGCCGGAGCGGCTCGACGCGCACAAACTGATCGAAGAGTTCATGATCCAGGCCAATGTCGCCGCCGCCGAGACACTCGAGGCGAAGCGCCAGGCGCTGGTCTACCGCATCCACGATGCGCCCTCGCTCGCCAAGCAGGAATCGCTGCGTGAATTCCTGCAGACGCTCGGCCTGTCGCTGGCGCGCGGCGCGCAAATGCTGCCGAACCAGTTCAACGGCATCCTCGCTCGCGTGCGCGGCGCCGATAATGAGGGGCTGGTCAACGAAGTGGTGCTGCGCTCGCAGAGCCAGGCCGAATATTCGCCCGCCAATATCGGCCATTTCGGCCTCAACCTGAAGCGCTACGCGCATTTCACCTCGCCGATCCGTCGCTATGCCGACCTGATCGTGCATCGTGGGCTGATTGCCGCACTCGGCCTTGGTCCGGGGGGCCTGACGCAGGACGAGGCGGAGCGGCTGGAAGAGGTCTCGGCGCTGATTTCGGCGACCGAGCGGCGCGCGATGGCCGCCGAGCGCGACACGGTCGACCGGCTGATCGCCGCCTTTCTCGCCGAGCGCATCGACGACCGTTTCGACGCCCGCATCTCGGGCGTCACCAAATCGGGCCTGTTTGTCCAATTGCCGCAGTACGGCGCGGATGGCTTCATTCCGGTTTCAACCCTGGGCGGCGACTACTATATATACGACGAAACTGCTCGATCGCTTTTCGGAGAACGCACCGGCAAGGGCTATCAGCTTGCTGATCGCGTCGAGGTTCGCCTGATCGAGGTGGCGCCGATGGCCGGCGCGATGCGTTTCGAGATGCTGACCGAGCCAAAGCCGCTGCCCGGCTCCAAACGGTCGTTCCACAAGGCCAAAGGCCGCGCCCGGGCGTCGCAATCGCGTCCAGGCTCGCGCGGCAGGAGACGGTAATGCCCACAGAACTGCAGGTGGAAGAACGGATTTTCGGTGGCGAACATCACTCGGGCCGGACCGCCCGGCCGCTATGGACGGCAATGAAGCGCGGTATGCTCGGCCGCTGCCCGCATTGCGGCGAGGGCAAGCTGTTTCGCGCCTTCGTCAAGACCGTCGACAAATGCGATCATTGCGGCGAGGAGCTCCACCACCATCGCGCCGACGACCTGCCGGCCTATCTCGTGGTCGTCATTGTCGGCCACATCGTGCTCGGGGCCTTCATGGGTGTCGAGGCGACCTCGACGCTATCTACCTGGCAGCACATCGCCATCTGGGTGCCATTGACCATCATTCTGGCCGTCGTCCTGCTGCAACCGGTCAAGGGCGCTGTCATCGGCCTGCAATGGGCGTTTTATATGCACGGCTTTGGCGGTGAAGAAGATCTGATCGAGTCGCATCCCGAGGCTTGAAACCGAGGCTGGCGCAATCGGCATGGCTGGACGCCACTTTCGCATCGGAGAAGATTCCGCTAGGTCGACCGCATGGACGTTATGACCAAGGCGGAAGTCGACAAGGTTGAGCGGATCGCGCTCGAGGCCAAGCCTATACGCCCACGCGACGCCGCGACGCTGATCCTGCTCGACCGCAAAGGCGACGAATTCCTGGTGCTGATGGGCCGGCGCCACGCCGGTCATGCCTTCATGCCGGGAAAATTCGTGTTTCCTGGCGGCCGCACAGATCCGGCCGACAGCCGCATCTCAATAGCCACCGCACTTCATCCCGAGGAAGAAGCGAGATTGACCGCTGATATCGGTCGCACCAGCCCGGCTCGCGCCCGCGCGATTGCCCTGTCGGCAATCCGCGAAACCTATGAGGAGGCCGGCCTGCTGATCGGTCAAAAAGGCGTGTTCGCAACCGCCAGGCGCGACTGGCAGGGCTTTGTCGAACACGGGGTCATCCCATCACTGCAAGCGCTGCGCTTCGTCGCACGCGCCATCACCCCGCCCAACCGGGTGCGCCGCTTCGATACGCGCTTTCTCGCCGCATGGCGCGACGATGTCGCCGTTGAACTGCCGGGTGGCGGTCCGACCAACGAGTTGGAGGACGTCGTTTGGCTGCCGCTGGCCAAGGCCAGGCAAGCCGATATTCCAGACATCACGCGCACGGTCCTGGAGGAACTGGAAATGCGGCTCGCCTGGGATCCGTTGCTGAGCCCCGGCAGTCCCGTGCCGTTCTACCGGCTTGTCCGCAATCGCTTCGTCCGCGAAATTCTCTAGAGCAGCCAGGCATTCCATGACAGTCGATACCCAGCCGCAGGGCAAGGAACGCGTACACTGGCTGCCGATGGTCGCGGCGATCTCGTCGATCAGCGTCGTCGGCATTGCCATCGGCCTTGGCATGCCGCTGCTCAGCGTGATCCTGGAAACGCGTGGCCATTCCGCGTCGATGATCGGTCTCAACACCGCGGTCGCCGGCCTCGCCTCTATCGCCGGCGCGCCGCTCGCCACCCCGCTTGCCATGCGGTTCGGGGTCGCCTGGACGATGCTTGCCATGATCGCCGCCGGGGCGCTGGCCTTTGTCGGTTTCCATTTCGCGCCAGCTTTCTGGATGTGGTTTCCGCTGCGCGTGCTGCTGCATATCGCGCTGACGGTACTGTTCATCCTGTCGGAATTCTGGATCAGCACCTCGGCGCCGCCACACCGGCGCGGACTGGTCCTCGGCATCTATGCCACCGTGCTGTCTCTCGGCTTTGCCGCCGGGCCTTGGCTGTTCGCCCATCTCGGCAGCAGTGGCTTCCTGCCCTTCGGCGTTACCATCGCCTTGGTTACGCTCGCTGCCATACCGGTCCTGGCGGCACGCAACGAGAGCCCGACGATCGTCTCGGACGGCGAAACCAGCAATTTCCTGCGTTACATCTGGCTGGTGCCGACGGCGACCGCGGCCGTGCTGGTGTTCGGCGCGGTCGAGACCGGCGGCTTTGCACTGTTCCCGGTCTACGGTAGCCGCATCGGCTACTCAGAGGCGGACGCCGCCCTTTTGCTCACCATGATCGGGCTTGGCAACGTGCTGTTGCAGATCCCGATCGGCATGATCAGCGACCGCGTAAGCGACCGTCGCTATCTGCTGATGGCCTGTGCCACCGTCGGGCTTGCCGGCACGGTCTTCATGCCGTACTTCGCGCAGAACTGGCATTTGATGGCAGCGCTTCTGTTCGTCTGGGGCGGTGTGGTCGCTGCCATGTACACAATCGGCCTGGCGCATCTCGGCTCGCAGCTTTCCGGCCACGAATTGGCCTCCGCCAACGCCGCCTTCGTGCTCTGCTACGGCGTCGGCATGGTGCTTGGCCCGCAGGCGATCGGCATCGGCATGGACGCTTTCGGTCCGTCGGGCTTCGGTTGGGCGCTCGGCCTGTTCTTCGCCTGCTATATCGTGCTGGTCGGCACCAGGCTGCTCCGCAAAATCCTCTGAGTCGGCCCAGCTGCCGACATCGCTCCCACTGCTGACCAACTCCTGACACAACCATGTCAGGAGGGCTCGAGTATATGCTCCCCCAAAGTGCATAAGCAGGGAGACCTCGGATGATCGATAGTGGCTTTGAAACGAAATCGCTGCGGATGGAATTGCTGCTGCTGGTGACCTTTCAGGCACCGGCAGCCGATGTCGACCGCATCATGGAGGCGGTGGTCGCGATCGCGCCGCTCGAAATGGGCAAATATGACAGCAATGCCTTTCAGTCGGCGGACGGCATCGAACGTTACCGGCCGCTTGAAGGTGCCGCCGCCGGCGCCGAGACGGAATTGCGCAGGCGGTCGGGGACTGTCGAGGTGTCGTTCGAACTGCCTGATGACCAGAAGCTCGCCGCACGCGTCGTCGAGGCGATTTATCAGGTTCACAGCTATCAGGAACCGGTGATCCGCATTCAGCCACTGCTTGCCAGCCGCTCCAAGGGTCTCGACGACCGCACCAACCCGAACCGCTGGTGGAACACGACGGGAGACTGGAAGAAGGCGTTACAACCGGAAACCGTCGCGGCGGAGTGACCGGAACCTGGTCGTATCTCGGTTTGAATCTGGCTGTCAGGAAGCCTGCCGATGAATGATGAAGCAAACCGCAAACCGGCAAGCGATCCCCAGGACCTGGCGCGGCTATTGGTTTCTCGCGAGCAAGCGGGAGACGCGGAAGGAGTGGCTGCTCTTTACGAACCCGGTGCCATCCTCGATACCGGCAACGGACAGTTGGCCTGCGGCAGAGATGCCATCCGCCGATTTTACGCCAAGTTGGTGGCAGCGGGACGAAAGTTTGATCTCGGAGATCAGCGTCCGGCTATCATCAACAGGGATTTGGCGCTCACTTCCACGCGCCTTGCCGACGGCACCGTTACTGCGGAAATCGCTCGCCGGCAAGGTGACGGGAACTGGCTTTGGGTGATCGATCAGCCGTCCATCGCTCGATATTCATAGCCAGCATTCAAACTGAGACGCCACCCAGAGGACGGCCGGAGGCACACAGGAGCCTCCCGCGGCTGTCGGCACCCAATCAACTTGTCGGGTTTTGGTAGCACTCAATGTCCGCTTCGTCCCCAGCCTCCATCGGCTGGCATAAACCCGGACAACTCATGTGCTACCTAATCCGGACAACTCATCTGCTTACGACACAGAACCTGGACAAGGGTTGACTTTCCGGGCGCGTTCTTTATGTGTCGCGGCAAGTTTCCCGCGTCCGGGTGTTTCCCGTGCTCCAGCGGCCAAAACTCCACGAACATTCAACGGACGAACATCATGGCCAAAGCCGCAAACATCAAAATCAAGCTTCTGTCGACCGCCGACACCGGTTTCTTCTACGTGACCAGCAAAAACAGCCGCACCAAGACGGACAAGCTGTCGTTCCGCAAATACGACCCGGTCGCCAAGAAGCACGTCGAATTCAAGGAAACCAAGATCAAGTAATCGGGTTTTCTCTCGCAGTACCGAAACGCCGCCTTCCGGGCGGCGTTTTTCATTTCGGGGATACAGGGCTAGCCGATGCGATCGCCGCTTGCCGGATCGAACAGATGGAGCGATGCCGGATCAGCCGACAGGCGCACGGCCTCACCCGGCTTCACGCTGGCCCGGCCCATGGCAAACACGCAGACCTGCTGGCCGGCAAGCCTGGCATAGAACTGGGTGGACAGGCCGAGCGGCTCCACGACACCCACCTCGCCCTTCAGCGCGCCATTGTCGGCGAGCCGGATATGCTCGGGCCGCAAGCCGACGGTGATCGCATCGCCATCCCTGAGCGGCAGGCCGTCCGGCAGCCTCAGCTTCTGGCCGTCGGCCAGGATGGCATCCGGCTTGGCGCCCTTTTCAACCACGGCAGACAGAAAATTCATGCCGGGCGAGCCGATGAACCCGGCGACGAACATGTTGACCGGCCGGTCGTACAGATCGAGCGGCACACCGACCTGCTGGACGAGGCCGTCATGCATGACGACGATGCGGTCGGCCATTGTCATCGCTTCGGTCTGGTCGTGGGTGACATAGACTGAAGTGGTCTTCAATTGCTGGTGCAGCGCCTTGATCTCGGCACGCATGTGAACGCGCAGCTTGGCATCGAGGTTCGAAAGCGGCTCGTCGAAGAGAAAGACCTTCGGGTCGCGTACGATGGCACGGCCCATGGCGACGCGCTGACGCTGGCCGCCGGACAATTGCCGAGGCAGGCGCTGCAGAAGCGCATCGAGCCCGAGCCGCTTGGCGGCACTGTCCACCCTTGCATCGATCGCCGGCTTCCCGGCCTTTCTCAGCATCAGGCTGAAGCCCATGTTCTTCGACACGTCCATGTGCGGATAGAGCGCGTAGGACTGGAATACCATGGCAATGTCGCGGTCCTTTGGCGCAATATCGTTGACCAGGCGCTCACCAATATGGATTTCGCCGTCGGAGACCTCCTCCAGCCCGGCGATCATACGCAGCAGTGTCGACTTCCCGCAGCCGGACGGACCGACCAGAACGACGAACTCGCCGTCGGCGATTTCGAGATCGACTGCGTGCAGAACGCGCACCGCTCCATAGTCTTTGCGGACTTTGTCGAGTGTAACGGAGGCCATCGATCTATCCCTTGACGGCGCCGGCGGTAAGGCCGGTGACGAGGTAGCGTTGCAGGAAGGCAAAGAAGACGCAGACCGGGATCAGCGCCAGGATGGAAGCCGCCATCATCTGTCCCCAGTCGACCGCGAATTTGCCGATATAGGTGAGCAGGCCGACCGCGAAGGTCTTCTGGTCGTCGCTGGAAATCAGCATCAGCGCAAACAGCAACTCGCTCCAGGCGGCGGTAAAGACGAAGCCGAGCGTCGCGCCCATGCCGGGCAGCGTCAGCGGCACGATCACCTTGCGCATCGCCTGCAGGCGCGTGCAGCCGTCGATCATCGCTGCCTCTTCCAGGTCTCGCGGGATGCCGTCGAAGAAAGATTGCATCAGGAAGGTCGCAAAGGCCGTATTGAACGCGGTGTAGATGATGACGAGGCCGGTCAGGCTGTTGATGAGGCCGATCTGCCCCATGATGCGGTAGATCGGCGGAATGACCATCACCAGCGGAAAAGTCTGGGTGAGCAAAAGCAGGATGGCCAGGGTCGCCTTGCCGCGGAAGGAAAATCGCGACATGGCGTAGCCGGCCAGCGTGGCAATGACCGTTACGAAGGCTGCCGTCGACACCGAAACGATAACGCTGTTCAGGAAGTAGCGCGGGAAATCGGTGGCTTCGAGCACGGTGACGAAGTTCTGCAGCGTCGCTTGCGACGGCCAGAAAGTGATGCCTTCGGAATAGAGCAGCCGCTCCGGCGTAACCGAGATCTTCAACGTCCAGAAGATCGGGAACAACGCGAAGGCCATATAGGCGGCGATGGCGCCGTAAAGGCCGATACCGCCGAGGACGCGCGAGGAAGCGGAGCGTCCGGCAATCATCAGACGTGCCTCACCAGCGAACGGCGGATGCCGATAAGCGCAACCGCGTAGACGATGAGCAGCACAAGCAGCAGGACCGCCACTGCGGAGGCATAGCCTTTGTCCAGCGACTTGAACGCGCTGACATAGATATAGACCGGCACTGTGGCGGTCGAACCGGCAGGCCCGCCTTCGGTCATGACGAAGATCAGGTCGGCGAATGTGGCGATCCATATCGTGCGCAGCATGACGGTAATGACGATGGTCGGCGCCAGGAACGGCAGCGTCACCTTGGTGAAGCGCTGCCACGGCGAGGCGCCGTCGATCGCCGCCGCCTCATGCAGTTCTGACGGGATCGACTTCAACGCCGCCAAAAGGGTGATGGCAAAAAAGGGAATGCCGAACCAGACATTGGCGACGATCGGCCCCCACATGGCTGTCGAGGGATCGGAGAGCACGTTGGTTGGCTCGGCTTTCAGCCCCAAGGCGTAGAGCCAATGCGGCAGCGGCCCGATGATCGGGTTGAACAGCCAGGCCCAGGTCAGGCCCGAGAGGAAGGACGGTACCGCCCAAGGCAGGAACACCACGGCCTGCACGATCTTTCTGCCCCGGAACGGCGTATCGAGCAGCAGCGCCAGGCCAAGTCCAAGGAAAAATTGGAAGAACAGGCTGGCTGCCGTCCACCATAGCGTGTTGACGAGCGCCTGCCCGAGCACAGGATCCGACAGCATCGCCTGATACTGCCCAAGCCAGACATATTCGGATTTGAAAGCGGAGAATTTGCGGAACGAGTAGCCGACACCGATAACCAGCGGCACCAGGAGCACGACGACCAGCAGCGCGATCGCCGGGCTGAGATAGAGCCAAGGCTCGATCACGGCATGGGATAGCCGCTTCTTTCGCGGCCTGCCGGCGGATCGGATTTCGGACACGGCATAGGTCATTGGTACTGGATCGTCTCCTGGGTAAGCACGGGCTGGCGACAGCGCCTTCCCCGTTTACGGGGAGATGCCGGTCCACCCTCCGCAGCTGCAGCGCAGCTGCTGCGGAGGACGGGCAGGCAGATGAGAGGCAACACGAGCCACGACGGGTTGGCGCCGCCCTCATCCGTCACTTCGTGACACCTTCTCCCCGTGAACGGGAGAAGGAAGAAGAGCTATTTCTTGTTCTTGGCCAGCCAGTCCTGCTGTTCTTTGGTCAGGAACTTGGCCCATTCGTCAGCCACGTCCTTGGCCGCTTTCTGGCCAAGCAGCACTTCCTGAAAATTCTTGATCGCCACCTGGTCTACGAAATTGCCAAGGTTTTCCAGGTGAGTCGGCGGCGTCACCATCTCGTATTTGTCGCCGTTGTTCAGTTCCTCGAACCAGCCTTTGAACTGCTCGGTCCTGAAGTGGGCGTCCTGGTCGGCGCCGTTGTGGATTGGAATGACGCCGACTTCCTTTGCCCATTCCAGATTGTCCTTGGGCGACAACAGCGTCGCCATCAGCTTCCATGCATCGTCCTTGTGCTGGGAATTGGCGAACATCGCCCAGCCGGCATAACCGAGCGTCGGATAGGATTTGCCGCTCGGTCCGACCGGCATCGGCGCCACGGCGAAATCGTCGGCGCTCATCTTGTCGGCGATGCCGAGCAGCGCGTCGGGATCCTGGTTCAGCATGGCGCAGGTGCCGCTGTAGAACCCGGTGACGGTCTCGTTAAAACCCCAGCTCACCGCATCTTTCGGCGCCAGGCCGTTCTTGTACATGTCGGCGAGCATCTGCAGGCCCTTGACCGAGCCTTCCTCATTGATGGTCGAGGTGCCGTCCTCGTTGAAATAGCCGCCCTTGCCGGCTGCGATGTTCATGAACATATGCATGCCGTTGAAGGCGCCCGGGCCGCCGCGCAGGCAGTAGCCATATTTGCCCGGTATCGCCGAGATTTTTTTGGAGTCCTCGACGAATTCATCGAGCGTCGCCGGCGGACCGTCCAGACCGGCCTCCTTGAACAGCTTCTTGTTCCAGAACAGCGCGTTCAGGTAATAGCCGTAAGGGATCATGTACTGCTTGTTATCGACCGTCGAGCCGAACTGCTTGGCACGCTCGCCAAGCGTTTTGGCATCGTCCCATTTGGCCATGTATGGCCCGAGATCCTCGAGCTGGCCGTTGGTCGCATAGAGGCCCATCCAGCGCTCCGGCATCTCGACGATGTCGGGCGTGTCGCCGGCCTGCACCATGGTGAGGAACTTCTCGAACGCCTGGCCCCAGGGCAGCGATACCAGCTCGACCTTGACACCCGGATTGGCCGCCTCGAATTCGGCGATCTGCTTCTTGAGGAATTCGGTACGCGGCGGGCTGGTGATGACCTCGACCATCTTGACCGTGGAATCGGCCAGCACGCTGCCAGCGGAAATCGCCAGACCCAAGACGGCACCAAGAAGGATGCTCAGTTTTTTCATGTTCAGCACTCCCATTTTGAACGGCTCCTTTATCTTTTTGCTCTGTCGAAGGCCCGGGCAACATCCGCCCACAAGTCTTCGACACTTTCCAATCCGACACTGAAGCGGATGGTTCGTGGGCTGACGCCGAAGCGCGCCATCGAATTCAGGCCCGGCGTCTGCTCGAGCGAGGCCTTTGCCGGAACGACCAGGCTCTCATGGCCGCCCCAGCTGACGCCGATGCGAAAGAGTTTCAGCGCATCGACGAAAGCCGGGATGTCGACGTCTTCCGTCACTTCGAACGAGAACAGCCCGGCATAGCCGGCAAGCGTCGCCTTGCCTGGATGGTTGGAATAGGCCGGGTGGTTGACCCGCTCGACATGGTCATGCGCTTTCAGCCGTTCGGCGATGGTCAGCCCGCTCTTCATGTGGTGCGGCAACCGCAGCGGCAATGTGCGCAGGCCACGCAGCAACAGCCAGGCCTCGAAAGGCGAAAGTTTGCCGCCGAGATAGGAATAGGTCTGCTCGTTGATATGTCGGATATGGGCGGCCGAACCGGCCACCACACCGGCGACGGTGTCGCTGTGGCCGCCGAGATATTTCGAGGCCGAATGCAGCACCAGGTCGACACCGTGCGAAATCGGCTTCTGGAACACCGGCGTCGCCCAGGAATTGTCGATCGAGGTGATGATGCCCTGCTCTTTGGCCAGCCGCGCGAGCTGGGTTATGTCCTGGAGCTCGAACATCATCGACGTCGGGCTTTCCAGGTAGAGCAGCTTGGCGCCGGGAAGTGCTGCCGCGACCGCGTCCGGATCGGCACCGTCGACATAGTCGACCTTGATGTTGAGCCGTGGCAAAAGCCGTTCGAACAGCCGGTAGGCATCGCCGTAGCAATTGCGCACGACAACCATGCGCTCACCGGCGCCGACGAAAGCAAGCACCGTGGCGCTGATCGCCGCCATGCCGCTGGAAAAGCCGCGCGCGGCCTCCGCGCCTTCGAGAGCGGCGACACGCGCCTCGAACTCCATGACCGTCGGGTTGTCGCCGCGCGAATAGATCGGCTGACGTCGCCTGCCGGCGAATGTGTCGGCCATCTCGGAATAGTTGGCGAAGGTGAAGAGCGAAGTCTGGTAGATCGGCGGGACCACCGCGCCGCCGGGGAAAGGCTCGTCATGGGCGAGAAGCGTCGCTGCCTCGGCGAGATAGTCGTTTTCGAAACCGGCGGGATGATCGCTCATTTCTGGCCTGAAAGTTCGAGTTTGGCCGCGCCGCGCTTCAGATCGTCCTCGACGGTGGCGATCAGCTTGAGCGCCTCGGCCCGGGCCCCCTCCGGATCGTGCGCGGCAATGCGTTCGTAGATGGTGCGGTGGTAAGGAAAGCTGGCGTGGCCGAAATCACGAACGCCGAGCGGATGCTCCCAGAAACGATGGAACAGTTCGTGCATGGCGGCGATGATCTGCTCGAACAGCGGATTGCCGGAACTGCGGTAGATCGACTGGTGGAATTCCCAGTCCTCCTCCGCCGACATCCCGGCGCGGGTGTGGAAGGCCTGCTCCATAATGTCGAGCTTGCGCCCGATCTCGACGAGATCTGCCTGGCCCGCGCGGACGGCGCACAGGGCGGCGGCTTCCGCTTCCAGCGCCCGGCGGATTTCCAGCGTCTGCATCAGGCTGGTGAAATCATTGCCGCCGGCCAGCGTCAGCGGCATGTGCAGCATGTCCAGCGAGACCACTCCCTTGAGATAGGTGCCGCTGCCTTGGCGCCGTTCGACCAGGCCGAGCCCTTCCCACCGCGTCAACGCCTCGCGCACGGTGTTGCGGCTCACCTTGAGGCGCTCGGCAAGGATTCGTTCGGTCGGCAGTCTCTGGCCGGGCCCGAGAGCTTCCCGCATCACAAAGCCGGCCAGCGCCTTGAGCACCGCGTCGTCACGAGCAGTTGCCTGTATGGGGGAAAGGCCGAATTCGGTCATGCCAACGGGTCACCAAATGGCTCAATGGTCCAACCAATTTCTGCATAGAAGACAGGGGCCTGTCAATCGACTGCGGGCGCATACGCCCTGCCCAGCCGGCTATTTCAAAGGGCGCTGTCGCTGCCGCAACAAAAACCAAGCGTTTTCCGGGTCTTGGCGTAGAATCCTGATGTGTTCTGAAAATTGGGGGCCGGCCGGCGTTTGGCAGCGGTACGAGGAGGCCACTATGTGCCAGCGCCGGCCGGCCGACCCCACGGACCCAGGAGATGCGGCGGACCTGAGCATCATGGGGTATTCTTCGGGTCGAACCGGCGATCTAGCCTCGTGCCGGTTACGTCTAAGGGCTGCACATTTGCGCAACAACTTATGGAAATCAACCGTTTCTTAACCAAGCCTCGCAAATCGCTTGGATTAAGGTAAATTCGTAACCTTGTCGCGTTGACCCGGCAATTGGTGTTCGGTGCTAAGCCGCCTTGGCGACGACGCGATTGCGGCCGCCGCTCTTGGCTTCGTAGAGCGCAAGGTCGGCGCGTTTCATTAGCGCGGAGACCGTGTCCACCCCTTTCAGCACCGACGAAACGCCGACGCTGACGGTGACTTCGACGGCTTTGCCTTCGGCGCCGACGGGAAACGGCAGTTGGGCGATTTCGGCGCGAATGCGCTCGGCGACCTTTTCGGCCACCGCGCCGTCGGTGTCCGGCATCACCACGACGAACTCCTCGCCGCCGAAGCGGCAGGCTAGGTCGATGCCGCGCACATTCTTGCGCAGCCGCCGCGCGAATTCGCGCAGCACGTCGTCGCCGCCGTCATGGCCATGCGCGTCATTGATGCTCTTGAAGCGGTCCAGATCGGTGATCATCACCGACAGCGGCCGGCGCCGTGCCACGGCGCGGTCGAACAGCGTCTGCAGATGGCTGTCGAGATAGCGCCGGTTGTGCAGGCCGGTCAGGGCATCGGTCACCGCCATCTCGATGGTCTGGGTGACGCTGGCGCGAAGCTGGTCGTTGTAGCGCTTGCGGCGCACCTGCGTACGCAGCCGCGCGGTCAGCTCCTGCTGGTCGATCGGCCGCATCAGATAATCATTGATGCCGAGTTCGAGGCCGCGGATGATACGCCCCTCCTCGCCCTCGTCCGCCAGAAGGATGATCGGCAGGAAACGGGTGCGATCGAGCGAGCGCAATTGCGAGCAGAGCCTCAGCGGGTCGAAATCGGCGAAGGCCGTCGAGATCATCACGCATTCATACGGCTGCTCGGCGGCCTGGAAGAAGCCTGCATGCGGATCGTTGGCGACGTCGAGATCGGCACTGCCGCGCAGCATCTTCTGGATGCGCTCGAACGAGGATTTGCGCTCGTCGACCAGCAGCACCTTCGGCACCGCATCGTCGGTAGCGAAGTTGCGGCTCAAAAGCTCCTCGATGCCGATATTGCGTGTCGTCGAGGCGCGCAGCCGCAGCTCGTCGGTCAGCGATTTCAGCCTGACCAGGCTCTTGACGCGCGTCATCAACTGCAGATCGTTGACCGGCTTGGTCAAAAAATCGTCGGCGCCGGCCTCGAGGCCGCGCACCCGGTCCGAAACCTGGTCGAGCGCGGTGATCATCACGACAGGGATGTGCGATGTCGCCGGGTCGCCCTTCAGCCGCCGGCAGACCTCGAACCCGTCCATATCGGGCATCATCACGTCGAGCAGCACGACGTCGACCTTGCCGTTCTCGCAGATCTCGATCGCGTCCGGCCCGTTGGTGGCGGTCAGGACCTCGAAATATTCGGCGAGCAGCCGAACCTCCAGCAGCCTGACATTGGCTGGGATGTCGTCGACGACGAGGATCCGCGCGGTCATTTCACAAAGCTCCGGCTCGGCTGAGAAGGTACATCAGGCATCGCCCAGGTAGGATTTGATGGTTTCGATGAAACGCGGCACCGAGATCGGCTTGGAGATATATGCCTCGCAGCCGCCCTGGCGAATGCGCTCCTCGTCCCCCTTCATCGCGAAGGCGGTGACGGCGATGACCGGGATGACGTGGAGATCATCGTCCTCCTTCAGCCATTTGGTGACCTCGAGGCCCGACACTTCCGGCAGCTGGATGTCCATCAGGATGAGGTCCGGCCTGTGCTGCCGCGCCAGATCCAGCGCTTCCAGGCCGTTGCGTGTGCGCACCGTCTCGTAGCCGCTCGCTTCGATGAGGTCGCGAAAGAGCTTCATGTTGAGCTCGTTGTCTTCGACGATCATAACCTTCTTTGGCATCGATTTCCCGTCCCGGCTGACCTTCCACTCGAAGGGTGCCGTCATGCGCCCCTTGTCGGCACGCACCAAACCTGTTCCCACTATACGGCAATATGATTGACGAAACGCAAACCGGCCGCCCTAAAAGCGTTCGGATTCCAGGTGGGCGAGCTTGCTGCCGGCGACACTTGCCACTACTGCGAAAACATAACGATTCCGCCCATGAAGGAAGGTAGCGATGGCAAACGCAGCGTCAATGCGCGAGGAAGCGGAAACCATTGCCGTAAAGGCGTTGGGCTTCGTCGCCGCCGATCCGGAACTTCTGCCCCGCTTCCTGGCGATCACCGGCATCGAAGCCCATTCCATCCGCCGGGCGGCGGGCGAGCCTGGATTCCTGGCCGGCGTGCTGCAGTTCATCCTTGCCCACGAGCCGACGCTGATGCGTTTTTCCGAGGAGACCGGGACGCCGCCGGCCGCAGTCGGCAAGGCATTGCGGGCGCTGCCGCTCGGCGACGACAATCATGAGCATTCGGTATGAGCGACGATCCCGAGACGGCGCGGCAGATCGAGGAGCTGGCCGACGACGACCGGCCGCTGCTGGTGCTCGACGTCGACGACGTCGTGCTCGAATTCATCCGGCCGTTTCCGCATTTCCTCAAATCGCGCGGCTTCGGCCTGACGCTGGCTTCCTTCCGCCTCACCGGCAACATCACCGAAACGGCGAGCGGCCGTTTGATCGAACAGCCCGAGGTTACGGCACTTCTGGGGGAATTCTTTGACGCCCAGGCCGATTGGCAAAGCATCACCGACGGTGCCGAGGATGCTCTTGCAGCGCTTAGCGACAGCGCCGAGATCGTTCTGCTAACCGCCATGCCGCACAAGCACCGCGTGGTGCGCCGTGCGCATCTCGACGCGCTCGGATTGCCCTACCCGCTTTTGACCACCGAAATGGCCAAGGGACCGGCGGTGGCCAAATTGCGCGGCAACAAGGGCCGCCCGGTCGCTTTCGTCGACGATCAGCCGTCCAATCTTGTGTCGGTGCAGAACTCGGTCGCCGATGCGTATCTCTTCCATCTGATGGCCGACAATTCGCTGCGCGCTTTCCTGCCGCCGCCGCCGGACGGCGTCAGAGTCGTCGAAGACTGGCGCGACGCCGCGCCGAAGATCGCGAGCGCTCTGGGGCTTTAATGCGAGCGCTCAGGGCTGCAGCTTCGGTCCTGCCCCGCCATTGTCGCCGCCGTCCGAATCCTCGCCCCCGGTCGAATTGTCCGTTCCATTCGCGCCATCATCGCCCGAGTTGTCATCCTGGCCGGCGCTGTCGTCCTGGACTTCATCCGGCCCCTTCAGCATGGCGCCGTTGACCGCAACGGACCCATCGGCCTTGGTGTTGATCACCCATTCCAGCCGGCCATCCGGCATCGTCTTGCCAAAACCTTTGACGGCCAGCGCAAAGGGGAAGGCCTGCGCCATCTGCTCATCGCTCTTGGCGCCTTCCTTCAAGGCATCGACGATCCTGTCGTAGCCGGCCACAGCGACGGTCACGGTCGCATCAGGCTTTTCGCCGCCCGGGAAAGTCATCTCGCCTTCCATGGCGACTTCGACGTCGCCATTCTTCACGGTCGAGTGGCCGAGGATTACTTTGGGTTTCTTGGCCTTGAAATCGGCGACCAAAGCCTTGCCGAATTCCCCCGGCAACGGCGGATTCTTATTGAGATCAAAGGCTTCGATCGCCTTCTTCGCCATCGTGTCGAGATCGATATTGGCACCGCCGAAGTTGAGGTCGATATCCGTCGGCACCAGTGGACCAGTCCAGGCGGGCAGCAATTGCCGGGGGATCGTCAGACCGGAGGCCTTGATCCCATAGTTGATTTTGCCGTTCTGGGAGACGCCATCCATGCCACTAGCCAAATCCAACTGCTTCGCACCCCACTTGCCGACTGGGCTCTCAATTGCGAAATCCTTGAAGGCGTACGTTCCGTCGATTCTTTCCCAGACAGGCAACGCCGCAAGAAGACGTGACTTAAGTTCCGCCTGATTTACTTTCAGTTTCGCCTCGTCTTCATTAGCGACGGCAAAAGCAAGCAGATCCATCAACGGCTTTGTCCGAACACCCTTGCCGTTTGCATGCACCGAAAGTTCCGGCGCATTGAGGGTGACCGGGAAATTCAACCCTCGCTCGGGATCGTTGATTTTGAGGACTTCAGCAAAATTCAAGATCTTTTCCGCGACAGTGAAATCGATGCCGCCGTTCGCCGATTTCGTCGAATTTAGCGTGGCGGTGCCGGCACCGGCAGAGACATCGGCCTCTTGCTTCGGCTCCCGGGTTTTCATCGTCATAGCGTCCATTGACCCCGTGGCGCTGACGAAGGCCACCAGGGCCGGATCATATACACCGGTGAACTTGTTGTTCGACACCGAAAAGTCGATGTGCTGCGGCCCTTGAGGCCCCTTGAAATCGAACGATCCGGTCAGCGACGTATCCGCCGACACGTCCCACTGCCCGTCCTGGCGCGGCTTGACCCGCATGTCGTAAGGCGTGACGTCGAACTTGAAGGAATCCTGTTTCGACAGCAAAGCGACGAGCGGCTTGAAATCGACGGCGAGTTTGTACGCATCGCCGTCGGCAGTGATTTTCACCAGCCCGATATCGAAACCCTGCCTGCCGAAATAATGTGCCAGATCATCGGTAAGCTTCTTCGCGCCTTGGCTGTCGACGGTCTGGGCGAAAGCGGGCGCGCTAAACGCGACGGCGAGAACAAGTGGCAATACACGCTTCACGTCGATTCTCCGTTGTCTCGGGCCAAATCATTGCTTGTGTTAGTGAAACAGCGTTACAGCGGCAAGACGCCGACTGTAGGCCAAAAGCGCATCCGGCTAAAGCACCAGCCGCACCAGCGGTCGGCCTGGCTTACGTTCGACCAATCGCTGGAACCCGGCCTTGTCGAAGACCCGCGACGAGCCGACGAACAGCCCGATCGAGCGCGAATCCTTCGACAGGTCGATCGGGCAGGCCTCGATCAGCCGCGCGCCGTTCTCGCGGGCGAACTCGATGCCGCCTTGGACCAGGCGGTGCGACAGGCCCTTGCCGCGTGCTTTGGTGTGGATGAAGAAGCAGGAGATCGCCCAGACGCCCAGATCGCTGGCGTCGGCGGGGTCGATCGGCGCCGACCCCCTGCCCTGGTTGTTCCATTCGGGCACGTCCGCACGCGGGCCGATCTGCATCCAGCCGACCGCCTGGCCACCCTCGAAAGCCAGCAGGCCGGGCGGCGGCCCGGCCTCGATCCGCGCCTTGATGTGGTCCTTGTTGCGCTCCCGGTTGCTCGCGCGGCGTGCTGCGGGCGACAGCCGGAAATGTGTGCACCAGCAGCCGTAGCAGGCGCCTTGCCTACCGAAAAGATCTTCGAAATCCGCCCAAAGCTCGGGCACTAGCGGCGCTATGGTCGTATTCATGAGCTCTCTCCCGGCCCACCGCCTTGTCGTGGCATCCGTCCTGACGTACCATTGCATTTGTTCTCTTTATGTTCGCAGCGATGGCGGCCCCTGTCAACAATTCCGAACACGGTTTTTGCCGCGACTGCCTGAGTTTTCAGTGCAGCGAGGCACGCCGTTGCGAGCGCTGCGGCAGTCCACGGCTCGCCCGCCATCCGGAGCTCTACCGGCTGCGCCTTGCGCATATCGATTGCGACGCGTTCTACGCGGCGGTCGAAAAGCGCGACAACCCGGCGTTGAAGGACCGGCCATTGATCATCGGCGGCGGCAAGCGCGGCGTCGTCTCTACCGCATGCTACATTGCCCGCATCCACGGCGTGCGCTCGGCAATGCCGATGTTCAAGGCGCTCGAAGCCTGTCCGGAAGCGGTGGTCCTGCCGCCGGACATGGAAAAATACGTCCGCGTCGGCCGTGAGGTGCGCGCTATGATGCAGGCGCTGACGCCGCTGGTCGAGCCGCTCTCGATCGACGAGGCCTTTCTCGACCTCGCCGGCACCGAGCGCCTGCATGGCCTGCCGCCTGCGGTGGTGCTGGCGCGCTTCGCACTCGGCGTGGAAAAGGAGATCGGCATCACCGTTTCGGCCGGTCTTTCCTACTGCAAGTTCCTGGCCAAGGTGGCATCGGACTTCCGCAAGCCGCGCGGCTTTTCGGTGATCGGCGAGGCCGAGGCTATCGGCTTCCTGGCCGAGCAGCCGGTGACGCTGATCTGGGGGGTCGGCAAGGCCTTTGCCGCCACCCTCGAGCGCGACGGCATCCGCACCATCGGCCAGTTGCAGCGCATGGAACGTGGCGATCTGATGCGCCGCTACGGCGTCATGGGCGACCGGCTCTACCGGCTTTCGCGCGGCGAGGACGACCGTCGCGTCGTTCCCGACCAGGACGCGAAAAGCGTCTCGGCGGAAACCACTTTCGATACCGACATCGCCTCCGTCGACGAACTGGTTTCGGTGCTGAGGGCGCTGTCGGAAAAAGTCTCGGCCCGGCTGAAGAAATCCGGCATTGCCGGACGCACCGTCGTCCTCAAGCTGAAGACCCAGGATTTCAAGATCCGCACGCGCAATCGCCAGCTCGGCGATCCGACCCGGCTGGCCGACCGCATCTTTCAGACCGGGCTCGAGCTGCTGCGCAAGGAAGCGGATGGCACGAAATACCGGCTGCTCGGCATTGGCGTCAGCGATCTCTCCGACGATGACCGGGCGGACCCGCCCGATCTGGTCGACGTCCAGTCACGCAAGCGCGCCATGGCCGAAGGCGCCATCGACACGCTGCGCGGCAAGTTCGGCCGCAGGGCGGTGGAAACCGGCTATACCTTCGGCAAGGGCCGCGATGCCCATCCGCCCGAACCGGTCGAGGAATGATACCGGCATGTTTGAGATTCAGGTCAGGCCGAGTCGAGAAGGGTGGTTTCCGAGAACCGGAGCGGAGCGCACTTGTGAATACGTGAGCACTGGATGCGCAGGAAACCGCCTTTCGCAGGCCGGCCTCACCTGAATATCAACTTGCCCCAGTCACGTGCGCTGCAGATCGATCCGGGTGGTCACCACACTCTTCCCGGTTTTCGGATCGGTATCGACGACGATCAGCCGCATGCCATTCTCGCCGTTCTTCTCGACCGTCATTTGCGCCTTGCGATCGCCATTGACCTCCTTGGCCCAACGGATGCCGAGATTGATTGCGTTGCCGGAGCGGCTGCCGCTCAATTGCGCCGGCCCGGTGCGCGATCCGACATAGGTGCCGGTGTATTTCGTCCCGCTCGATTTGAGATCGGCGCTGATGGCGCGCGTTACCACGATAAGACCGCGGCAGCTGCCGTCGAGCGATAGCGAGCTCGACGTTGCGTCGGAATTGAAATGACAGGAGACATTCACCGTCGGCGCATCGGTGGTCACCTTGACGATGCCTTTGCCGGCGAAATTCCCCTGGAATGAGCTAAGAAAATCCGGATCGTCGGCATGCGCTGCCCCGGCCCCGGCCCCGGCCGTCAGGCAGCCGGCAAGTACAAATCGTGCAAGTGATTTCATCGGACCGCTCCTCGTTGGTATCCAAAACACAGCACGCAAACACTGAGGGACCAACGCTTCCCTCAGCGGCGGGTTCCGGCTTCAACATCACTGTTTGCAACGCTGCACGGCTGGCCCAGTCGAATGCGTCGGCTAGCGGTTGCGATGAGCGCTCCGGCTTGCGACATAGCCGCATGGCACCCGCACCCTCGATCCCCAAGGCCGCGTTCTGGATGGCGCTGTCGATCGCCTCGTTCCTGGCGATGTCGGTGGCCGGCCGTGCCACGACGGCCGAACTAAACGTCTTCCAGGTGCTCGAGCTGCGCTCGGTGATCGGCTTTTTCATCCTGTTGCCGCTGGTCATGATGTCAGGCGGTTTTGCGGCGATGCGCACCGGACGCCCGCTGGCTCATATCGCCCGCAACGTCGTCCACTATACCGGCCAGGCTGCCTGGCTCTACGCCCTGACGCTGATCCCGCTTGCGGTACTGATCTCGATTGAATTCACGACGCCGATCTGGACCGCTTTGCTGGCCGTCGCTTTCCTCGGCGAAAGGCTCTCCCGGCCACGGCTGGCGGCAATCGTGCTCGGGCTGATCGGCGTTGTGATCATCGTGCGTCCGGGCGTCGGCGCGGTCAATCCGGGACATGTCATCGTGCTGGGAGCCGCGGTCTGCTTCGGCGTCTCGGTGGTCCTCGTCAAGTCGCTGACGCGGACGGACAGCGTCGTGCGCATCATCTTCTGGATGTTGATCATCCAGTCGCTGCTTGGCCTCGTCCCGGCGCTTTACGAATGGCGCAACCCGCCGCTTGAGCTCTGGCCGTGGATCCTGCTCATCGCCTTCACCGGCATGTCGTCGCATTTCTGCATGGCCCGCGCACTTGTCTATGCCGATGCGACGGTCATCTCGCCAATGGACTTTTTGCGCGTGCCGCTGTCGGCGGTGATCGGATGGCTGCTCTATCACGAGCAGATCGACGCCTTCACCGCCGGTGGCGCCCTGCTGATCCTGCTCGGCAATCTGCTCAATCTGCAGCGGAGAGCACCGCAACCGGCGGAGATCGCCGCTTCATAAGCGTGCGCTAACTCTTAGACCAGTTCCACCTCGACCACGCCCGGCACCGCCCGCATCGCCGACGCGATCTGCGGCGATACGCGGTAGCGGTTGGGCAACTCGATCTCGACCTCGCCCTCGCCGCCTTCCTTGATGACGATGATGCTCACCTGACTGTCGCCACGCTGGCCAAGCTGCGATTGGATTGTCGATGCCGGTGCGTCATTTCTGACGAAGATGCGCAACGCTTTCTGGATACGGCTTGCCTCTTCCTCCAACGACTGCACGGTCTGGATGCGCAGATTGACGCCTTCAGGCCTGTCCTCGGCCGAAACGGTGATCACCACCGAGCGGCCGGGTTCGAGCAGGTCGCGGTATTGCGCCAGCCCCTCGGAAAACAGCACCGCTTCATACTGGCCGGAGGTGTCGGAGAACTGCACGACACCCATCTTGTTGCCGGTGCGCGTCTTGCGCTCCTGCTTGGTGGTCACCGTGCCGGCGAGCCGGCCGGCGGCAGCACCGCGTTTGACGGCGGCCGAAAACTCGCCCCAGGTCTGCACCCGCATTTTCTGCAGCGCCGCCTTGTATTCGTCGAGCGGATGCGCCGAGAGATAGAACCCGACCACCTGGAATTCACGGTGCAGGCGGTCGGCGGCGAGCCAGGGATCGGTCGCCGGCAAGTTGAGCGCCTGCGACTGTGCGCCGAGCGAGGCGCCAAAGATGTCATGCTGGCCGGTGACGGCATTCTGCTGCGCCAGCGACGCCAGCCCCATCATCCGCTCGACGCCGGCCATCATCGCCGCGCGGTCATGACCGAAGCAGTCGAGCGCGCCGGCCATGATCAGGCTTTCGAAGACGCGCTTGCCGACGATCTTCGGATCGACCCTTTCACAGAAATCGGCGAGGCTCTTGAAGGGTTTTTCGCCGCGCGTGGCGACGATGTGCTCGACCGCCGCATCGCCGACGCCCTTGAGCGCGGCCAGCGAATAGAAGATGCGGTTCTCGCCGACCTCGAAATCCCGGAACGACGTCATGACCGACGGCGCCACCACCTCGATGCCGAGGCGCAGCGCATCCTGGCGGAAATCGGCGAGCTTGTCCGTATTGCCCATGTCGAGCGTCATCGATGCCGCCAGGAATTCGACGGGGTAATGCGCCTTCAGATAGGCGGTCTGGTAGGAGACGACGGCATAGGCGGCGGCATGCGATTTGTTGAAACCGTAGTCGGCAAACTTTGCCAGCAGGTCGAAGATGAAGTCGGCTTGCGGCTTGCCGACGCCGCGCTCGACCGCGCCCGAAACAAAGCGCTCGCGCTGCTTGTCCATCTCGGCGCGGATCTTCTTGCCCATGGCGCGGCGCAGCAGATCGGCTTCGCCCAGCGAATAGCCGGAGAGCTCCTGCGCGATCTGCATCACCTGTTCCTGGTAGACGATGACGCCTTGCGTCTCCTTGACGAGATGGTCGATCTTCGGGTGGATCGACGCCATCTCCTCCTCGCCGTGCTTTCTGGCGTTGTAGGTCGGTATGTTCTCCATCGGCCCCGGCCGGTAGAGCGCGACCAGCGCGATAATGTCCTCGATACAGTCGGGCCGCATGCCGATCAGCGCCTTGCGCATGCCGGCACTTTCCACCTGGAACACGCCGACCACCTCGCCGCGCGACAGCATGGCGTAGGTTTCGGGGTCGTCGAGCGGAATGTGGGCAAGATCGATCTCGATGCCGCGGCGGCGGATCAGCTTGACGGCCCTGTCCAGCACCGTCAGCGTCTTCAGGCCAAGGAAGTCGAATTTCACCAGCCCGGCCTGCTCGACATATTTCATGTTGAACTGCGTGACCGGCATGTCCGAGCGCGGATCGCGGTACATCGGCACCAGCTCCGACAGCGGCCGGTCGCCGATGACGATGCCGGCGGCGTGCGTCGAGGCGTGCCGATAAAGACCTTCCAGTTTCTGCGCCGTATCGAGCAGCGTCTGCACGATCGGCTCACGCTCCGCCTCTTCGGCAAAGCGCGGCTCGTTGGCGATGGCGTCGGCGAGCTTGACCGGATTGGCCGGGTTCGACGGCACCATCTTGCTCAGCTTGTCGACCTGCCCGTAAGGCATCTGCAGCACGCGGCCGACGTCGCGCAGCACCGCGCGCGCCTGCAACGTGCCGAAGGTGATGATCTGGCCAACCTGGTCGCGGCCGTATTTCTGCTGGACGTAGCGGATGACTTCCTCGCGCCGGTCCTGGCAGAAGTCGATGTCGAAGTCGGGCATAGACACGCGGTCGGGATTGAGGAAGCGCTCGAACAGCAGCGAAAAACGCAGTGGATCGATGTCGGTGATGGTCGTGGCATAGGCGACCAGCGAGCCGGCGCCCGAACCGCGGCCCGGGCCGACCGGAATCCCTTGTGCCTTGGCCCATTTGATGAAGTCGGCAACGATCAGGAAATAGCCCGGATATTTCATCTTCTCGATGACGCCGAGCTCGAAATCCAGCCTTTCGCGATATTGCTCGACCGTGTAGCCCGGCGTCGGGCCGTGCGCCGCCAGCCGCGCCTCTAGCCCTTCATGCGCCTGCCTGGCAAGCTCCTGCGCCTCCGCCTTGACCGCAGCATCGGCGTCGGCGACATCGCGGCCGGCAAAGCGCGGCAGAATCGGATTGCGGGTCTTCGGGTAATACGAGCAGCGCAGCGCGATCTCGACGGTGTTGTCGATTGCTTCCGGCAGGTCGGCGAACAGCCTCGCCATATCGGCCTGGCTTCTCAGGAAGTGGTCGGGCGAAAGGCGGCGGCGATTGTCGGCCGCAACCACGGAACCTTCGGCGATGGCGATCAGGGCGTCATGCGCCTCATAGTCTTCACGAGAGAAGAAAAACGCCTCGTTGGTGGCAACCAGCGGCAGATCGTGGCGGTAGGCGAGATCGACCGACGACTGCTCGATGGCGCGGTCATAGCCGGACACGCGCTCAAGCTCGACATAGAGCCGGTCGCCGAACAGGCTCTTGAGCGCCGAGAGCCGGGTCTCGGCGAGTTCGCGGCGATCCTGTTTCAAGGCAGTGCCGATCGGACCGCGCGGCCCGCCCGTAAGGCAGATCAATCCGTCGGTGTGGCCCTGCAGCATCTCGCTCGTCAGATGCACCGCTTCGCCGGGCGGTGTCTCGAGGTAGACGCGGCTGACCAGCCTGACCAGATTGCCGTAGCCGGCCTCGGTTGCGGCGATCAGGACGACCGGCCGCATCTCCGGTCCTTGCCGCCTGCGGTCGCGCTGGCTGTCGCTCGCCTCGCCGGAAAAGGCGAGGTCGATCTGGCAGCCGATGATCGGCTGGATGCCATCCTTTACCGCCTTCTGGGCGAATTCCAGCGCGCCGAACAGATTGTTGGTGTCGGTGACGGCGATTGCCGGGCATTCGTCCTGCACCGCATGGCCGACGATCTTGCCGAGCTGCAAGGCACCTTCGAGCAGCGAATAGGCCGAATGCACGCGCAGATGAATGAATCGACGCGCCGCCGCCTCCGCCCGCGACGCCTTTGCATAGGCCTCGCGCAGCAAGGGATCGCGTGGAAGTCTTTCATCCGCCATGGTTTTTTCGCGCCGCCTCACAAGGACTCAGTCGATGAAGATGTATTGTATTGTCCGGCACCGGGTAACACGAGTCCAGCGGTAGTGATTGGAGCTTTGTGAACTTAGCAATCGCTTCCGCCGGCAGAAAGGCGCTGCCACCGAAGCTGCCAATCTCCCCC